>CAOKRG010000001.1 GCA_948471095.1 uncultured Oscillospiraceae bacterium
GGGGAGGGGGCTTTGCCCCCTCCACCCCCACCACTTTTGAAAAAGTGGACAAAACATTTACACGCTTATCGTAAGTGTGAGACGTACACTGGCGCTCGGTTCCGGGCTCACGACATTCACTACGCGAAGTCACCCCACACCCCGCAACCTTTAAAAAAGGGCGCTGGTCGCCAGTGGCGGCCGTTCAGCGCCGACCGAGCCGGGAGGCGAGAAGGACGAAACTTTTACTGTTGTGCTTAGCGAGCTTTTCTCTATAACAAAACGCGCGTTTGGACGCTTCCTGTGCGCGGGCCCCTATTGCAGCGCCAGCACCAGGGCGGTCACGTCGTCCTCGTGGCCGTCCGCCCGCCGCTTCCGGGCCTCTTCGGTGATCTGCTGGGCCAGCAGGTTGGGGTTCTCGTCCTCCTCCCAGGCCATCACCAGGTCCACCAGCCATTCGCAGCCCGAGGCCACCACCCCGTCCGACACCATGACCACCAGGTCCCCGCTGCTCAGGTCCCGCTGGTAGCTGGCAAACTCCACCCCCGGCATAATGCCCACCGGCACGCTGGAGGCCTCGATCACCTCGCTGCGCCGCCCCCGCCGCACGATGGTGCAGGCCGCCCCGGCCTTGCGGAACTCCGTGCGCCCGGTGAACAGGTCCACGCAGGCCACGTCCATGGTGGCCAGGGACTCGTCCCCCGACTTGGCCAAGAGGGCCGAGTTCACGGTTTGCAGCATGCTGTCAAAGCCGATGCCCGCCTTTAAGAGGCTCTCCGCCATGGCCGAGGTCATGGCTCCGTCCACCGCCGCCCGGCCTCCGGTGCCCATGCCGTCGCTGAGCACCGCGATCAGCCGCCCGCCGCCGTCGTAAAACACATTGGTGCTGTCCCCGCAGAAGGCCCCGCCCCCCGCGCAGTATTGGGAAAAGCCCCGGCCCACCTCCAAAAGGGGGCGCTGGCACATCTGGATGCGGCAGCGGTCCTCCGCCGTGCTGACGCAGGGGGGCGAGAACACCCGGCCGCAGGCCGCGGAGATCTCCCGGGTAAAGGCGGAGCGGTTCAGCCGCTTCTGGCGCTCCCGGCCGATCTCCGCCTCGATGGTCATGCGGCCGTACTTGTCCACCCGGCAGCAGACCTCCAGGGGGGTCACGCCGTTCTCCCGCAGAATGCCCGCCACCCGCTGGGCGGCCTCCTCGTCGAAATGCTCATAGAGGGAGAACTCCCCGGCCATCTCCTCCAAAATGCCCGCCGTGGTCCGGAAATGCTCCTCCACCACCTCCCGCACCTGGGCCGTGCGCAGCTCGGCGGACTCTTTCAGCAGGTAGCGGGCATAGTTTTTGTTCACCTCGTCCCGCATCTCCCCGGCCCGGCAGCAGCGGTCGGAGAATGCCTTGGTGAAGTCGCTGGTTTCCAGCCGCTCCTTTTCCTTCAGCCGCTGGGAGAGCTGGGAAAAATTCTCCAGGGTCTGGTCCTTGTATTTGCGCCAGCACACCGTGCCCAGGGCGCAGCCCGCGCACACGGTCTCCGTGGCCTTGTTGTACACGCCCTGCAAATTGGGGGCGCACACGGCGCTCAGCTTTTTGCTGATCTCCTCCACCGAGGCGGACACGCTGTTGAGGGCCTGGGCCGCGCAGCGCAGGCGCAGCACGATGTTGCCCCGCAGGGCCCCGCCGGAGAGGGAATCTGCCCGCAGGCCGAAAAGCTCCCCGATCCGGCGGCTTTTGGGCAAAAACATGTACAGCACCGTGGCCGCCGCCACCTCCACCGCCCCGGTGATGATTTGGGCGTTCCCGGAGCCCACCTGCAAGGAGGCCACCCCGTGGGAGATGATGAAGGCGATGGCTGCGGCGATCTTCCCCATGGGCGCGAAGACCCCGGCCATAAGCCCGCCCAGCCCATAGGCTCCGGATAAGTAGGAGAGCCCCGCCGTGGAGAGCCCCTGCACGGCCCCTGCCGCCACCCCGGCCACAGCCCCCCCGGAGATGCCCCCGGCCCGGGCGCAGGTAAGCACCAGCAGCACCATCATCACCCGGCCGATGGACACGCCCATGACGCTGACCTGGGAGAAGCTGAGCACCCCCAGGCCCAGGCTCACGGTCAGCGCCGCCAGGTCGCCGCTGTCGTAAAGGCCAGGGCGGGGAAGGCCCTCCTTCCCGGCCAGAATGCCGGAGGTCCGGCTTAAAAAGTAGGCGCTGCCCGCCCCCAGAAAAGACTCCGCCACATACAGCGCCGCCGTGTAGCTGATGGAGCCGTTGAGGAACACCATGGTCATGCCGGTCAGCAGCAGGGGCAGAAAGGCCGCGCCCGGGGCAAAGAGCGGATGGCTGTTCACGCTTTTTAGTTCGGAGAGGGACCAGCGGATGGCCGTGACCGCCACCAGCGCCGCCGCATAGCGCACGGGCACATACACCGGCGAGGGCAGCAGATAGCCCAGAAAGGCTCCTAGGGCCCCGGCCCACAGGCCCTCCCGGGGCGTGCTGGCCGCCGCCGCCACGCCAAAGGGGGCGTACTTGCCGAACATCAGCCCGCGGGAGCACACCAGCCCGGCCAGGAAGCTCCCCAGCATCACCAGCAGCTTCCGGGCCTGTCCGGCGCGCAGGGCCTCCGCCAGCCGGAAGGCCGTCTGTTTCAATTTGGTCAGTTCCATGTTCATAACACCGCCTCAAGATAAAATTATGGAAACCCTTTTGCGGGCAACGATGGAATTATACATCGTAAAAAGAAAAATATCTGTCGTTTGGAAGATAAGAGAAAATGGGGGTTTCCCGCTAAAAACGATGGTTGGCGGAGAAGTCAAGACGAAGGGGGAAAAGTCTTGGCGAAAAGTTTTGGAAAGTTTTTATGTAAATCTCGGAAATAGCCTCCGGCGGCTTAAGACCCTTTCTGAAGAAAGGGTCTTAAGAATCCCCAAAGACTTTTACACGCTTATTATGGGTGTGAGGCGTGTGCTTGGCGCTCGGTTCCAGGTTCTTAATGAGCTCTCAGCCTGCTCCTTCCACTTCACGCAACAGCGTAAAAGTTTTGTCCTTCTCAGCTGCCAGCAAGCCCCAAACCGAGCGCGGAGCTTGCGCGTCCCACTTCACCTAAACGTGTAAAAGTTTCGTCAACCTTTTTAAAGGTTGCGGGGTTCTTAGGGGGTGAGCGTCTGCCAGTGACAGACATGCCGCGAACCGACCGAGGCGGAGCCGAGACTCAGAGCCCCGCAAGTTCATCTCTGATGAACTTGGCCGCCGGAGGGAGAAGATTGCCAGTGGCAATCGTTCTGACCCGACCGAGCCGGCAGGCGAGACCCCACTCCGTAATACTTCTAAACTGCTGCGCCCATCCCAAAATCACGCCTTGACTTTTCTCCCCCTTGTGCTATAATTACCCCCAGAAACCGATGAAAAATCCCCCATTCAAAGGAGGCTCCCCATGCCAATCTTCTATGACCCCCAAACCAAGCTCTTTAAGCTGGACACCAAAACCTCCTCCTATGCCTTTATGGTGTATGAGCAGAATTACCTGGTCCACCTGTACTATGGCCCCAAAATTCCCGACACGGACCTTCAGCCTCTCATGTACCGGGGCTGGTACGACTCCCTCTCCCCCCGGAACCCCCAGGTCAGCGACCCCCGCTTTACCCTGGACGTGGTCCCCCAGGAATGCCCCGGCGCCTCCACCGGCGATTTCCGCATCTCTGCCGCCGAGGCCCGCAACGCCGCCGGCAACACGGTCACGGACCTGCGCTACGTGGGCCATACCATTACCCCCGGCAAGCCGGAGCTTCCCGGCCTGCCCGCTACCTTTGCCAAAGAAGGCGAGGCCCAGACCCTGGAGGTGGAGCTGGCCGACCCGGTCACGGGCCTGAAGGCCTTTTTGCTCTACACCGTGTTTGAAAACCACGGGGCCATGGCCCGCAGCGTCCGCTTTGAAAACGCCGGGGACCAGCCCCTGGACCTGGAGCGGGCCTACAGCCTCTGCCTGGAGCTGCCCACCATGGATTACGACATGATCCACATGTACGGCCGCTGGGCCAAGGAAAACACCGTGGTGCGCCATCCCCTGCAGCACGGCCTCCAGGCCATTCAGTCCAAGCGGGGCATGACCAGCCCCAACCACAACCCCTTTGTGGCCCTGGCCCGTCAGGACAGCGGCGAGGAGTATGGCCAGGTGATCGGCGTGAACCTGGTTTACAGCGGCAACTTTGCCATGGAGATTGAGGTCGACACCCCCGGCTGCCCCCGGCTGCTGGCGGGCATCAACCCCAGCACCTTCCGCTGGCGTCTGGCCCCTGGCGAGAGCTTCCAGGCTCCCGAGGCGGTGATGGTCTTCTCGGAAGAGGGCCTGGGCGCTATGAGCCGGGACTTCCACAAGCTCTACCTGGACCACCTTTCCCGCAGCCAATGGACCAAGAAAAAGCGGCCCATCCTCATCAACGACTGGGAGGCCGCCGTGTTCGACTTTGACGACCAGCTCTTGGTGGAGTTCGCGGAAGAAGCCGCCAAGCTGGGCGTGGAGATGCTGGTCATGGACGACGGCTGGTTCGGGGCCCGGAACAACGACCGGGCGGGCTTGGGCGACTGGCAGGTCAACGAGCAGAAGCTCAAGGGCGGCCTTTCCCACCTGATCGAGCGGGTGAACGCCGCGGGCCTTAAGTTCGGCATCTGGTACGAGCCGGAGATGGTGAACCCGGACAGCGACCTGTACCGGGCCCATCCGGACTGGATCATCAAGGCCCCGGGCCGGGACAAGTCCCTGAGCCGCAACCAGTGCGTGCTGGACATGACCCGGAAGGAGGTCCGGGACAACATCTTCCAGCAGATGTACGACGTGATCTCCCAGAACAAGATCGACTACATCAAGTGGGACTGCAACCGGAACATCACCGAGGCCGGCAACGCGGTGCTGCCCCCGGAGCGCCAGGGGGAGTTCTTCCACCGGTATGTACTGGGCGTGTATGAGCTGATGGACCGCATCACCAGCACCTTCCCCCACATTTTGCTGGAGAACTGCTCCAGCGGCGGGGCGCGGTTTGACCCGGGCATGCTCTACTATTCCCCCCAAATTTGGACCAGCGACTGCACCGATCCCATCGAGCGGCTGACCATCCAGTTCGGCGCGTCCCTGTGCTATCCTCCGGCCAGCATGGGGGCCCATGTTTCCGCCAGCCCCCGCACGGGCTTTGCCACCAAGGGCAACGTGGCCCTGATGGGCAGCCACGGCTTTGAGCTGGACCCCCGGAAGCTCACCGAGGAGGAAAAGGCCATTGCCAAGGCCCAGGTGGCGGACTACCACAAGTATTACGACCTGACCCACTACGGCGACCTGTACCGGATCACCGACCCGGCGGCAGACCCCTTTGTGTGCGACTGGGAGTTCGTCAGTCCCGACAAGACGGAGGTCCTGTTCACCCGGGTAGTCATGCGCCGTCCGGAGAACCTGTACCAGGCCCAGCGCCTGCGGGGCCTGGACCCGGAGAAAATCTATGTGGACCAGGAGACCGGCCGCAAATATTCCGGCGCGCTGCTCATGCACGCGGGCCTGGACCTCTCCCAGCCCTGGCCCGGCCCAGCGGACGGCAGCAGCGTCTTGAAGCACTTTGTGGCGGGTTAAGAAACTTCTTGAAAGAAGTTTCCGACTTCATTGAAAATGAAGTCGCACGATCTTCAAGAACTTTTACACGCTTAACAGTGGCGGTAATTTGAAGCTGAGCACTCGGAAGGATGCTTGACGAGAGACGGCACAGGGCTTGGGGCGTTTATATAAGGAGAAAGCTTCCTAAGCGCAACAGTAAAAGTTTCGTCCGTCTCGCCTGCCGTCTCGGTCGGTTCGCAGCTTGTCTGCCACTGGCAGACGCTCACCCTTTTCAAAGGTGGCAGGGCGTGGGACGGAGTCCCACGGTCTTGCCGTAAGGCGCGCCCTGTGCGCCTTACGGCCACTCCGTACTACTCCCTAAAACTGCGCCCTTTGGCCGCTCCCTGTTTACACCAGGTGCTCCGGGTGTGCTTTGCAAAAAACTGCATTAAAAAATGGATGGGACTCTCTTAAAAAAGAGTTCCATCCATTTTCATTGCCTACAGCTGAGAGAGGCTTAGCCCTGCTGGAAGGTGCAGCACTCGGTGCCGCTCTTGGAGCTTACGTCCGAGCAGCAGCAGCCCACGCAGACGCACTCGGCCTCGCACTTGCAGTTGTTGTTATAGGTGCAGTTGTGGGCCTTGCAGTCAATGGAGGTTTCCAGGCAGGCGCAGCCATGGCCGGAGACCGCGTTCATGCCGGACTGGGTGCGGGGCTCGTAAGACTCGCAGCAGGTCTGGCTGCTCTGGCGGGCGGCGGGGCCCTCCACCTTGATGCTGTCCAGGCAGCACAGGTCGTTCTCGTTGTGGCGGCAGGACGTGACTTGGCATTCCAAACGGTTTTTCATACGGAAATCCCTCGCTTTGCGTTATTTTTGGCGTGCGAGGCTAGTGTGTCCGAAAAAGCCCGAAGTATGATAAAAGCGAAAAAAATTCGGCGGCTTCCCGCCTGCCGGCCCGGCCGCCGCGGGCCTGCGGGAAATATTTCCGGCCGGCCCATTGACTTTTCCACCCCGCCGGGATAGAATGAACCCAAAGCCCCACCAATATTCTCCCGAAAAGAGGAACCCCCTATGCAAAACAAATTTCTCGGCCTCACCCCGCCCATGGGCTGGAACTCCTGGAACACCTTCACCCACGCCATCAACGAGGACCTGATTAAGGAGACCGCCGACGCCATGGCCAGCTCCGGCCTCAAGGACGCGGGCTACGAGTACGTGGTCATCGACGACTGCTGGAGCCTGCGCCAGCGGGACAAGGACGGCTTTTTGGTGCCGGACCCGGAGAAGTTCCCCCATGGCATGAAGGCTGTGGCAGACTATGTCCACGAAAAGGGCTTAAAGTTCGGCATGTATTCCTGCGACGGCACCCACACCTGCGCCGGATACCCCGGCAGCTTTGAGCACGAGTTCCAGGACGCCGCCACCTTTGCCGCCTGGGGCGTGGACTACCTGAAGTACGACAACTGCTACAAGCCCCGGCATATGGACGGGGAGATGCTCTACAAGCGCATGAGCCTGGCCCTGCGCAACTGCGGCCGGGACATCCTCTTCTCCGCCTGCAACTGGGGCTCCGACGACGTGTGGAGCTGGATTCAGGGCAGCGGGGCCCAGCTGTTCCGCTCCACCGGGGACATCCAGGACAGCTGGGAGTCCATTAAAAACCTGGCCCTCTCCCAGATGGACAAGACTGCCTACTCCGGCCCCTTCTGCCACAACGACATCGACATGCTGGTGGTGGGCATGCACGGGGGCAGCAACAACGACTTCATCGGCAGCGTGAAGGGCGGCTGTACGGACGAGGAATACCGCACCCACTTCTCCCTCTGGGCCATCATGAATTCCCCTCTGATGATCGGCTGCGACATCCGCAAGATGAGCGATTACACCAAGGAGACCCTGTGCAATCCGGATGTGATCGCCATCAACCAGGACATCGAGTGCCGGGGTCCCTATGTGGTGTCCGGCCATGACCCGGCGGCGCTGATGGCTTTGGTGAAGCCCATGAGCGACGGCTCTTTGGCCATCGGCCTGTTCAACCTGGGCGACCGCAAGGCGGAGATGTCCTTGCAGTTCTGGGACATGGGCATTCCGGCCGCCGCGGGCATGGGCCTTGAGATGTACGACTGCTGGGCCCATGAAACCGAGGGAACCTTTGCCGAGCGGTACGCCGCGCAGATCGAGGCCCACGGCTGCCGGGTGTTCCGGGCCAAGCTTGTGAAGGTCCGGTGAGCAACTATCTGACCTGCCGCCAGTGCGGCGCGCCTCTGGGCCAGGACGACCGGGCCATCTACTGGAAGATGGTTAACCGGGGCGCGGAGGACTTCCTGTGCATTGGCTGCCTGGCGGAATATTTCAAGGTCCCTAAGGAAGAGATCGAAAAAAGAATCCGGTACTACCGGGAATCAGGCGTCTGTACGCTGTTCCGGTAGAGCGCAAAGCAAAACGGCCCCCCCGGCCACAAGCTGGGGGGCCGTTTTCGGGGTGGCCTCCGGCGGGGAGGGGGCTTTGCCCCCTCCACCCCCACCATCTAAGGACGTTTATTTTGATACAAAGTGTATCGGGGTAAACGTCCTTGATTTTTGCCAAAAACCGCCTAAAATGGCCGTTTTTCTAACATTTTTAAGCAAAAGCCCGCTGCTAGCCGGATAAATTTCCAAACCAGCGGTGGGCTTTTTCGCATTTCGGGCATTTTGACGCTGGGGCTATCGTTGATTTATTGGGTATCGTTATTTTATTAGGGCTATCGTTAAACCATCACCGTTTCTTAACCGCAGGCTCTCCTTTCCAGTAGATAATTATAGGAATTAGATGATGCTTGCATATTTTGTTCTTGATAGAATCAACGTACAAAAAGAAATGGTCATCATGGGTGGCGATACCACCTTTGCAAAAAGTATTCCCAAACTACCCAACTTAGGGAGTGTACTTCCCGGCCCCCAAGCTGTATAATGTGATATCATCGGCTTGTGATGCCCGATAAAAGCCTAGATTTCACAAAAAATTTACAGAAAAAGGGTTGAAATTTCGAGATGAGCGCCAATAATTGTTTAGCAAGCAAGCAAGCAAGCAAGCAAGCAAGCAAGCAAGCAAGCAAGGGATAACTGCGCCCATTTTTACCCCATACCGAATACGGAGCCGCAGGAACACATCAGTATTGCCTGTGGCTTTTTGGCGCGAATCTTCAGAGTGGAGGTGTAAGCCTTGGAACAGTACATCATGCCGCTGAGCGCGTACCGCAAGCTGAAAGCCGCAAAAAGTTTTGGCCAGACCGCCTACATCTACGGGGCCACCGGCTACGGCAAGACCTCCTTTTTGCAGAAGTTCCTGGCAAAGCGCCGCCATGTTTACCTCTCGTGCAGCGACCGCCGTTGGGACAAGAGCGCTCTGCCCGCCCAGGGAACCGTGGCGCTGGACGACCTGCATCTGCTGGACGAATCCCGGCGGGAACTGGTCAAGAGTTTAGTAGCCAGCCCGGATATATGGCTGATTCTGGTGAGCAGAAGCCCGGTCCCAGCCTGGCTCATGCCGGAGTATGTGAACATGGGCTTCATGATTCTCAGCGAGGCCGACCTGAAGCTGGGCAGGCGGGAGATCGCCGGGTTCCTGGACAGCCTGGGGCTGGCTTACACCGGGGATGAGCTGCAATTTCTGGCGGAGCATTCTGACGGCAACTCCTACATCGTGCGTCACGCGGCCCTGAAAATGGCAGAAGGCATGGCCCCCGGTCCCCAGATGCAGAAGGAGATTCACAACGCCTTCACCCGCTATCTCACCGACTATGTGATGGCGGAATGGGACAGCGACCTGCTGGAATTTCTCATGAAAATCAGCGTGGTGGACGCGTTTACCCTGCCCCTGGCCGAGCTCATCACCGCCAGCCGCCAGGCTTCGGCTTATCTGCAAAAGGCCGCTGAAACCGGGAACTTCCTCATCCAGAGTGGCGAAACTTACCGCCTGCGGCCTGTGCTTCTTCACGCTCTGCGTGAGAAGGCTGTGCAGGCATTGGGCGAGGAACAAATCAAGACCTGCCAGAAGAACGCCGGGGTCTGGTACGAGATGAACGGCCAGGTTACTGAGGCGCTGGAAATGTACGAGTGCAGCGGCGATCAGGCTCAGATCAGAGAGCTGCTCATCCGCAATGTGCGGGTGAACCCCGGCGCGGGCCATTACTATGAGTTGCGCCGGTACTATCTTGGCATGGACGAGGACGAGGCCGCCAAAAGCCCGGTGCTGATGGCGGGGCTCTCCATGCTCCACTCCATGCTCATGGACCCGGAAAAGAGCGAATACTGGTACGATAAGCTGGCTGAATTCGCCAAAACCGCCACCGGCGGCGCCAGGCGCGAGGCTCAGAGCCGCCTGTGCTATCTGGACATCGGCCTGCCCCACCGGGGGAGCCGGGACGTGCTGAAAATCATGCTGAAAGCCCCGGCCATGCTCCTGGACCAGGGGGTGCGCCTGCCGGAGTTCTCCGTCACCAGCAACGCGCCCAGCACCATGAGCGGCGGCAAGGACTTCTGCAAGTGGAGCCGCTCGGACCGGGCGTTGGCAAGGACAGTCGGCCCGATTGTGGAACGTGTGCTGGGCCGGTACGGCAAGGGCCTTACAAAGATTGCCCTGGGAGAGAGCCTGTTTGAGAAGGGCGAGAACACCTTCGAGGTGCTGACCCTGCTCTCCCGAGGTCAGGTGGAAACCGAGTGCGGCGGCACTTTGGAGGTAGCCTTTTCAGCAGTAGGCCAGCGGGTGCGGATGATGATCCTGCAAGGGGACCTGACCAACGCCGGGGCTATCCTGGACTCCTTCCAGTCGGCGGTGGAGGAACAGCGGGTGATGCAGCTCTTGCCCAATATACGGGCCGTGCGGTGCAGGATTGCACTATATCGTGGGGATATGGACGCGGTCCGTGAGTGGCTGGAACAGGCCCCGGACGAGGACAAAGAGTTCATCACCATGGAGCGCTACCGCTACCTTACCAAAGTGCGCTGCTACCTGGCGCTGGGCGAAAATCTCAAGGCCCTGGCCCTGCTGGAAAAGCTGGGCGAGTATGCGGAGCGCTGCTATCGGACGTACATCCGCATGGAGGCCGGAGTGCTGGGGGCCATCGTGCGCCAGCGGCTGGGGACGGAGTGGGAGCCCTTGCTCACCGCCGCCCTGGACGAGGCCGGGAGCTATCGGTTCGTGCGGTTCATCAGCGAGCTGGGCCCGGTAATCCTGCCGCTTTTGAAAGCCCAGAGCCGGGACGGCCCCTGGTTTCGGCAGGTGCTGGACGAGGCAAAGCAGATGGCCCGGCGCTACCCCCGCTACCTTCTGCCGGGGGCGGCGAGGGAGGACTTCTCCCCCACGGCGCTGGAAATCCTGCGCTTGCAGAGCGAGGGCTTCACGGCCACTCAGATTGCCGGACGGCTGGGGATGAAGCCGGACACGGTGCGCTATCACATCAAGGAAAATTACCGCAAGCTGGAGGTCGGCGGAAGGGCTGAAGCCATTGCAGCCGCCCGGGGCTTGGGGTTGATATAGAACTATAACGGAGGTATTACCATGAAGAAAATATTCACTGCAATTCTGATCCTGGCCCTGACCGTTTTCGGGCTTGCCATAGGCGCCAGCGCGGCGGAAGAACCCACGCGGACCACTTACCTTGACCTGCCCAGCCAAACTACTGATGGCAACGCAGAGGGGTGGACATGGACAGTGGAGGGGAGCAGCGGGACGCTTACCTTGAACAATCTGTACCTGCAAGCGCGCTCTCTTGTCAACGGCGTAAAGCCAATGGTCGCTTTCCCCGACGGGATAACCGATGTTCGCATTGTCCTACAGGGCAGCAACATAATCCAAAAGACCGATACATGGCAATGCGACATTTTCGCAGCAGCCGGAAAAAAAGTCACGATCAGTGGGGAGGGCTCGTTGGAGTTCCGTTCGGTGGATGAGAACAGTACCCTGGTCAACTGCGATACCCTTACGATGGAGAGCGGCAAAATAACTATAGCGGAAGGTAGCTCGGCAGGCTACCTGTTCCACACCGAAAAGGACCTAACCATTACTGGCGGTAGTATGACGTTCAAATCCGAGTACGGCATACGATCGGAAAAGGGTCCAATCACAATCAGCGGCGGCAATATAAACCTTACCATGACAAATTTGGGCTATGGTATATATGGCGGGCCAACACTGGCAGGGGGTACGGGTGAAGTGGTGTCCCCATCCATCACAATTTCCGGCGGCACAATTGTCACGGATGGCAGCATCTCTGACGCCTGGTTTAAAGGGCTGTCCATAACCGGCGGCAACATACGTGCGGATCACGAGGTGAGGGGCAACCTATTCTACGAAAGTTCGCCTGGGACGGTGGCTTTGCCTGCGAACTTTACTACGGGACAGCTCTCAACTACAGACGCCTATGCTCTGGAAATCCCAGCGGGTAAAACTCTGGAAGTTCCCGCCGGTGTGCGTGTCCGTACAAACCATCTCAAAAATAATGGGACGCTGGATAACCGCGGCCGTGTGAGCGTGAACAACAGCTATGAGGGAGAAGGAAGGATTACCGGCGGCGGGCTGATCGACTTAACCTCCTCCTATTGGCAGGCTGTGAGCAGTCATGCAGAAAACGCTGTGCTGAACCGTAGTGCAACAGGAAGCATCGACGAAACCGGGTGCTGTTACGTCTATGGAAATGCCACATGGGACACTAGCTGGGGCTATGCTCCCAAGAGTATGTATGTTCCCAAGGGAGGCAAGCTGACGGTTCCCAGCGGCGCGAACATACAGGTGGCCGGAGCGATCACCATTCATGGCGCGGAGAACCTGACCGGGGGCGGGACGGTTACCAGTTCGGCCAATAAATACTACATTGAGTATAGCGAGGATAGCCTTACGCCCGCTGTCGAGATGGACTTGACTTATGACGGGACCAACCTGCGCCAGCAAGTCGAGGAGCAGGCAAAAAAGAGAACTTCAAACACGACTGTGTTGGGCAAGACATTTGCTTTGGGTGGCGATAATCTGGCGATAGGGTATTTGTATGGCAGCAGTGCCTGCCCTGCCGGAGATGGCGGCAACCGATATATTGAGTATAATTATGATGTGGGGCCATCTCACCGGCTAAGGTACCGGCATTACTTTATCGTGAAGAAACTTACGATAACCAATGAAACCACCCTTGAAAAGACCATAAACCTAAGCACATCTTATACCGGTTCGCCTGTTATTTTTCCGGAAACTTTTTTGAAAGTAACGCACAGCGGAAAAAGCATCATAATCAACGGCAACTTTGACGTAACCTACAGCAACAATATTGAGGTCGGAGACAGCGCCCTCATAACCCTGACCGGCAAAAACAACGTAGAGGGAACGTTGACTCTGAATTATACTATCAGCCCCAAAAGTCTCTCCACGAGAGAGATCACAATCAATCCACCAGAAAAGGTTTACGATGGAACCACAGCAATCCAGGCAAAGGACGTGCTCTCCCTGGCAAATGTGGATATTGCTGACAGGGACAAAGGAGCTGTGGGGATAACCGCTGATGTTGCCTTTGACACCAAGGATGTTGGCGAGGGAAAAACCGTCACAATCAGTAATATCCATTTGACAGGGGAAAAGGCTGGTAATTATAAGTTTCCCTCCTATATAAAGCTGCCCGATAGCACCACAGGCAAAATCGCCCCGGCCCCATTGAGTGTGCGCGTTGCCGGGACGGATAAAACCTATGACGGCAGCACCACCACCCAGGTTACAGTGGAGTTTATTGGACTTCAGAATGGCGAAAACCTGACTACCGATGACTATACCGTAACAGCTGAGTTTGACAGTCCCGGCGCTGGAACAAATAAATCCGTTTCCGGCAATGTTACTCTAAACGACACAGTTACCGCAGGAAACTACACGCTGGAAAGTGGAGCTTTCCAAATCACTGCCAATATCACCAAAGCCAACCTTACACTGGTAGCGCCCACGGCTTCGGCTATCGAATACGGTCAAACATTGGCAGACGCTCAACTTTCGGGGGGCAGCGCTGAGAATGGGGGGCAGACAGTCGAGGGGGCCTGGTCCTGGGCACAGCCCCAGGCCCGGCCTCTGGCAGGCGGAGGCTATGAAGTGAAGTTCACTCCCGAGGATGCGGCAAACTATGCTGTTGGAGAGGCCCGGGTGGCGGTCAGCATCAGCCCTGCCCAGCCAAAGATAACCATTATCGCCCCCAGCCACCAGCAGGCGGGCCGCACTGTGCCGGTGAGCGTCCGTGTAGAGAATCCTCATGATTCGGATCTTGAAGATGGACTTCCCGTGCCCACAGTCACCTATAAGGTCGGCGAAGGTGAGGAAAAGCAGCTTACTGACGGTGCACTGTCCATACCGGAGGATGCGGCGGAAGAGACAGTCATTATCATAAAGGCGGCAACAGCGGCGGTGACCGGGAAGTATGCACCCTGCGAGAGCACCTTTGCCATTACCGTGGTGGACAAAGCGGCAGTTACCATCTCAGGCATCGTGCTGGAAAATAAGACCTATGACGGCCAACCGGCAGCTTATAGCGGCACGCCAATCGCTGTCGATGAAAGCGGTGTCTCGGTAGATGGGCTGACCTACACCTATCAGTGGAAGGACACCGATGGCAATAGCCTGATGGAAGCCCCAAAGAATGCCGGCAGCTATGCTCTGACGATCAGCGCGGAGAGCGATACCCATATAGGCGATAAAACTTACCCCATCACCATCGCCAAGCGACCGCTTACCTGGGACGTTTCGGGGCTTAGCGCTTCAAAACCTCAGAATAGCCAGGAGGAGGCCACGGTTTACGGCGAACTCCGCTTGTCTGGCGTGGTAAATGACGAGGTGACGCTAAATGTTTCCGGCGGTCTGGTAACGGAGGGGCTGGCGGGAACAAAGGAGCCTGGCAATTACAATGTTTCCGTGCAGGGCACCTGGACCTTTGACCTGGAAATTCCGGAAAACTATGAGCTTCCCGGCAAGGGCGATCCGCCCACGCTGAACGCCAGGGTGACCCCGGTAAAGGAGCTGGAAGCTCCGCCGGAATCTACACAGGGAAAACAGCTTAAGCTTGAGATGGAAACGGGTATCTCCACAGTACCGGCGGCATTGCTGGCAAACCCGGAGCTGAACACCCCCGCAAAGCTGGAAACAGCCATGAAACTGGCGGTCACACAGGCAAACAGCACCGTCCCCGCAGAGAATATTGCAGTGTACGAGATATCTCTGCTGGTCAGCACAGACGGCGGGACCACATGGACTCCCGCCTCAAAAGACAATTTCCCAGCAGGAGGACTGACCGTTCTCCTGCCCTACCCGGAGGGGACTGGTCAGAATACACATGACTTTGTTGTGACCCATATGTTTACCACCGATGATTTCGGAAAAACTCCCGGCGAAACGGAAAAGCCTGCTGTTACCAAGACGGCAGGAGGCATCCGATTTACAGTCACCGGGCTTTCGCCGATCTCGCTGGGCTGGGTGAAGAAGACCTCTCAGGGCGGCAGTTCCAGCGGCGGAGGCGGCTGGTACCCCGCGGTCAGCTATTACAGTGTGAAAGTCGACAAAGCGGAGCATGGCACTGTCACTGCCAGCCCCACCAGCATCTATTCCGGCGGCACGGTGACGTTGACCGTCAAGCCGGACGAGGGCTATAAACTAGACAAGATTACTGTTACTGACAGCCAGGGAAAGGGTGCGGGAATTACCGAGGAAAGCGGCAAATACACCTTCAAAATGCCCAGCCGGGATGTGACAATAAAGGCTGATTTTGTGCCAGTCCAGGAGGCCACTCCAAGCCCGGAACCCACTGGTTCGCCCAGCCCCTCGCCGAGTGGTCCGCCAACACCCACTACATCCCCCAGTCCCTCGCCAAATCCCTGGAAGAACCCCTTCCCGGACGTGAGCGACACTGGCTGGTACATCAAAGCCATAGAATATGTTTGCACCAATGGCCTGATGAACGGCTACTCCAACGGCAAGTTTGGGCCAAATGACACTCTCACCCGCGCACAATTCGCGCAGATCATTTACAACAAGGAGGGTCGGCCCCAGGCTGACAGCGGAAATTTCACTGACGTGACCATCGGCTGGTACGCGGACGCGGTAAATTGGGCCGCGGCAGAAGGAATCGTTGCCGGAGTAGGCGGCGGTAAATTCGCGCCTGACCTGCCCATCACCCGGCAGGACCTGGCGGTTATGCTCTGGCGCTATGCGGGGAATCCCGAGCCGAGGAAAAATGAACTGGATTTCAGCGATGCAGGAAAGGTCAGTGGGTACGCACAGGAAGCTCTCTGCTGGGCAAATGAAAATGGCATCGTCAACGGTAAAGGCGGCGGCATCCTGGACCCCAGGGGCCTTGCTACACGGGCGCAGGCCGCGCAGATGCTGAAAAACTATATAGAAGGTCAGGAGAAAAAATCCTGAGAAGCTATCTCCCCTTTTTATGCGCGGCGGCAGGAAAGGGCAAGTGCTAAACGCTATCCATTGAAGGAACAGGGAAACTTTTCCGCTCAAAAGGGTCGATCTGCCCTACGCAGATCGACCCTTTTTTAATTTTTTCAAATTTTTTTCTGAAACCTTTCCGATTTGCCTATGCGAGATGTGTTATAGATAGGTGAGGAGGGGCGAAAGCACAGGCTCACATCTGCTGAAAGGGAGGGATGGGACATGATAAGGGCAGGGGGATGTACCTGGAGGTTATGGCAAAGGCGGTGAACCCCAGCAATGGCTAAGATGGAAATCAAGCTCCCGGAGGAGCTGCTCAGTAAAATGTCAAAAATGGGAGCTAAGACGGATGAAATCAATGAAAAGGTTTTGCAGGCTGGCGGTGAGGTGCTGCTGGCAGAGGTCAAGTCCCGCCTGTCCGCTGTGGTGGGTAAAGATACAAAGAACCCCTCCCGCTCCACCGGGGAGTTGGAAGATTCTTTGGGCCTTACCTCCGTAAAGATTGACCGGGAAGGCAACGCCAATATCAAGGTGGGCTTTTCGGAGCCACGCTCCAAAGGCGACAGCAACGCAAAGATTGCCAATATTCTGGAATATGGCAAACATGGCCAGCTGCCCAAGCCTTTCTTGAAGCCCGCAAAAACTGCCGCAAAGGCTGAGTGTATTTCCGCCATGCAAAAGAAGTTTGAGGAGGAGGAGGTGTCCAAGCTGTGAGCATTTTATCTGACTTGCAGAAAACGCTGGGCAAACTTTCCGTTCCCATGGAGACCGGCGTGTTCCAGGGACCTGCCCCGGATGAATATCTCGTCATTGTTCCGCTGGAGGATACCTTCGATGTTCATGCGGACAACAGCCCCGGCGTTGATGTGCAGGAGGCCCGGATTTCTATCTACTCAAAAGGAAACTACACCCAGCTCAAAAACGCCATTGTAAAAAAGTTGCTGGCCGCTGATTTCACCATAACTGCCAGGAGCTACATCGGCTTTGAAACAGACACCGGCTACCACCATTACAATGTGGATGCCGCGAAATACTACGAAATGTGAGGTGCTTTATCATGGCAACGATTGGTTTGGACGCCCTCCACTACGCGGAGATTACTGAGGACGCGGAGGGGAATGAAACTTACGGCACGCCCGTCAAGCTAGCAAAGGCCATGTCGGCGGAGCTGTCCGTGGCTCTCGCGGAGGCCACACTTTATGCGGACGATGGCGCTGCGGAGGTGGTAAAGGAGTTCAAGAACGGCACGCTCTCCCTGGGCGTGGACGATATAGGCCCCACTGCTGCCGCCGCGCTGACCGGCGTGACCATCGACAAGAACAATGTCATCATTTCCACTTCGGAGGATGGCGGCAAGCCTGTTGCTATCGGCTTCCGCGCCCGTAAAGCCAACGGCAAGTACCGCTATTTCTGGCTTTACCGGGTGAAATTCGGCATCCCCTCTACCAACCTTGCCACCAAAGGTGACAGCATCACCTTCTCCACGCCAACCATTGAGGGCACGGTTCTGCGCCGCAACAAGGAGGACGCGAGGGGCCAGCACCCGTGGAAGGCGGAGGTCACGGAGGGGGACAGCGGCGTTACTGCCGCCACCATTTCAGACTGGTACAAGCAGGTATACGAACCGGCATACACCGCAGAACCGTCAGGGGAGGGCTAATGTATGGATACGGAAAGAAGTGCAATCGTGGATATCGGCGGCGAGGAGCATAGGCTGATCCTCACCACCAAGGCCACAAAGGAGATCGCCGCCCGCTACGGCGGGTTGGAGAATCTGGGCAGCAAGCTCATGAAGTCGGAAAACTTCGAGATGGCTATCGGCGAAATCGTGTGGCTCATCACTCTTCTGGCTAATCAGGCTATCCTCATCCACAATTTCAGGAACCCGGACAATCGGCAGGAACTGCTTACCGAGGAAATGGTGGAGCTGCTGACTACACCCCTCGACCTAGCGACCTATAAGGAGGCCATCACCGAGGCCATGGTTAAGGGCGCTCAACGAAACATCCAGAGTGAGGAAAGCTCAAAAAACGCGTCGGTCGGGTAACGGATGAAGAATTCTTTACCCGGCTGCTTTATTATGGCACAGCTTGGCTACACCTGTCAATGGATGAAGTCTGGCTCATGCCATTTGGGCTGATTTTGGACTTATGCGAGTGCCACCGGCAGTACACCGGGCAGGCAAAGCCCAGGCGTGAACTGTCCATTGACGACATAATTCCAATCGACATCTGAGGAAAGGGGTGGGGGCTCGTGGCGGACAACTTCGGCGTGAAAATCGGCGTAGAGGGCGAAAAGGCGTTCAAACAGGCGCTGTACGACATCAACCAGTCCTTCAAGGTGCTGGGCTCCGAAATGAAGCTGGTAGCCTCAGAGTTTGATAAAAACGATACCTCCATGGAGGCCCTCACCGCCCGGAATCAGGTGCTGAATAAAGAGATCGACGCCCAGAAAGAGAAAATCGAGACCCTTCGTGCCGCTCTGGACAATGCATCCGTGTCTTTCGGGGAGAACGACCGCCGTACCCAGAACTGGCAGATACAGCTGAACAATGCTGAAGCCGCCCTCAATAAGATGGTGCGGGAGGTGGAGGAAAACGGCAAGGCCATGAGCGACCTGGGTGACAACTCGAATGAGGCCGGGGACGCTATGGACGGTCTGGAAAAGGACACGAAAGACGCTGGGGAGGCTATGGATGACGCGTCTAAGAAATCACATACCCTGGCTAACGCCTTAAAAAATGGCCTTGTGGCTGCCGCCGAAGCCGCCGCTGTTGCTGTAGGTGCTGCCGTCACCGCTGTGGTGGGCTTTGCGAAATCCTCCATAGATGTGGGAATGAACTTCGATTCCTCCATGTCCCAGGTAGCCGCTACCATGGGTAAAACTGTGGACGAGATCGGGGATTTGCGTGACTTTGCCCTGGAGATGGGCTCCACCACGGCCTTTTCCGCCACAGAAGCCGCCGATGCCCTCAACTACATGGCCCTGGCCGGTTACGACGCGGACGAGGCCATGGCGGCTCTGCCCAATGTGCTTAATCTGGCGGCAGCCGGCAATATGGACCTGGCCAGAGCATCGGACATGGTCACGGATGCCCAGTCCGCTCTGGGCCTCTCCATGGACGAGTCCACCGAGCTGGTGAACAAAATGGCCATGGCGTCATCCAAGTCCAATACCAGTGTGGAACAGCTGGGCGATGCCATCCTGACTGTGGGCGGCACCGCAAAGAATTTGGCTGGCGGTACCACTGAGTTGAGCACTGCCCTGGGCATTCTTGCCGACAACGGCGTTAAGGGTGCGGAGGGCGGCACGGCTCTGCGCAATATCATCTTGTCCCTGTCCGCGCCCACAGACAAGGCCGCTGCCGCTATGCAGGAGCTGGGCCTTGAGGTGTTTGACGCGGAAGGCAATATGCGCCCGCTGAATGAAACCTTTGGTGATCTGAACGGCATTCTCGGCACCATGAGCCAGGAGGAGCGCATAACCGCGCTGACAAAGGGAAATGGGTTGGGCAGCGAGCCAGCAAAAGTTTTGTGCTTCTCGCCTTCGGCTGGGTCGGGTTGACAAAGCCAATGTGTAGCTTCTTGCCCCAAACCGAGCGCCCAGTGCACGTCTCACACCTACGATAAGCGTGTAAAAGTTCTTGAAGATTCTTAAGCTGCCAGCGGCCACTCCCCTTCTAATCCATGGGAACATCCGGGAAGAACGCCCGCAGCCGCTCCCACAGGCCGGGCTCCCCCTCCTCAGGAGGATGGGGCCGGACGGCGGTGGTGGAATGCAGCAGCTCCACCCCGTGGAACGCGGCGGTCAGGCAGTCGTTTTGGTCCACCCGCCAGCTCAGGCCGTCCAGGTCCGGGTCCGCGCTGTGCAGCGCGCCCGCCACATACTCCGGGTGATGGTCCGGCCAGGCGGTCTCCTGGGCCTCGAAGCCGTTGAGCAGCGCCACGGCCCTCTCCACATCCTCCCGGGCGGTGAGCTCCACCGTGGGGGCCGGGTCCTCATAATTCCGGACAGGCAGCGTCAGGGTGACGCTCTCCACCAGCGCCGGGTCAATCTGGTAAAGCCGCCGGGGCTTTTGGGGGTAAGCCTCCGCCAGGGCGTTTAGAGCCTCAAAATCAATGGCGTGGGCTCTGCTGGTCTGGTAGGAGGTCCACAGGCCGTCCTTTTCCACAATCAGCTCCAGCCCGCCGGCATAAAGCTTCATGCCGTCCAAGTCCGGGTCCTGGCTGTGGATGTCCCAAAAGCGCCGCTCCTGCCCCCCGTCCTCGGGGGGAACGGGCGTCCAGGGAGACGAGGCCACGGGCAGGAAGCCGTTGAGCATGGCGGTCAGGTCCTCCACATCCTCCCGGCCGGTAACCTGGGCCTGACCGCCGGTGAGCGAATAGAGGTCGATCTGGCTCACCTTCTCCGGGTCGATGGCCAGGGGCGGCTCCTGGGGGACCAGATACCGGTAGAGCGTTAGGGCCAGCATCAGGCGGGGCTCCGGGTCCCTGGGATGGATTCCCTCGTCCATGCCATAAGCGTCCAGAAGCGTCCGGTCATAGGCCCAGGCCACCGCGTCTTTGGCATAGGCGGAGACGCCCTCATAGTCGGGCAGGGCGCTGGCGGGGCCGTAGTTTACCTGGAGCTCCGGGTTTCGGGTCCGCTCATACCGGTAAAACAGCACGGCCAGGTCCTCCCGGCTGACCGGCTGGCTGGGGTGAAACCTCCCGTCCGGCGCGCCCCGGACCACGCCGGAGGCGTAAGCCCAGTCCACCGCCCCAGCATACCAGGCGCTGGGAGCAACGTCCGAGAAGGGGGCGGCGGGAGCGGCCCCCTCCTGACCCCCGGCGGCGCGGAAGAGCGTCTGAACCGCCATTGCCCGGGTTACGGGCTCATCGGGACGGAACAGGCCGTCCCCCGCGCCGGTCATCAGGCCCTCGCTGACAAAGGCCAAGGCCTGGCTGTAATAGGCGTACTGGTCTTGCCCAACGTCCGCGTAAGGCGGGGCTTCCGGGCCGGCGGCATGGGCGGGCAGGGCCAGTCCCAGCGCCAACGCGACGGCAAGTGCCATGGAACAAATCCGACGTCTCATAAAAGCCTCCTTTTGTGCAATAAGATTATAAACTATCTTATCACCAAAGAAGAATTGTGTCAAGCGGTTGGGCGCCCCCCGTTCTTGCTAAAAACTTGCCAAGGCCCCTCTTATGTGATAGAATGTACGCATAGCGTATATTGGGGGCTTTCGCCCTTCGCGCGGCCCCCATGATTGAGAAACGAGGTACGGAACATGAAAAACAAAAAAGCACGTTCGCTCCTTTTGACCGCCATCGTAATCATCGGCCTGGCCTTTGCCGGCTGTTCTTCGGCCGGGGGCAGGTTCGGCTCCTTTACCGCGGATACCCTGGACGGCGGCACGTTTACCGGAAAAGACATTGCCGCAAAAGACCTGACCGTCATCAATTTCTGGGGCACCTTCTGCTCCCCCTGCATCGCGGAGATGCCGGACCTGGCGGCCTTTGAGAAGGCCCTGCCCGACAACGTGCGGCTCATTACCATCTGTGTGGACGCCCAGGGCAACGAGGAGACCGCCAAAATGCTGCTGGACCAGGCGGGCTATGAGGGCGTTACCCTGACTGGCGGCAACGACGCCTTTTACCAGCTGATGAACGACGTACAGGCCGTGCCCACTACCATCTTTGTGGGTCCGGACGGCGAACCGGCAGGCCAGGAAATCATCGGCATGCAGCCGGACCTGGAGGGCGCGTACCTGTCCGCCATCAACAAGGCCCTGGCGGACAGCGGAAAGGCGGAGATCAGCCTTGAAAAGTAAGACGGTTTTGGCGGCCAGGCTGGGCCTGCTGGCCCTGGCGGCGGCGTTCCTCGCCATCGGGCTGCTGGGGCGGGAGCATGTGGAAGTTTTCCAAAAGGCGGTGAAAATATGCCTAGAGTGCATCGGGATCGGCTGAAAAAGCATAAGCTCCGTTTTCAGCGGAAAATACAGCTCCTTTCCGCCGTTTTGGTAAACGGCTACGCCATGGGCTTTGCCAAGGGGAAAATCTTCACCGGCCCGACCAAGGCGGTCTGCGTGCCTGTGCTCAACTGCTATTCCTGCCCCGGGGCCCTGGGGGCCTGCCCCATCGGCTCCCTTCAGGCGGTGCTGGGCGGCGCGAACCGGCGGTTCCCTTTTTACGTGCTGGGCCTCTTGACTCTCTTCGGCGTGGCGCTGGGCAGGCTGGCGTGCGGGCTTTTCTGCCCCTTCGGGCTGGTACAGGATCTGCTGCATAAAATCCCCTCGCCAAAGCTCAAGGTACCCAAAAGGGCCGACAAGCCCCTGCGCCTGCTTAAGTACATAATTTTAATTGTCATGGTCATTCTGCTCCCCGCCTTTGCCGCCACCGCTACCGGCGTGACCCCGCCGTTCTTCTGCAAATACCTCTGTCCCGCGGGCACCCTGGGCGGGGGCGTCCCCCTTTTGCTGGCAAACCCCTCCCTGCGGGCGCTGGCCGGCGCGCTGTTTTGCTGGAAGACTTTGGTACTGGCGCTGATTCTGGCGGCGTGCGTGTTTATCCCCAGGGCATTCTGCCGGTACTTATGCCCGCTGGGGGCGTTCTATTCGCTGTTTAACCGCTTCAGCCTTTACCAGATGACGCTGGACAGGGACAAGTGCGTGGGGTGCAAAAAGTGCGAGCGCGCCTGCCCCATGGCGGTGGAGGTCACAAAGCGGATCAACAGCGCGGAGTGCATCCGCTGCGGAAAGTGCCGGGAGGCCTGCCCCACAAAGGCCATTGGCTCCGGCATGGACTTAGGGCGGAAGCCCGCGGACGCGCCGGAAAAGCTGCCTTAAGGCGGGTGGCCCCGGTGGCAAAGAGTTAGGAGTACCAAACGCGTGTTTTATACGGAGAAAACTTCTTGAGCGCAACAGTAAAAGTTTCGTCATTCTCGACTGCCGTCTCGGTCTGCGCTGGACAATCGCCACTGGCGATTAGCGCCCTTTTCAAAGGTTGCAGGGTTCTTAGGGGGTGAGCGTCTGCCAGTGGCAGACATGCCGCGAACCGACCGAAGCGGAGCCGAGACTCAGAGCCCCTAAGCCGCCGGAGGCTACTCCGTATTACTCCTCAAAAACTGCGCCCTTCGGACACTCCCAAAGGGTTTTGGCCCTTGACAAGGGCCGGGCGGTGTGGTATGATGTTTATAGAACACACGTTCTATAAACAGAAAGGAGCCCGTCCCATGCCGCCAAAAGACTACCTGTATGAAACCAAGCGCTTCCTCCTGCGCCAGGTCCGGGAGGAAGACGCCCCCGCCCTGCTGAAGTGCTACTCCGACCCTGCCGCCGTGTCCCGCATGAACGCCGACAACTGCCTGCGGGGCTTCCTCTGCGAGAGCCTGGAGGACCTGCTGGCCTATATCCGCATCTGGCAGAGCGAGGACTATGCCCGCCCTGCCGTCATCCACAAGGAAACCGGCCAGCCGGTGGGGACCCTGGAAATCTTCGGCGGCGAAACCGGCGTGCTGCGGGTGGACCTGCGCGCGGACTATGAAACGCCGGAGGTCCTGACTGAGCTATACGCTTTCGCGGCGGAGCGCTTTCCAAAGGACTTCCCCATGGGAGCCATGGTGACAAAGGCGGTCCCGGAGGCTTCCGCCCGCCGGGAGGCGCTGGCTGCGCTGGGCTTCTCGGGGCCGGAATCCTTCCGGGGCTATGAGGATTATTACCGCCTGCCCCTCCGCAAGCTGGGAATCGCCTACTGCGGCCTGGCCTGCTGCCTGTGCAGCGAGAACCAAGACTGCCCCGGCTGCCAAAACGGGGACGGGCCCTGCTTTTCGGAGTGCGAGAACTTTCCCTGTGTGCGGGAGAGGGGCCTTGCCGGGTGCTGGGAATGCCCGGATTTTCCCTGCGGCAAGGGCATGCACAAAAATAACCTTCGCGCCCAGGCCTTTGTGAAGTTTGCCAAGGAGCGCGGGGTGGAGCATCTGCTGGCCTGCCTGGAGCGCAACCGCTGGGCTGGAATCGTGTACCACCGCCCCGGCGGGTTGACCGGCGATTACGACCTGCCTACCGAGGAGGAAATCTTCCGCAGGCTGGAAACCGGCGAATGAAAAAACCCGGAGGAATTGGCCTTGACCAGTTCCTCCGGGTTTTTGCGCGCAATGCGGAAAGCCCGCTTCTGTTGGGGAGAGCCCAAAAGCGCTGACGAACAAAAGGCTAGGGCAGCGAGTTATTAGACCTCTTGCGAAATAGCCGAGGGCCAGGCAAACTGCGCGGTCCAGGGGCATTCGTGTCTCGCCTGCCGGCTCGGTCGGTTCGCGGCTTGTCTGCCACTGGCAGACGCTCACCCCCTGGCAGGGTGTGGAGTGACTTGGCGGAGCCAACGTCATGAGCCCCACGACCTTGCCGCAAGGCGCGCCTTTTGCGCCCGGAGGCCATCTATCACTCAACACAAATCTATTTTCGCAAGAGGCCTAGTTTCGTCCATCTCGACCGATGCGGCAGGCGAGGCCCCTTCTAATACTCCTAAAACGACCTTAAAACACCCGCCTTGCTTATCTCGCCCGCTGAGCAATGATCTCCGCCATCTCGCCCACGTTCCGCATGCCGGAAATCTCGCCCATCTTGAACTTCATCCGGAATTCCCGCTCCACCGCCGAGATCAGGGTAATGTGCTCCAGGCTGTCCCAGTCGTCGATGTCGTCCGCGGTGGTGTCCGGCCCCACCCGAATGCTCCGGTCATCGAAAACCTCCTGGAACACCCGGTTCAGCCTTGTGTAAATTTCCCTCATGTCCATCTGAATGCGCCTCTCTCTTTGATAATATTTTTTGGTCGTTCCCTGCGACCTCGATCACGCTGCACTTAGGCTGGTAGCCGGCCAGGGACAGCTCCCAGGCGGTATTGCCAGCCTCGTCCTCCCCGGTCTTCGCAAAGCCGAAGGAGGCGTACAGGTCCTTCACCATCTTGTTTTTGGCGGTGGGGTAATAGTGCCCCCGCAGGGTGCGGAGGCCCCGGGCCGCGGCACGCTCCGCCAGCCGGTCCAGCATGGCCAGCTCCATGTCGCGCTTGAGCACCCGGCAGCTCATCAGCCAGAGCTCAATGTCCAGCACATCGCCCTCCACCCGGCCAATGACCACGGACACCACCCCGTTGTCTCCGAACTTGTCCACCAGCTTTCCGTAAAGCCGCACATAGCCTCCGCTGTGGTAGACCTGCTCCATCTCCTCCACCGTGTAGCGCTTGGTGGTCAGGTTAAACTGGTTGGATTTGTTGGCCAGCTGGGTGATCCGCGCCAGGTAGACGGGCAGAAAGTCATCGATGACCGCCCGCATTTCCAGGCTCTTCAGGTACTCCCCATAGTCCCCGAAGGAGGCCTGCTCCGCCGCCCGGAGCACATTGGCCTTATACATCTCGTTGCGCTTCAGGTCGTCCTCGCTCAGGGTGGTGGTCTCAAAATATCCGTTCCGGTCCAAGGTGGCGATGTAGTTCTCCACGCCCTCCATTTCCGGCACGGCAGCCCCTTTCAGCTGGGCCCGGACGATCTCCCGCTCCGCCGGGTTGTCATCCGCAAAGACGACGGACTCTGGCAGCAGATCCAGCTGGGCGGCGGTTTCGGCGATGTTCCGGTCCTTGTTCTCCCAGTTGGCCTTGATGAGGATGAAGTCCTCGGGCCGCAGGGCCCCTTCCGGGTGGTTGAGGCCGGCCAGGGCGTTTTCCTCATCGTTTTTCGAGCAGACCGTCAGCAGCACGCCCAGGCTCTTCACCTGCTTGAGATAGCTCTGAAACTCATAATAGGACTGGGCAACGCCGGTCTCCTGGCCGATTTCAATGCCGTCCACCCCGTCGTCGCCCACCACGCCGCCCCACAGGGTGTTGTCCAGGTCCAGGGCCAGAACCTTTTTATTCTTGCCGAAAAGGGACTTGACAATGTGGGCCACGCTGAACGCAAAGGCCGGGATGGCCTCGAAGCACATGGCGTACTTGTAGAGGTTCCAAAAGGCCGGGTCCGCCCAGCGCCGCAGGCCGTAGTCGGCGGAAAGATAATCCACATCGTGGAGGTAAAAGCCCGCGTGCTCCCGGGCGTGGTCCGCAAAGGCCTGGTTCAGCCGGTTCACAAAGTTGACCCGGCCATGGAGGTCCCAGGCGTCCCGGCTGCCCAAGAGCCGGTAAAAGGGCTTCTCAAAATTATTCTGTATCACCGGGCAGTGGAAGTTTTCCTCCAGGCTGGCCCACACCGCCCGGAATTTTCCCAGCTCCGCTTGCAGCTTCTCCTCCACGGCCTCCGGCGGGTCCGCCAGCTCCGGCCAGTGGGTGACGTTCCGGCTGGTGGTGTGCACGAAGATCAGGTCCGGGGCAAAGGCCCGCAGCTCCTCCGGGGGAAACAGGGCGTCCTGGTAATACTGGGCGTACTCCGACTCATAAAACTCCGGCTCAATGCCCGCGTCCAGCAAAAACAGCTCCAGGGTCTTCACAATGTCGCTGGTGGTGGAGCCCCCCAGCACCGCGATCTTCTTCCGGGTCCGGGCGGCCTCCTGCGCCAGCAGAGCCTTGCGCAGGGACTTGCGCCGCCGGATGATCTCTCCCGGGTCAAAGGGATATTCCAGTTCTCGCATAAGGTCCTCCTTATTCCTCCCCACCCTCCGAGCCGCCGGTGGGCTGGTCGTCCGTCACGGTCTCCCCGGCGTTCTGGGTCAGAAGATTCGGCAGATTGTCCGCGTTGTCGCCCACCATGGAATAGGTGGTCATGGTGAACAGCACGTCCGTGATGCCCATGTCGCGGATGAAGCTGATCAGGTTGCGCTGGAAGTAGCGCATGTCCGCCGCATAGATCTGCTGGAAGGACCCGGTCAGGAAGGGCGGCAGGGCGTTGCCATAGCTGTCCTTGATGAGCAGCAGCTTGCGGCCGTTCTGGGTCTGGGTGTCGGCCTTGACCACGTACTGGTCGCCGCCCAGGTAGTACAGGTAGGCGTCCGAGCCGCTGGCGCCCTCCTGGAACAGGTCGTCGTCGTCCCAGATAAAGCTGAAATCCGTGTCATAATAGACGGCGGAGTGGGGCTTCTGGGGCCGGTAGTAGACAAAGTCCTCCGGGTCGTTGAGCAGCTCCGCCACGCCGCCCACGGAGTAGAGGGTGCCCACAAAGCCCTCGATCTTGCCCTCCTGGTAGGTGCTCAGGTCGTCGAAGGGCAGGCCCGCCGCGTTGGCAAAGGCCTGGGCCGCGTAGTAGGCCCCCAAGGGCTGCCAGTGGTGGTCCGTGCGGCAGTAAATGGGCTCGTTGGCGTGCTGGGCCAAAGTGGGGCAGACGTTGATGCTGTGAATGCCCGGGTCCAGCAGGGCGGCGGTCTCGTCAATGCACTTGGACTGGCTGGCGTTATACTCGGCGGCGGAGTCCGGCGTGTAGAACTCGCTGGCCTTGGGCGCGGGCATGGACCAGATGTTCACATTGGCCCCCACCTCCCGGTACAGGTCGTTCAGGGCCTGGGCATAGGCGCTGCCCGTGCCGCCGCCAAAGAGCTCCAGGCCCCGGTAATGGCCGTCGGTCTTGACCAGAATCATGCCATTGTTCCAGTCAAAATCCGGATCGATGTCCACCTTGGCGGGAGCCTGGGTGGCGGAGGGTTCCTCTTCCATATGCCGGCCCGCCGCACCCTCCAGGCTCGCCTGGGGCGCGCCCACCGGGGCGGCGGTGGGTTCGGCCAGGCCGGAGCCCTCCGGCTGGGAAACCGCCGGGCTGGGCTGCGCCTGGCTGGGAGCCTCCCCGCCCTTGTTCACCTTATTGACCTTGCCCACGAACTGCACGGCCCCCTCGCTTTGGGGCAGGCCGAACAGGGCCTTGAAATTGCTTCCTGCGTTTTTCAGGCTGTCCCGCATGGGCGTTGTGTCAGTAAAATAGGCGGCAACCTCTGCGGTAAACTTGCCGGAGAAGTAGCGCTGCAATGAAAACTCCGGCGGCACGAACTCCCGCTTCTCAATTTTGGACTCCGTGGACCGGGGCAGCAGCAGCATGAACAGGGTCAGCAGGCAGAAGCTCACCGTCAAAAAGCCCAGCACCACCAGGGAGGTCCGCTTTTCCAGCAGGGCCCGCCTGTCCACCTTTCTCCGGCGGCGCTGGGCCTGGGCCTCGCCCCGGGGCGGGGCCGCCGGAAGGGCGTATTGGTCCAAAATGGAGGAACGGGCCGCTTGAGGCTCATAGGACCCGCGAGTCCCGTCATGCCCGTAGGGCTCATAAGCGGCATGGTCCTGGGAGGGCTCCGGCGCGGGGGGAGCCGGGGCTTCCCAAGCGGGCCCGGGCTGGGGTTCTGGGGGGGCGGGGCGCTCCCGCCCGGCACCTCCGGCTTGGTAGAAGGAATAGACCAGCCTGCGCCCGCCGGGCTCCGCCGCGTGGCGCGGGCCGGACTGGGCTTTTGGGCGCTCCGCCTGGCCTTCCGGAGTATAATGATCCATGGAACAGCCTCCTTTCAATGACGGCTTTCGACTGCCGCTCAGCTAACGGTGAAAAAATGTACGCGGTCCAGGGGGCTTACAACATTCGCTGCGCGAAGTTGACATTCGCCCCGCGAAGTTGGCCCCTGGCAGAGCACGACTTCGCAAAGCGAAGTCGCCGACAGAGTCTCGCGGCCTTGCCGCAGGGCGCGTCCTTTGCGCCCGAAAGCCATACGTAGGCCCCCCATCAGGATGACTTGGCGAAGCCAACGTCATACTTGGCGAAGCCAACGTCATAAGTCCCGACTCAAGCATCCCTGTCGTTTTTTGCGGAGAACTTATGAATACAACTTAGAAACGCCAATATAGGAACACGTTGTTTGTGGTATCGACCAATAAAATGCTGACGATCACCAGCAGGCCCAGGCACAGCACCGCCGAGCCCGCACGTCCGGCCACATAGAGGCCGTCCCGGCCGCTTTCCAGGAAATAGCTTTTCACCTTGGGCAGCAGGGGCAGGCTGAACGCGATGGACCCGGCCAGCAGGAACAGATTGTTCAGGAACGAGGACCAGGTTACCGGGTCGAAGAAGGGCGCGGCATTGGTAAACATGGCAACGCCGGAGATGTTCAAAAAGAACTGCCCCAGCTGGCCCAGGTCCTCAAAATAGAAGATGCCGAAGCCGATAACGATCACCAGCTTGCTGTAAATATGCTTCCACCAAAGGGGCCACTTCTTTATGCGCTTTTTGCCCAGCTTCTGCTCGAAAAAGATGAAGCAGCCAAAATACAGGCCCCAGAGGATGTAGTTCCAGGCCGCGCCGTGCCAGACGCCGGTGCAGAACCACACCAAAAACAGGCTGACATATTTCCGGTTCCTGCCAAAAATGGGCACATACAATAGGTAGTCGCGGAAAAAGGAACCCAGAGAGATGTGCCAGCGCTGCCAGAACTCCGCGATGGTCTTGCAGGCGAAGGGGTGGCGGAAATTCTCGTCAAAGTGGAAGCCGAACATGCGGCCCAGGCCGATGGCGATATCCGAATAACCGCTGAAGTCGAAGTAGACGTAAAGGGAGTAGGCGATCACCGTGTACCAGGTGCCCAGCACCGACAGGCCCGCGATGTCCTTGCCGAAAAACGCGTCCACAATGGCCCAGAGATTGTTGGCCAAAATCACCTTTTTGGCCAGGCCCACAATGACCCGCAGGGCCCCGTCGCACAGGTCCGTGGGGGTGACGGAGCGGTTTTCGATCTCGTCCTCCACCACGCTGTAGCGCACAATAGGCCCGGCGATCAGCTGGGGGAACAGAGAGAGGTACAGCAGAAACCGGCTGTATCTCCGCTGTACCTTGACCGTCTCCCAGTAGCAGTCCAGCAAATAGGAGATGGCCTGGAAGGTGAAAAAGCTGATGCCGATGGGCAGGCGGATCTGGGGCACGGGCAGGGAAAGGCCTGTAAGCAGGTTCAGGTTCTCCACCAAAAAGCCGCTGTATTTGAACACCACCAGCAGGGCCACGTCCACCACGATGCCCGCCGCCACCGCAGCCTTGGCCCCGCCGCCCTCCCGGCCCCGCTCGATGAGCAGGCCCACGGCCCAGTTGAGGAAGGAGCTGAACACCAAAAGCAAAATCCACAGGGGTTCGCCCCAGGCGTAAAAAATCAGCGAGAACACAATGAGCACGGCGTTTTTCGCCGGCAGGCTCCGGGCCAGCAGATAGGCCAGCAGGCACAGGGGCAGAAAGATATAGATGAAAAAGAGATCGGCAAATACCATGGTTCTGGCTCCTTATGGACGGCCTACTGCCGCCAGTCTGTATTGGACCGGCTGCGGGCCGGCTTCTGGGTGGTGCGGTAGGCTCCGGAGGAGCTGCGGGACTTAATCTGCACCATGGGCATGGACTCGTGCCGGGTGACAGTGCTGTGGGCCGGATAGATCACCGAGCTGCGCCGGTGGACTGTGCGGCGGCTGTAGCGCCGGGCCTGGGCCCGCCCCGCCAGGAAGAATATGGCCAGACTGACCGCCGCCACCACGCCCGCGCCCACGCAGACCCACAGGATCACGGCCTGTCCCGCGCTCCGCTTCTTCTCCGGCTTGGAGGGGGAAGCCTCCCCCTCCGTTGGCTGGGAAAGGGGTTCGCCGGCGCCAATTTGCTCCGGGTGGGCGGCAAAGTAGGCGTCCGCCTGGCCCGCCGCCGCCAAAAAGAATTTGGAGACCCCGCTGTCGTAGGCCTTGGCGGCAAAGTCCGTTTCCAGCTGCAGGTCCAGCAGGGACTTAAGGGCCTCGGTGGTAAACTCCGCTTTAAGGCCTTCGCCCGCCACGGCCAGATAGTCCTCATCGGAAATGGACAGGGCCAGCAGCAGCCCCCGCCCCGAAGCGCCGCCCACCTGCCAGCTGTTCATTAAGGAGCGCAGATATTCCACCCGCTGGGCATAGCCGGAAACCGGCAGCGCGTCTACCGTGTAGACCACGATCTGGGCTCCATATTTTTCCGCCAATTCGGCGTTTTTCTGCAAGACGACCGCCTTTGTGCCCTCGCTTATCACGGAGGCCGCGTCGTTCAGGTAAAAATCCTCGCTGGGCAAAGGAAGCTGGGGTGCGTCCTGCGCCCGCGCCCAGGGCGCGGCTCCCGCAAGAAGAAATCCCAGCAGCACCAAAAAAGCGGGCAGAAATTTCCGGACCTTATTTTTTCGCAACGCCGCTCCCACGGTTCATCCTCCTCCCAAGCTCCCGCGGCCCCAAAGCCGCAGCATATCCCTTTCTATTTTACCCTCCTAGCGGCATTCTGTCAAGGGAGAGTATTGCGAGGGGAGCGTCCAAACGCGCGGATACGTGGAATTAGCCTGGTCAGTGAGCCAGTAAAAGTTTCGTCAACCTTTACAAAGGTTGCAGGGTTCTTAGGGGCAGCGCCCCTAAGCCGCCGGAGGCTTTCCAATACTTCTATAACAACGCCCATTTGCCACTCCCCGTCCGCCCCGGCACTTGCAAAATAACGCCAAAAGGAGTATGATAAGGAAAAAATCAAGAAAACGAATCGGGAGGTCGTTATTGTGGTTCACAGCTTTACAATGAGCGTGGTTTGGGCGGCTGGGGGGCCTGCGGCGGCGTGGGTTCTGGGCGCGCTGCTGGCGGCGGGGGCCCTCTGGCTCTGGCTGATCGGCCCGCAGATGGGAAGGAAGCCGGATTTTCGGGAGTTCCGCCGGTTCGACTATGCCCACCGGGGCCTGCACAACCTGGAAAACGGCGTGCCGGAAAACTCCCTGCGGGCCCTGGCCCTGGCGGAGCTGGCCGGGTACGGCATGGAGTTCGACGTGCAGCTGACCAAGGACAAGCAGGTGGTGGTCCACCACGACCACAGCATCCAGCGCAGCTGCGGGGAGGACCGGAAGATCTCGGAGATGACCTATGAGGAGCTGCGCCAGTACCGGCTGTTCGGCACGGAAGAGGCCGTGCCCCTGCTGCGGGAGGTACTGGCCGCCCTGGACGGGCGCACGCCGCTGATCATCGAGCTGAAGGACTACAACGACCCGGCGGAGCTCTGCGCCCTGACCATGAAGGAGCTGGCGGGCTATCAGGGCCCGTACTGTGTGGAGTCCTTCGACCCCCGGATTGTCCGGTGGTTCCGGCGGAACCGGCCGGAGATCGTGCGAGGCCAGCTGATGTGCCGCTTTCAGAAAGGGGACGGCGGCATGACCGCCTGGCAGGCCTTTTGCGGCCGGAACCTCTTGACCAACTGGTACGCCCGGCCCCATTTCGAGGCCTATGACATCCACACCCGGGACATCCCGGCCATGTGGGCGGTCCGGTCCCTGCTGGGCATGCAGGAGGTGAGCTGGACTATTCGGAGCCTGGAGGAGTATGAGCGGGCAAAGTCCCTGGGGAGCCTGTGCATCTTCGAGCACATCCTGCCCGCGGGGGCCTCGGGGGAAAAGCGCGGCAGCTACCAGGAGCTGCTGGACGCGGCCCTGGTGGCCCTGAGCAAGCGGACGGCCCAGGGCAAGCGGTAAACAAAAAAACAAGGGGAGGCCTGTGCGGGCCTCCCCCTTGTTTTTGTTATAATGTACGCAAGGCGTACATTCGGAGTTGTGTTGAGTCATAGATGGCCTCCGGGCGCAAAAGGCGCGCCCTGCGGCAAGGTCGTGGGGCTCTGGTCTCGTCTGCCGACTCAGTCGGCGCTGGGCGATTGCCACTGGCAATCAGCGCCCCACACCCCGCCAGGTGCCTAACGTACCTGGACCGCGTACATTGTCCACCATTAGCTGTCAGAGTAACTAAATTATGAGAGACTCCGGAACGCAACAGTAAAAGTTTCGTCCACCTTTTCAAGAGGAGGACGAGTTATCCCTTGGATAACTCGTGGGTTCTTAGGGGGCGACAATCGCCAGTGGCGATTTCCCGTCGCCGACCGAGCCGACAGGCGAGACTCAGAGCCCCTAAGCCGCCAGCGGCCACTCCGTAACGCTTCTCAATAAACCGCGCTCTCTGGACACTCTCTGCTTACACGCCCGCCACGCTCACGTTCTTGATCTTCATGCCATAGGGGCCCGAGTAGCCTTCGGCCTCATAGCGGTCGGAGCAGAACTCCAGGCCGCCCTGGGCCTCCAGCAGGCTGCCGTTGACGGACCCGCCGGTCACCGGGGTGGCCTTGCCGGCTTCGTCGATCAGGTAGGCCAGGCGGATCTCCCCGCCGAAGTGTCCGCTCATGGAGTCCATCTGGAAATCGGAGAAGGTTACGGCCCACAGGCAGGGGCCCGCCTTCAGCTCCTCAAAGGGCCTGCCTGTGTTTTCACAGCGGATTTTTTCATAGCCGCCCGTGGGGGCGACGCCCAGATAGCGGCAGAACCGGTTGGGGCCGTGGATGGCCCGCAGCTCCCCCGCCCGCAGCAGGGGCCGGTCCTCCATGGGGATTCCCTCCACGCTGTAGGGCGCGGTGGCGCACAGGTCCAGGTCCAGCTTGGCGCCGGAAACCTCCTGGCCCTGGACCTTTTCGCCCACCTGCCAGGTGGAGTATTTGGGGTAGACCATATAGGCGGCGGAGCGGTCCATGTAATAGCCGAGCACGGTGGACACCGCGTTGCCGCTGAGCACCACGTCGTACCGGCCGCTCTTGAGGATGCGCTGGGCGCGGGCCCGGTCCCGGACAAAGGAGAGGGCCTCCGCCGCCTTTTTGGAGAGGGACTCTTCTTCCAGCCCGTCATAGGAGAAGGTATTGTGGATCTCCACATCCTCCGGCTCCCGGCACTGGACCACGAACTCGCCCTTGGCCTTGGCGTCCGTGTAAGAGACGTTGGTCCCGTTGGAGGAGAGGATGTGGTGCTGGGTGCGGATGATGAAAATTTCCGCCGAGTTGAGGAAGGCGTCCTCGTGCACATCGGGGGCGAAGAGGGCCCGGGCCATCCGCTTGGCGCTTTCCGCCAGGGGCTCCTGGGCCAGGGGGCCGGTTTTCTTTTTTAGGGGGGCCTGGACCGGGTCGGGCAGGTCGAAGTAGGGGTTGGCGGCGAACTGGGCCGCGTAGTAGGCGGCGTTCAGCTCCTGGCGCAGCTGGCCATCCGGCATAGAGGACAGCAGCACCACGCTGGTAAAGCCCCGCTGGGGCGGGCCTCCCGCCGGGTCCCGCACGTCGCGGAACACCGTGACCTCGAACTTGCGCACATCTTTAAACCGGCGGGTATCCAGCTGCTTTTTCACGAAAAACAGCTCGGCGCTCTCTTCGGTGACGTCGTTAATGCGCCACAGGTCCACGCCGCAGTCCTGCAATGCTTGCTTGATACGGTCTATCATCTTCTTTACCTCCTTAACCCAGCCGGATTTTTGCCTTCATATAGGGTCCGCCGTCTGAGACCTTGACCCACTCTTTGTAGCCCTTGCCGCAGAAGCCGCTGCCGGAGAGCTTCATATCCCGGCCCATCATGCTTACGGACTTTAACAGGTCCGGCACATAGCCGGTCAGAACGATGGGGGAGAAAATTTTCCCGGTGAGCTTACCGTCCTTAATCTCCCGGGCCACGTCCACCATGCACTGGATGCCCCAGTTTTTGGGGTCCTCCATGCCGGAGCTGGGCTGCTGAAGCAAAAAGCCGTACTGGATGGAAGCGATCATCTCCTCCACGCTGTGGGTGCCGGGCTCAAAGTAGGTGTTGGTCATGCGGGTGTAGGCCTTGCGCTCGTAGCTCTCCCGGCGGCCGTTGCCCGTGGGCTTCACCCCTAGGCGGGCGGCGCTGAGGGCATCGCACATGCCGGTTTTCAGCACGCCCTTGTCAATGACCACCGTGTCGCCGGTAAGGACGCCCTCATCGTCAAAAAACATGGTGGCGGCTTCCTCCACGGCGCTGCCGTCGTGCATGGTCACCAGCGGGCTGGCCACGTATTCGCCCACATAGCTTTTGCCCAGGGCCCGGTCCTTGACGAACATGTCCATTTCCACCCCGTGGCCGAAGGCCTCGTGGACGATCATGCCGGTCACGTCCGGGTCGCAGACGCATTCATACTCTCCGGGCGGGATGGGCTGGGAGTCCAGCAGTTCCAGGGTTTGGGCGGCGACCTCCGGCACGGCGGCCTCCACCTGGTCCAGCACCTCGGCCCCGCCCAGGGCGGAGAAGGGGCGGTAGGCGGCTTTCAGCTCCTGGCCCCGGGCGGCCAGCATGGAAAGGCTGCAGGTGGTCCAGGTCAGGGTCTGGTCCAGGTCCCGGTTGGGGGAGAGGAAGATCTTGCGGCAGGAGCGGTACGCCATGCCCAGCGAGGCGTCCAGCAGGCGCCCGTCCACGGCCAGGGCCTTCTCCCGAATGGCCTTGAGCTTGTTGAGGATGGCCTCGTCGCCCAGCTCGCCGGGGTCCACCCGGCAGGGGGTGGCGCGCTTCAGCTGGGCGGGCCCGTCCGCGGGAATGGGGGTGGGAAGGGGCTCAAAGCCCTCCAGCGCGGCCAGGCGCTGGGTCAGCACGGCCGTGATGCAGGAAATGTCCTCCTGGGAGAACTCGTTGAAAGAGTACTCGGCGCAGCCCGTGCCGTCGAAGACCCGGACCACAAAGCCCGTGCCGCCCCCAAAGCCGGAGGCGCTGAGGCTGACCCCGGAGCGGGAGACCGACCAGCGCCGCCAGGCGTCCTCCACGGCCAGAACGGAGGCGTAGGGGAACTGGACGGAAAGAGCGGAAACCAGCTTTTTCAGGGCCGGCTTCACAGTATCGAGAGAAGAAAACACGGTGTGACCTCCTTATGGGTTGTATAGGGAGATTATAAACCCGGGGGGAGGTCCTGTCAAGCGGGAGGCCTGCGAAAAAAGAAAAGCCATCTAAGTGCAACAGTAAAAGTTTCGCCGGCCTTTGAAAAGGTGGACGAAACTTTTACTGTTGCGCTTTGTTGGCTTTTTCTTTCGGCGGGGCTTAGCGCCACTCGCCGCCCTCTTCCTGCTGGGCCTGGGCCACCAAGTATAGCTCCGCCCCCCACTGCCGCAGGGTGTCCAGCTGCTCCGGTTCCAGGTCCTCCCGCAGCCGCACCGCCGTGTAGGCCGCCGGGGTCTGCCGCCCAGGCAGCAGCAAGTCTCCAGTGCGGGCGTTTTGGTAGTAAAGATACCCGTCCCGCCGGACCCAGCCCTCCTCGCCGGCCCCGCCGGTTCCGGCCTCCTGAAACCGGCCGCTGGTTAGGGTTCCGGCCAGCAGGGCGGGCTTTCCGTCCAGCTCCGGCGCGCAGATCTTGACCCGCACCCGGCACCCGGCTTGTCCCCGGTTGACGTAGGCCACCCCGCCCGGGGCCGTCCCGCCCGGCGTAAGCAGAGGGGACCCGCCGGTTTGGTCCGCCAGGGCTACGGCCTCCAGCCGCAGCTCCTCCCGCTGGGGCTCCAGCCAATAGGCCAGCCCCCACAAAAACGCCGCCAGAACCAGGGCCAGGGCCCCCGGCCAGCGCCGGGGCCTCATGCGCCGCCTCCCAGCCGGTAGCTCTCCCGTACGGCGCTGGCTGTCCCGCCGGAGGCCTTAAACCGGATTAGGGCTGTGCGGCGGTCCGGGTCCACGGTGTCGTCCTCCCGGCACACGCCTAAAAGGCATTCCACCCGGCCGGGCTCCAGGCCGCCGCCCACCACGCTGAGGGTGTACCTCCCGTAAGGCAGGCCGGTAAATTCCGCCTCCAGGGCCGGAACCCCGCCCTGGGGGCCGGCGTCCGGCTGGGCCTGCCGGTAAAGGGTGAGGCCCGCGCCCTCCAGCTTTACCAGCGCTTGGGAGGCCGCGCCGGCCCCTTCGCTTTCGGCTTCGGCCCAGACCCGCACCGAGCCGCTGGCCACATGGACCCGGCAAGTTTCATGGACCCATGTCTCCCGCCCATCCGGCCTCCGCAGCACGGCGGAAAGGGGAATTTCTCCGTCCTCCCGGGGCCGCTGCTTTCCCAGCTCCTCCAGGGGGAGGGGGCCCTGGGGGCTCATCCACCAGCATTCCGCCTCCCCGGGCTCTGAAAAGCGGCTTCGCAGCGCTTCCTCCAGAGTTTGTCCCTTCCGGCGCAGAGGCACGGCCTCGCCCAGAAAAATGGTCTCCTCCCAAAGCGCGCGCCCTTCCTCCTGGGACGCGGCCTCTGCCGGGCCCAGCGCCGCCAGGGCCAGGGTGAGGGCCAGAAGCAGCGGCCCGGTTTTCCACATCTTGTTGCCCATGACAGTATGTACTCCTTTCCTTTTCCGCATGGTATTGTGTTTACTATAACACAGGGGAAAACGAAAAACCGGTCGGAACCTGCGGCCCGCGCATCCCTATTGACCTTTTCGCCCTTTTGCGCTATCATTATGTATTAGAAATATACTCTACCCACAGGAGGTAATCCCTATGAAAACTCTGCCCGTTGCCGTGCAGGTCTACTCCGTCCGCGAGGACGCGGAAAGGGACTTTGCCGGTACCATGAAAAAGATCAAGGAGATCGGCTACGACGGCGTGGAGCTGGCCGGCATGTACGGCCTCTCCCCCCAGGAGATCAAGTCCGCCATTGAGGAAGCCGGCCTAAAGGCGGTCTCCGCCCACGTGCCCTTCCAGGACCTGGTGGCGGACATGGAGGGCGTGGTCCGTCAGTATGAGGAGATCGGCGTCAAGTTTATCGCCATTCCCTACCTCATGGAAGAGGACCGCCCCGGCGGGGAAAAGTTCGAGAAGAACGTGGAGCTTTTCCAGGAGATCGCCAAAGTCTGCAAGGCCCACGGCATCCAGACCCTGTACCACAACCACGACTTTGAGTTTGTGAAGATGCCCGACGGCCGCTACGCCCTGGACTACATCTACGACACCATTCCGGCGGATCTGCTCCAGACCGAGCTGGACACCTGCTGGGTCAAGGTGGCGGGCGAGGATCCGGCCGCCTATGTGAAGAAGTACGCGGGCCGCTCCCCTGTGGTGCACCTCAAGGACTTCTACAAGGAGGGCCAGCCCGGCAACATGTACCAGCTCATCGGCACGGAGGTGGAGGAGCAGGAGAACAAGGGCTTCTTCGAGTTCCGCCCCGTGGGCAGCGGTATGCAGGACTTCCCGCCCATTCTGGAAGCCGCCATCGAGGCCGGTTCCCAGTGGGTGGTGGTGGAGCAGGACCAGTCCAACGGCCGCACCCCCATGGAAGCCATCACCATGAGCCGCGAATACCTCAAATCCCTCGGCTGGTAACACCTGGCGGTGGGCACACGCGCACTTGGCTTGGGGGGATGAGCTAGGTTAGTTGCCCGCGAACCAGCGTGACGCTGGACCCGCACGCGCACTTGGCTTGGGGGACGCGTTAGGTTAGTTGCCCGCGAATGCGCTTTGTGGGGACGGGAGCACTGTTTCGCCAACCAGGGGGAAACAGTCCCGGTCTACCCCCTTCCCATTCGCGGGCGGCAACGCTAGATGATACCGCCAAGCCCGCACGCGCGTGACGGTCCAGCGGTACGCTGGGCTAGGCGTAAGAAGGGCCCTTCCCGTCCCGCGAAGCGCGGGGGTGGGAGGGGCCCTTTTTGTCCGGGGTTGTGGGAGGGCGGCTTTTAGGCCGCTTTCACTGGGGCTTCGGTTCCTTTTAGGATGAACTTCCCGGCAAACTGCATCAGCAAAAAGCCCGCCGCGCAATTTAAGAGGATGTCCGGGATCATATAGCTGCCGTTATACACCAGGGAGTAGAAGCAGGCCAGCTTTTGGCCGGAGAGGCCCGCCAGCACGGGTGAGAAGTTGGCGTCGGCGTATTCGCTCCAAAGAATCCACCCGGAGAGGAAGGAGCAGAGGTACCGCAGCATCCCGGCAATGAAGCATCCCAGCGTAAAGGCGGCGGCGTGGCTTTTCAGCCTGCCCCGCAGAACGCAGGCAAAGCCCAGCACGGTGTAAGCCAGCAGGTAGTCCAGCAAAATGGAGCCTACCACCGTGGCCCCGCTGACGCCCTTCAAGGCGTCCAGGCCGAAGAGCAGCTGTAGGACGCTGAAGGTAAAGCCCGCCCCCAGGCCCCATTTCAGGCCCGTGCGGTAGGCGAAGAGCATGACGGGCAGGCTGGCGCACAGGTTGATGGAGCCCCCATAGGGCAGGTCGAAGACCTTGATGAAATTAAGCGCCGTGCCCAGGGCGATGAGCAGCCCCGCCAAAGCTAGGTTTTCCGTGGTATGTTTTTTCAATGGGCGCACTTCCTTTTCACAATCGATTTGAAAAATGAAAAGCGCCGCCTGGACATGGTCCAGACGGCGCAGAAGCAGCATTCCCATCGGTGCGCGGCGCTTGGAGGCCCCACCCCGGAAGGAGCCCCTTAGCCTACGCGCAAGCCCAAGAAAATGAAATGCTTCCTCCGTCGGTATTATCCGCATCAGGTTCTAGGGTTTAAGCTCGAAGCTCCTCTCAGCCGCGCCCGCCGGTGTGGCGAAGCGCTGGGCACCCCCGCTTTTCACTTTTCGAGATTATTGTAGCCGGTTCGAGGCGGTTTGTCAAGTTTTTTGTAAAAAGCGGGTCCGTCCAAGGCCCTTTCATCCGCTTTCCCCCCGCCGCTTCCTCCTTCAGCCCGGGCTTTACAAAATAGGAAAAAAGTGGTACACTAAGTTGTAATTTGGGATTTGTTTCAGAAGGGAGCGGTGTATATGAAAGGCTCTGGGCGCCGGCAAAGGCTATGGATCCAGATTGTTGCCGGGCTGCTGGCCTTATTGATGCTGGCCTCGGTCCTCTCCGCGCTGGCCTTGCGGTAGAGTCTGTTTTAAAACAGGCTCCAGGCCCGGGGCAGGGCCGGTTATTCCGCCCCGCTTTTGGCTACCATAACATGGGGCCCCTTCCCCCGCATTGAATAGTAAATGGACTTAAGAAGCGGCAAAGGCGGTTCTTAAGTCCGGCGGCTCCACCGCCAAATTCAAAAGGCTTTTGAACGTAACAAAATATCGACACGGAGAATCTACACGAAAATGGAGGATACTATGACGTCAAAAGGAAACTATTATATCACCACCGCCATCGCCTACACGTCCGGCAAGCCTCACATCGGCAACGTGTCCGACCCGGTGCTGGCCGACTGCATCGCCCGCTTTAAGCGGATGCAGGGCTACGACGTGTTTTTCCAGACCGGCACGGACGAGCACGGCAAGAAAAACGAGCAGAAGGCCAAGGCCCAGGGCATGACTCCCAAGGAGTTCGTGGACCACACCGCCGCCCAGGTGAAGGAGCAGTTCGACCTGATGAATCTCTCTTATAATAAGTTCATCCGCACCACGGACGAATACCATGAGAAAGAGGTTCAGCGTATCTTTAAAAAGCTCTACGACCAGGGCGACATTTACAAGGGCGCTTACGAGGGCCTCTACTGCGACGAGTGCGAGTCCTTTTTGACCGAGAGCCAGCTGGTGGACGGCAAATGCCCGGACTGCGGCCGGGTTCCCCGCCCGGAGAAGGAGGAGGCCTACTTCTTTAAGATGAGCAACTACAGCCAGCGGCTCATCGACCACATCAACAGCCACCCGGACTTCATTCAGCCGGTCTCCCGCCGCAATGAGATGATGAACAACTTCCTGCTGCCCGGCCTGCAGGACCTGTGCGTGTCCCGGACCTCCATCAAGTGGGGGGTCCAGGTGGACTTTGACCCGGAGCACGTGGTCTACGTGTGGCTGGACGCCCTGACCAACTACATCACCGGTCTGGGCTACCACTGCGGGGGGGAAAGCGGCCCCGACTTCCAGAAGTTCTGGCCCGCGGACCTGCATGTCATCGGCAAGGACATCACACGCTTCCACACCATCTACTGGCCCATCTTTTTGATGGCCCTGGACCTGCCCCTGCCCAAGCAGGTGTTCGGGCACCCCTGGCTGCTGATGGACGGGAGCAAAATGAGCAAGTCCGCCGGAAACGTGATCTATGCCGACGACCTGGTGGATATCTTCGATGTGGACGCGGTGCGGTACTATATCCTCAAGGAGCTGCCCTTTGAGAACGACGGCAACATCACCTGGGACCTGATCAACGAGCGGACCAACAGCGACCTGGCCAACATTTTGGGCAACCTGGTGAACCGCACGGTCTCCATGGTGAACAAATACTTTGACGGCAAGGTGGAAAACTGCGGCGTAACCGCCCCGGAGGACGAGGACCTGCAGGCCGCTGCCGCCGCCTGCCGGGACCGGGTGGCCGCCAAAATGGACCAGTTGCGCACCGCCGACGCCTTGGGCGAGATTTTCGCCCTGTTCAAGCGCTGCAACAAATATATTGACGAGACCACCCCCTGGATTTTGGCCAAGGACGCCTTTAAGTACGCCCGGCTCTCCACCGTGCTTTACCGGCTGGTGGATTCCATTGCCACGGGCGCGACTTTGCTCTTCCCCTTTATGCCCGAGACCAGCGTGGCCATCCTGCGCCAGCTGGGCACTGTGCCCCTGCCCTGGGACCTGCTGGACAAAACCGGCAACTACCCCGACTCGGGCAGCAAGGTGACTGAGTCCCCGGAAATCCTCTTCGAGCGCCAGGAGATCGAGGACATCAGCAAGCGCCTGGAAGAAAAGTACCGCCCCACCGCCTCCGAGGAGGAGATGAAGCGCCGGGTGGAGCTGAACCGGGAGATTCAGGGCGTGGCAAAAATCAACATCGAGCACTTTGCCGCCGTGGACCTGCGGGTGGCCAAGATCATCGACTGCCAGCCCGTAAAGCGGGCCAAGAAGCTGCTGAAGCTGACCCTGGACGACGGCACCGGCGTGGTGCGCACGGTGGCCTCCGGCATCGCCCCCTGGTATAAGCCCGAGGAGCTGACCGGCCGCTCCGTGGTCATCGTCTCCAACCTGGAGCCCGCCACCCTGTGCGGTGTGGAGAGCCAGGGCATGATTTTGGCGGCGGATACCCCTGACGGCGTATCGGTGGTGTTCGTAGACGGGATTCCGGCGGGCTCTAAAATCCGCTGAGCCGGAAGGGGCCCCCATGAAGGAATATATTGACATTTACGATTCCCACGCCCATTACGACAGCTCCGCCTTTGACGGGGACAGGGCCCGCCTGCTGGAAGAGGACCTGCCCTTAAACCGGGTGCGCTGCGTCATCAATATGGGCACCCGCATCCGCAGCTGCGCGGCCTCCATCGGCCTGGCTGGGTGCAACCCCTACTTTTTCGCCGGGGTGGGCGTCCATCCGGGCGAGATTGACGAAGAGCTGCCTGAAAATTGGCTCGGCTGCCTCCGCCAATGGCTGGAAGAGCCCAAGGTGGTGGCCATTGGGGAGATCGGCCTGGACTACCACTGGAAGGACAACGCCCCCCGGGAGCGGCAGATGGAAGTGTTCGCCGCCCAGCTCCGGCTGGCCAACGAGACCGGCTACCCGGTGTGCGTCCATGACCGGGAGAGCCACGCGGACGTGCTGGCCCTTTTGAAGGAGTACCGGCCCCAGGGGGTGGTGCACTGCTTTTCCGGCTCGGCGGAAATGGCCCGGGAGATCGTGGACCTGGGCATGTACATAGGAATCGGCGGGGCGGTGACCTTTAAAAACGCCCGGAAGATTCTGGAGGTGGCCCGGCAAGTCCCCCTGGACCGCCTGCTGCTGGAGACCGACGCGCCCTATATGGCCCCGGAGCCCTATCGGGGCAAACGAAACGATTCCTCCCTCATCCCCTATACCGCCGCGCGGATTGGGGATCTGCGGGGGGAGGACGCCCGGACCGTGCTGGAAGCCTCCAACCGGAACATCCGCCGCCTGTTCCGGCTGGACGGCCTGCTGCCGGACTGAGCCGGAACCGAAGAAACGCGCTGGGAAACCCCCGGCGCATCAAGGGAGAAATGAAGCCATGGAACACGAGACCAAGGACCAGAGCCTTTTGTATGGGGCCAGCGCCGTGTACGAACACGGCGTGAACCTGTACGTCAACATGACCAACCAATGCCCCAACCGCTGCCAGTTCTGCCTGCGCCAGAACAGCGCGGGCAGCCTGTATGCTGAAAACCTGTGGTACCGGGGGGGCGAACCCAGCAAGGAGGAGTTTTGGGCCCAGCTGCAGCGCCGGGACCTGAACCAGTACCCCGAGATCGTCTTTTGCGGCTATGGGGAGCCCGCCTGCCGCTGGGACGACATGATGTGGCTCTGCGACCGCATTCGGGGACAGGGGTCCCACTTTATCCGCATCAACACCAACGGCCTGGCCAACCTGATCACCGGCCGCAACGCCGCCCTGGAGCTGGACGGCCGGGTGGACGCGGTCTCCATCAGCCTGAACGCCAGCACCCCGGAGGGCTATGACGCCATCTGCCACAGCCGGTTCGGCCTGGAGGCCCTGCCGGCCATTCTGCGCTTTACCAGCACGGCGGTGCTCAACGTGCCCCATGTGCGCATGACGGTGGTGAGCACCATGCCCAAGGCCGAGCAGGAGGCCTGCCGCCAGCTGGCCGAGAGCGTGGGCGCGGATTTCTTCGTGCGGGAATATATCTCTCAATAGAGGCAAGGCTAAGGCCTGCGTTCCCAACCGGAAAGGCCGGTGTTTGCGGGCATACCGGCTCTGAAGCTTGCTATGAGGAAGAGAAGGAACGGCGGTTGGCCGGAGGCGGGCGGCTCCAGTGGGGGCCGCGGGAAAGCCTGCCGCCCTTTCGCAATTTTCAGCAGGGACACCGGCGCGCCGTGTTTTGGGGCGCGGCTTTCAAAAAGATTGGGAAACCCGTTGGCCGGGAAAGGAGGCCCTCATGCTCCGCATCAAGCGCAGAATTCTTTTCTTGACCCTGGGCCTCTGCCTGGTTCTCGCTTCCTGCCGTCCCTCCAGCGCCGGGCCCGGCCCTTCGCCAACCCCCGGCGGGCCCACCCAGACGCTGGACGCGGCCCAGTTCGATGCCCTTCTGGCCCAGCAGCCCCTTTCGGTGGAGTCGGCCTCCTATGTGGTACAGGACAGCCATTATAAGGCCCTGTTTCCCGACATGCTCCAGGCCACGGTGCGCAACAACACGGGCGGAACCGTGACAAAGGCCGTGGTGGCCTTTGCCGCCTGGGACATCAACGGAAATCCTGTGGCCATTGAGGCGAAATACGACTTTATCCGGGGGTTCTATATCCGGGAGGTCACCTTTCAGGACATCCAAGTTCCCGATGGCGGGACCTTTGGGGAGCGCTATGGCTTCAAGGTGGAGGAGGCCTGCCGCATTGCCCGGATCAAGGCCATTGCCGTGCGCTGCGAGACCAGCGAGGGGGAAACCTGGACCAACCCCTGCTACGACGCCTGGCTTCAGCTCTATGAGGGCGTGGGCTTCTCCGAAAGTCAAACCGTGGAGGCGCCGCTGGAATGGACGGAGGGGACCGCCCCGCCAGCGCCCAGCCCCACCTAAAAAAGAGAGACCGGGAACCCTCCCGGCCTCTCTTTTTTACCGCCTTTGCGTCATGTTCTCAAAAAATGAAAATGTTAGAACCTGTATTTATAGGGAGGCAAAAGACCAGCCTAATACGGCGTTCCTCGCCTGTGAAATTACTCCGCCGGAAATCGAGGGGTAATTCTCAATTTTCCCCCTCCGCGATGGAGCTTTCCTCCCCTGTCTCCGCTTTCGGAGTCCCCAGCCGGTAGTTTTGGGCCAGCGCCTCGTTTAGGTCCGGAATCAGAACCTCCCCCGTGACGCCGTCCGCCAGCTCCACTCGTTCAAAGGGTTCCTCCCCGTATTTCTCCACCATCCAGGCGGGCAGATACAGGACCAGCTCAAGGGTTGTGTATTCCTTTCCGCTTTCGCTGACCCACAGGCTCTCGTAGCATGCGCCCTCCAAGGTCCGATCGCTCTCCGCATCGCCCCCGCTGAACGTGGCGGTAAACGCCTGCACCGCCTGCCCGTCCCGATAGCCATAGAAGGTCAGCGCCCCAAAGCGGCTCTGCGTAAGCAGGGAGAAGTTTTGAGCGTACCCGCTGGGGGAGTCCTGCGTGGCATAAACCGTACCCACGTGGGAGACCAAAACGCCGTTTTGGAACCCGCCCTCCAGCAGGCTGGACGGAGTCTGGGTAATGTCCACCTGTTCCCGGCCCTCCTCGCGGAAATTCTCGCTGGGGTAGACCCGGCCGGTAGAGGGGTCGAAGGTAAACTCCGCCAGCACCCGCCGGGGGGTCAGGCTGTCGATCTCCCCGCCGGAGAGGTCCTCCGGGGGCAGCTCATAGAAGGTCAGCCGGAAGGGTCCCCGCGCCTTCTGGGGATTGGAACTGCTGGCAAAATACAGCCTTGCCCGGAGAAGGGCTCCCGGTTCCAGCGGCGCGGAGGCGTCCAGCATATCTATATTCTCCAAACGGTAGCCCGCCTGGCCCGAGCCCTCCGCCAGCTCCGGGAACAGGCCCAGGGGCGCCTGCTGGCCGAAGAACTGGCTCTCCAGGCCCATAAACGGGGCGGCTTCCCCGATAACGTCTTCAAGCTGGCCGGTAAAGGGCAGCTCCACGTCCACCGTGACGCGGCTGGGGGTAAAGCTCAGGGCGCTGAGGGTAACGCCGTTCTGCTGGGCGGAGGCCTGCACCGTCAGGTTCCGGCCCTTATCCGCCTCCAGGGTAAAGTTCCCCGCAAAACCGGGGCTGTAGCAGTCCACCACCATGGAGGGGTCCCATCGGGAGCAGACGCAGTAGTCGGGCACGGCCAGATCGATCTCCAGGGTCTGGCCCACCTCCACGTCCGTCAGATCGGCCACCGCCTGGGCTTTGATGGTCCTTTCCCCCTCGTAGGGGGCGAATTCCAGGCTGAACCTCTCCCGCAAATCCAGGCCGTTGACCCAAAGGGAAGCGTTGTCCTCCACCCATTGGCTTACGGTCCCATCCCCCGCGCCCGAACCGTCCGTCATCACGAACCCGGCCAGAATTTGGTAGCCGAATTCCGCCTTGTCCGACTCCCCTGCAAATTCAAAAGCCGCTTCCAGGGACTGCATGTTCTTCCACGCGTCGTCCGAGAGATCCATTTCCAGGTCCAGGAAAATGGTTCTGCCATCGGTCCAGGCATTGGTCACGGTCAGGCTGCCCTCATAGTCCCTGCCCGGCAGGACCACGGGCTGGAACTCCGGCCGGGGGCTGGGGGAGGGGCTGGGCGCGGGGGCCTTTTCCCCGTTGACGGCCTGGAAGACCGGGCCCAGGCCGGGCAGGGCCTCGGTGAGCTGGGGATAGGCCCGGTTCAGCCCCAGCAGGCCCCCAAAGGCGAGGGCCAGCACGGCGCAGGCCGCGGCGGCCTGCCGGATTACCCGCCGGACCGGCCGGTGGGGCGCGGGCAGGGCGTCGGGAAGGCTCTGGTAGGTCTTTTCCATGGCCTGGCGGAAGGAGGCGGGGACCTTCTCTGCGCCATAGGCCCGGGCCAGCTGGGCCCGAAAGGCTTTGTCCCGCCGGAGATAGGCCGGGGAACCGCTGTGTCTGCCCTTTTGAAACATGGTCAATGCCCTCCTTCCGCCTGACCGGCAAGATAGACTTCCCGGAATTTTTTCCGCCCGTGGGAGAGGCGCATCTTGGCCGCGCCCTCGCTGATGGAGAGCAGCTTGGCGATCTCCTTGACGGGCAGGTCGTTCAAGTAGTATAGGGTGAGGACCAGCTGGTCGTTTTCGCCCAGGGCGGCCAGGGCCGCCCGCACATCCAGGGCCGTGTCGTTGTCCTCCTCCCGGCCCTCTTCGGGCAGAACGTCCAGGGGCAGCAGCCCCTGGCGCTGGCGGAGCAGGTCGTAAGAGCAGTTGATGACCACCCGGGTGAGCCAGGTTTTGAAAAACTTGGGCTGGCGGACAGAGCCGATCTTGTAAAAGGCCCGGTAAACCGCCTCCTGGACCGCCTCTTCCACATCGTCCTCGTTATGTAAAATCGCCTTGGCGGTGCGGTACATGGGAAGCTGGTACTCGTCCATCAGGCGCAAAAACGCGTCCTTGTCGCCTTTCTGGGCTTTGCGCACAAACCTCTCCACGAACTTCACCCCTTTCGCTGGCGATGCTGTTAGTTAGACGGGCTGGCCGGACAGATGGTAAGATGGACCGAAAAAATGTTATGGAAGTACGGGAGGGCCTCCGGCGGCTTAGGGGCTCTGCCCCTAAGAACCCACGAGTTATCCCTTGGATAACTCGTCCACCTCTTGAAAAGGTTGACGAAACTTTTACACGTTTATCGTGGGTGTGAGGCGCAAGCTTTCCGCTCGGTTTTAGGCGGGTAAGCTGCTTCCTGACCACACTAAGCGTGCTCGCGGGCAACTAGGCTGACACATACTGCCAATTTAGCACGCGCGTTTGCTCACCGCTAGGTGCGCAAAATGAGCTCCCGGCTTACTCCTTCCACTTCACGCAGCAACGTAAAAGTTTTTGAAAGGTCAAGGAAAACTTTTTGAAAAAAGTTTTCCTTGTGGGGGGTGGGGTGAAACCCCACGACCTTGCCTTTAGAATAGTGTAGTCTGGCTGCTCTCCGGCAGGCCCGCCAAGGAGCCCACGGAGCGCAGCACGTCCACGACCGCGCTGGAAATTTTCGCCCGGCTCTGCAAATCGTCGATGGAGATGTACTCCCCGCCGCTTTCCCGGGCCTCTTCCAGGCTGGCCGCCGCCGCGCCGCCCACGCCCCCCAGGCTGGAAAAGGGCAGGCGTATTTTCCCGTCCTCCACCAAAAACTGGGTGGAGGAGGACTTGTACAGGTCCACGGGCAGCAGCTCGATCTTCCGGGCCATCATCTCGTTGATGATCTGCAGGGTGTCGAACTCCGACTCCTCCTTGGCGCTGGACTCCCGGTTCTTGATCTTCTGGTCCAGGTCCCGCATCTTCCGCAGCACCGCCTCCCGGCCCCCGCTGGCGGTCACGCCGTCGAAGTCCGTGCTGCGCACCGTAAAGTAGGCGGCGTAAAACTCGATGGGCTTGTGCACCTTGTACCAGCCCAGGCGCAGGGCCGCGATCATGTAGGCCGCGGCGTGGGCCTTGGGGAACATGTACTTGATTTTAAAGCAGCTGTCAATATACCACTGGGGCACGTCGTGCTCCTTCATGGCGGCAATGTGCTCTTCGGTGAGCAGCTTGCCGGCCTTGCCCTTGCGCACGATCTCCATAATCTTAAAGGCCATCTTGGGCTCCAGGCCCTTGTTCAGCAGGTAGACCATGATCTGGTCCCGAGTACCGATGACCTCGGAAATGGTGCAGGTCCCGTCCCGGATGAGCTCCTGGGCGTTGCCCAGCCACACGTCCGTGCCGTGGGAGAGGCCGGAAATCTGCAAAAAGTCCGAGAACCGGGTGGGCTTGCACTCCTCCAGCATGCCCCGCACAAAGGGCGTGCCCAGCTCCGGCAGGGAGAGGGTGCCGGTCTTCACCCCGCCGATGTCCTCCGGCGTAATGCCCAAAGCCGCCGGGGAGCTGAACAGGCTCATCACCTCCGGGTCGCTCATGGAGACCTTCATCACGGGAATGCCCGTGTACTCCTCCAGGTAGTGGTAGATGGTGGGCACATCGTGCCCCAGCTCGTCCAGCTTGCACACATTGTCATGGATGGAGTGGAAGTCAAAGTGGGTGGTGATGTTGGGGGACTTCTGATCGTTGGCCGGGTGCTGCACCGGGCAGAAGTCATACACCTCCATGCCCCGGGGCACCACGATCATACCCCCGGGGTGCTGGCCGGTGGTGCGCTTCACGCCGGTGCAGCCCAGGGCCAGGCGCTTCATCTCCGCGTTGTGGAAGGTCCGGCCCCGCTCCTCGGCGAAGGCCTTTACGTAGCCGAAGGCCGTCTTTTCCGCCACGGTGGAGATGGTGCCCGCCTTGAACACGTTGTCCCGCCCGAAAAGCTCCTCGGTAAACCGGTGGGAGCTGCTCTGCTGCTCGCCGGAGAAGTTCAGGTCGATGTCCGGCACCTTGTCCCCGTCAAAGCCCAAAAAGGTCTCAAAGGGGATGGTGTGGCCGTCCCGGTCCATGGGGACGTGGCAGTGGGGGCAGTCCTTGGGGGGCAGGTCAAAGCCCGAGTCCACGCTGCCGTCGGTGATGAACTCGCTGTGCTTGCACTGGGGGCACACATAGTGGGGCTCCAAAGGGTTGACCTCCGAGATGCCCGACATGCTGGCCACAAAGGAGGACCCCACGGACCCCCGGGAGCCTACTAAATAGCCGTGGGCCTCGGAATCGGCCACCAGCTTTTGGGCGGTCATGTACAAAACGGAGAAGCCATGCTTGATGATGGACCCCAGCTCCTTGTTGAGCCGGGCCTCCACAATAGGGGGCAGGGGGTCGCCGTAGCGCTCTTTGGCCCGCCGCCAGGTAATCTCCACCAGCTGCTCCTGGGCCCCCTCGATGAAGGGGGGAAAGTTGCCGTTGGGCACCGGGCGGATGCGGTCGATCATATCCGCGATTTTGTTGGTGTTGGCCACCACCACCTCAAAGGCCTTCTCCTTGCCTAGGTATTCAAATTCCTTCAGCATCTCGGCGGTGGTGCGCATGTAAAGGGGAGCCTGCTGGTCCGCGTCCGCAAAGCCCTTCATAATAATTTTTCGAAAATCCGCGTCCTTGGGGTCCTTAAAGTGCACGTCGCAGGTGGCCACAACCGGCTTGCCCAGCTTTTCGCCGATGCGCACAATGGTCCGGTTGTATTCCCGCAGGCCCTCCTCGTCCGTGTCGCCGTTTCGCACCATGAACCTATTGTTGCCAATGGGCTGAATCTCCAAGTAGTCGTAATACTCCGCGATCTTGCACAGGTTCTCAAAGCTCTCCCCGGCGGTCATGGCCCGGAAGAGCTCCCCCGCCTCGCAGGCGCTGCCGATGAGCAGGCCCTCCCGGTACTGGTTCAACAGGCTCTTGGGAATGCGGGGGTTCCGGTAGTAGTAGTGCAGGTGCCCCTCGGAGATGAGCCGGTAAAGATTCTTCAGGCCCGTGTTGTTCTTCACCAGAATGATCTGGTGGTAGGCCCGCAGCTTCTTGGGGTCGCCCCCGGCCAGGGCCTGGTTGATGTCGTTGACGGTACCGGCCCCCTGGTCCTCCCGCAGGCGGCGGGCCAGCTCGATGAAGATTTCCCCCAGCACCGCCGCGTCGTCGTCGGCCCGGTGGTGGTTGAAGGGGGACAGCTTTAAGTATTTGGCCACGGTGTCCAGCTTACAGTCCTTGATGTCCTTGAGGAGGGACCGGCACATGGGCACGGTGTCGATGTAGGGGAAATCAAACTTCACCCCCGTGCGCTCCCCGCTGGCCCGCAAAAACCCCGTGTCGAACCCGGCATTGTGGGCCACCAGCACCGGGGACTCCCCGCAGAAGCGGTAAAAGGCCTCCACCGCCTCCTTCTCCTTGGGCGCGTCCTTCACCATCTCATCGGTTATGCCCGTCAGCTCCGTGATCTTGGGCGGGATGGGCCGCTCCGGATTCACAAAGGTGTCGAAATGGTCCGTCACTTTGCCGTCCTTCACCCGCACCGCGCCGATCTCCGTGATGCGCTCCTTTTTGGCGGAGAGCCCGGTGGTCTCCAGGTCGAAGCAGATGAACTCCCCGTCCAGGGGCGCGGCGCAGTCCCCCACCGCCGCGGGCACCAGGTCGTTGACAAAATAGGCCTCTGTGCCGTAAATGACCTTGAAGTCCGGGTCCTCCTTGCGGATGGCCGCCTCGGCGTTCATGGCCTCGGGGAAGGCCTGGGCCACCCCGTGGTCCGTGATGGCCACGGCCTTCTGGCCCCATCTGTGGGCCTGGTTGATCAGGTCCGCGGCGGGGGTAATGCCGTCCAGGTCGGACATGCTGGTATGCAGGTGCAGCTCCACCCGTTTTTGCAGGGCATCGTCCACCACCTCCACCTGGTCCACCGTGGCGATGGACCGGGGCCGCAGCACGTTCTCCCGGTCGTACTTGTCATATTCCAGCGAGCCCCGCACCAGAATGGACATGCCCTTTTTCAGCCGGTCCAGCTCCTTGCACTGGGAGGCGTCCTGGATCACCTTGAGGGTCACGGACCCGGTGTAGTCGGTGACGTCGATGGAGTAGATCTTCTTGGACTTGTCCCGGGTCTCCTTGCTCTCGATGTCGAAGATCTCCCCCCAGGCCACGGCGCTGCCCAGCTCCAGGCTCCAGCCGCTCAGGGGCACGGGCTTGGTTTTGGGCACGGGGCCCAGCACGGGCCGGGCGGTTTCCAGGATGATCTGGGGCAGCAGGCTCTCCCCCTCCCGCACGCTGATCTTCCGCTTGGCGTTCTGGTCGGCCAGGGCCTCTTCATACTCCTCCATCTCCCGGAGCACGGTCTCCCGCCGGTGCTTTTCCTCCTGATGGTGGACCTGCTCCACCAAGGTGGCCTCGCCCTCCTTCACGGCCAGCTTGCCGTCAAAGGCCACAACACAGTCCACCCCGAACCAGTCCCGAATGAGGGCGGACATCTTCCCGGCGGTGTCCCGGGCGGCCATCAGCTCATAGCCCCCATGGGCCAGGGTGATGGTCAGCGTTCCGCCGTCCAGCTGGGCCCGCGCCCCCCGCAACGTGCCGTTGAGGCTGGCGTCCCGCTCCTTGAGGGCGGCGGCCAGGGAGTCCAGGCAGGCGGCGGAAAAGGCCTCGCCGGGGAATTCCGGCCGCAGCTCCACCCGCCGGACGCCCGAACCCTCCACCTGGCGGGCCAGCTTTTGCAGGTCCCCATACTCCACAAACTGGGAAAACCGGGCCGAAACCGCCGCGGAGCGGTCCGCCCGGTCCAGGGAGAGGCCCTCGACCTCCCCTGCCAGCACGGCCGGAGGGAAATTCCCTCCGGCCAGCTGCTTTTCAAACAATTCGCCTAGCGTGCTCAAGACCATTCCTCCCGCCATTTTTCCGTTTTCCTTACCGTATGTAGGACAGGTCCCCCATGCGCAGAATGCGGCGCTCCCAGCCCCCGTACAGGTCGAACTCCCCCACGGCCCCGGCCCTGCCGAAGATGCCGCACCGGTTCATGGCCTCCGGCGGCAGGCCCAGCCACAGGATGTTCCACACGCTGAGGGCCCCGCCGTGGGACACCAAAACCACCGTGTCCTCGGGCCTTTCCAGCGCCACCCGGCAGAGGGGCGCAAGGCGCTGGTAGATCTCCCGCTTGGTCTCCGCGCCTTCCATGCAGCGGTCGTCCACGCCGTCGCCGAAGTTATCGCAGTGCTCCCGGTACCAGGCCTTGCTCTTGCCCATCACCAACGGCCCGAAGTTCTTTTCCCGCAGCTCCCGGCGGTATTCCACCGCAAGTCCCAGCCGCTCCGCCAGGGGCGCGGCGGTCTCCATGGCCCGCTTCAGGTCCGAGGAGTAGATTTTCACGCTCTGCCCCTGGAGCTCCCCGCCCAGGCGCTCCGCCAGCCGCCGGGCCTGCTCCCGGCCCAGGTCCGTCAGCGCCCAGTCGTTCCAGCCTCCCATCATGCCGTTTACGTGCTGCTGGGACTGGCAGTGCTGTATGGTAAGAATGCGCTTCATGCCGTATTCTCCTCTATGAATGCTTCCATCAGCCGGTTCACTTCCCCCGGCGCGTCCATGTTGGAGTTGTGCCCCGCGCCCGCAAGCCACACCAGCGGAAAGCCGGTCTTCTTGGTCCATGCCCGGTTGTAGCGCCGGGAAGAACCCGCGCCGTCCTTTTCGCCGCAGAGCAGCAGAACCGGGCAGTCCGGCTCCCAGTCCCCGTGGGCCTCCACCGCCAGGCTCAGGAGCTTGTAGCCGTGGGCGGCCAGCCGGCAGTATTCTTTGGGCCCGTAGCCCGCCATCATGCTTGCCATCAGCCCCTGGCCATAGGGCGACTGGGCCGTGCCCGTGCTGCCTAACTTTTGCAGCAGGCCCCAGGGAATGGGCCGGTACATCCAGTAGGCGTGCCGGAGAAGCGCCAGCTCCCAGCCGGAAAAATAGCCCCGGCTCAGGGGCGCGGAGTCGATGGACACAAACCCTCTGACTGTGCCGGGAAAGCGCTTGACGTACGCCTGGGCAATGTAGCCGCCCATGGACTGGCCTGCCAGAAACAGCCGGTCCGCGCCCTCCCGCTCTAGAATATCGTGGAGCCAGCCGGTCAGGTCCTCCATGGAAAACGCAAGCTCAAAGGGCCGGGAGGCCCCGTGGGCGGGAGCGTCCCACACAAAGCAATTGTATCGCCCCTCAAAGCGCTCGATTTGCTTATCAAACAGGCGGCGGTCCGCCGTGAGCCCCGGCAGCAGCGCCAGCCAGGGCCTGTCCGCCCCGGCCCGGCCTACCCAGTAGCGAATGCCGCCCATGGGGGTCTGGAAGGTCCGCCCCGTCATAGCTTGTCCACCTCGGCCAGCAGCTCGTCCAGCAGCCGGTCCTCGGGGACCTTGCGCAGAATCTCCCCCCCGCGGAAAAGGAGGCCCTCGCCCTTGCCCCCGGCTATGCCCACGTCCGCCTCCCGGGCCTCGCCGGGGCCGTTGACCGCGCAGCCCATCACCGCCACGGTAATGTCCTTTTGGCACCCGGCCAAGGCCTCCTCCACCTTTTGAGCCAGGGGGATCAGATCGATGCGGGTGCGGCCGCAGGTGGGGCAGGCGATGAACTTCACGCCGCCCCGCAGGCCCAGGGCCTTGAGAATGTCCGTCCCGGCCCGGACCTCCTCCGCCGGGTCCGCCGCCAGGGAGACCCGCAGGGTGTCGCCAATGCCCTGCTGCAAAAGCCCGCCAATGCCGATGGCGGACTTAATGAGCCCCATCCGGGCGGTGCCCGCGTGGGTGATGCCCAGGTGCAGGGGGTAGGGGCAGCGCTCTGCCGCCAGCTGGTAGGCCTGAATGGTAAAGTCCACGGAAGAGGCCTTCATGGAGAGGACGATATCCGTGAAATCGAATTTTTCCAGCAAAGAGGCGTGGTACAGGGCGCTCTCGCACAGGGCCTCGGGGGTGGGATGGCCGTATTTGGCCAAAATGTGCTTTTCCAGGGAGCCGTCGTTCACGCCCACCCGGATGGGGATCCCCCGCTGGCGGCAGGCGTCCGCCACGGCCTTGACCCGGCCCTCGTCCCCGATGTTGCCCGGGTTGATGCGGATTTTGTCAATGCCCGCCGCCGCGGATTCCAGGGCCAGCTTATAGTCAAAGTGGATGTCCGCCACCAGGGGGATGGAGACGGCCTTGCGCACCGCCGGAATCAGCTCCCGCACCGCCGCCATGTCGGGGACGGCCATGCGGAGAATCTGGCACCCGGCCCGCTCCAGGGCCTGGGCCTGGCGGACGCTTCCGGAGATATCCGTGGAGGCCGTGCTGAGCATGGATTGGACGGTAATGGGCGCGCCGCCGCCAATTTTTACGCCCCCGGCGCGGACTTGCTTTGACATTCTCATAGAAAACAGACCTTTCTAAGGTAAAATCAGGCGGCTTAAGAAACTTCTTGAAAGAAGTTTCTTAAGAATCTTCAAGAACTTTTACGTCGTTACGCGGAGAGCAAGGCGTAGGTTGTGTGCTCATTTTAAGGCTGTGCGGCCCCCGGGTCAAGAAATTTTCTGTAGAGAAGTTCCCGACTTCATTGAAAATGAAGTCACAGAATCCTCAAAGACTTTTACGTCGTTACGCGGAGGGCGAGGCGCGGGTTGTGTGCTCATTTTGGGGCTGGAAGCGATACATTGACTTTGGACTGACTCGGCAGTCGAGACGGACGAAACTTTTACTGTTACGTTTTTGTTGGTTTTATTCTCTATAAAACCGCACGGCTTTGAGGATGCCTAACTGCGCTGGCAAAGGAAAACGAGTTGGCCAGCGAGCCAAAAAAACTCATGCACTTTTTGAAAGTGGAGGAGGCGGCTTAACGAACGTAGTGAGCCCGGAACCGAGCGCCCAGCCTTCTGTTTTCGCCCCCCAAAAACGTTTAAAAGTTTTGTCCACTTTTTCAAAAGTGGCGGGGTCCTTAGGGGCAGAGCCCCTAAGCCGCCGGAGGCGACCTTGCCGCTAGCCGGTTACCAGCCGGAAGATGTCGTGGAACGTCACCAGCACCATGACGCCGATGAGCAGCATAAAGCCCGCCGCGTGCACATAGCCCTCGTATTTCGCCGGTACCGGCTTGCGGGTCACGCCCTCCCAGATCAAAAACAGCAGCCGGCCGCCGTCCAGGGCGGGCAGGGGCAGCAGGTTGACGACGCCCAGGTTCACGGTGATCATGGTCATCATCACCAATATATTCCGCAGCGCCTGGCCGAAGCCCTGGCTCAGGCCCGCCCCCGCCGCCTGGGAGATGGCCTGGGCCGTGCCCACGGGCCCGGCCACCTCGTTGAGGCCGAAGCGTCCGGTGAGCAGGCCTTTCAGGCTCTCCACCACCATGCGGACCATGGAGACCGTGTCGCTGCCCGCCCGCCGCAGCAGGCCCAAAACCGTCCGGGGCTCAGGCTCCACATAAAAGTCGATGGCCAGCGCCTCCTGGCCGTCTTCCGCCGTACGGGTGCCCATGGCGAAGGTCCCCAGGTCCACCCTCTGTCCCTGGCGCTCCACCACCATGGAGAAGGCCTTGGGGTCTGCCAGGGCCATGGCGAAGCTCAGGTCTCGGTCCGTGTAGACCGCGTAGCCGTCGATTTCCACAATGCGGTCCCCGATCCGCGCCCCCGCCGCTTCCAGGGCGGAATCCTCCGCGAACTGGGAGATGACCGTGGTGGCGTAGACGGGCTCCGGGGCCAGCACCAAAAGCATGAACACAAAGCCCAGCGCAATGTTGAACACGCCTCCGGCGGCTATCACCAAAATCCGCCGCCACACCGGCTTATTGCCGAAAGCGGCCTCGTCCCCGCTGTCCTCGTCCTCGCCCTCCATGGCGCAGAACCCGCCGATGGGCAGCAGCCGCAGGCTGTAGAGGGTCTCGCCCCGGCGGAAGCCGAAGAGCCTGGGCCCCATGCCCACGGCAAACTCGTTGACCCGGATCTTCCCGGCCTTGGCCAGCAGAAAATGCCCCAGCTCGTGGAAGAACACGATGAACCCAAAAAGCAGCGCCCCGGCCGCGATCAGCCCGGCAATATGCAGCACCTGCAAAGTATCATCCCCTTAGTTTCGTTTTGCGCGGCCGCGCACCTGCTCCGCCGTCCAGGCCCGCGCGGCCCGGTCTGCCTCCAGCACGGCCTCCAGAGAGTCCGCCGGGGCGTCCGGCTGGCGCGCCCCCGCCTGGCCCACCAGGTCCGGAATATCCAAAAAACCGATTTCGCCCCGCAAAAAGGCCACGACCGCCTCCTCGTTGGCCCCGTTCACCGCCGCCGGGGCCAGGCCGCCCCGTTTCAGGGCCTCCACCGCGACATCCAGGCAGGGAAACGCCTCCCGGTCCGGGGGGTAGAAAGTCAGCCTGCCCAGGGCGAACAGGTCCAGCTCCGCCGCCGGAGAGGGCAGGCGGTCCGGGTAGGTGAGGGCGTACTGAATGGGCAGGCGCATATCCGGGGTTCCCAGCTGGGCGATCACTCCATTGTCCGCGTACCGCACCATGGAGTGTACGATGCTCTCCCGGTGCACTACCACTTGGATTTCCTCCGGCCCCATAGCAAAGAGCCAGGAGGCCTCTATCACCTCCAGGCCCTTGTTCATCATGGTGGCGGAGTCAATGGTGACCTTGGCCCCCATGGTCCAGTTGGGGTGGGCCAGGGCGTCCTCCGGGCGGGCCGAAGCCAGCCTCTCCCGGGTCCAGCCGAAAAAGGGCCCGCCGGAGGCCGTCAGCAGCAGCTGCCGCGCCTGAGCTCTAGTATTCCCCCGCAGGCACTGGAATATGGCGGAATGCTCGCTGTCTACCGGGAGAATTTCCACGCCGCTGCGCCGGGCGGCTTCCATCACCAAGGCCCCCCCGGCCACTAAGGTCTCCTTGTTGGCCAGGGCCACGGGCCTCCCCGCCTCCAGCGCGGCCAAGGTGGGGCGCAGGCCCACCATGCCCACCACCGCGTTCAGGGTCAGGTCCGCCCCTTCCCAGGCCGCAGCCTCGCAAAGGCCCTCCATGCCGGAGAGCACCGTCAGGTCCAGGTCCCTGGTCCGGTCCCGCAGGTCTTTGGCGGCGCCTTTGCCAAAGAGCACCGCCGCTTCCGGCCGGAACTCCCGGACCTGCCGCTCCAGCCGCTCCACATTGGAATGGGCCGCCAGCACCGCCGGCCGGTACTCGTGCTCCGTGCCCCGCAGGCCCCGGAGCACCTCCAAGGTCTGGACGCCGATGGACCCGGTAGAGCCCAAAAGGGAAAGTATTTTCATGCGCGTTCCTCCTTCTTACACCGGGGCCAGGGGCAGAAAGCTTACCAAAATATACACAAAGGGCGCGGTGAATATGACGCTGTCGAACCGGTCCAGCATGCCGCCGTGGCCAGGGATGACCTGCCCGAAGTCCTTGATGTGGCAGCTGCGCTTGATGAGGGAAAAGCTCAGGTCCCCCAGAATGGAAATGGGCGCGCCCAAAAGCCCGATGAGGAACAGGGCCAGATAGTTCACCCCCACCTGCCCCTCATAAAACACGGTGGAGAACCACAGGCCGCACAGCAGCATGACCGCCACATCGGCCACAAGCCCCCCTATGGCCCCCTCCACGGTCTTTTTGGGGCTGATCTCCGGGCAGAGCTTGTGCTTTCCAAACAGGGTCCCGGCAAAGAAGGCCCCCACGTCCGCCACCCAGGCCGCCAGCACGGCGATGAGCACATAGAACATGCCGTGCCCCCGGTTCAGCTCCCGCAGGGACACCAGCGTACTTAGGGCGCAGGGAATCAGGACCACCATGCTGTAGAGCACGCCCACCTCTTTAAAGGTGGTCTCATGGTGGTAGACGATCATGGCGGAGAACAGAACCAATGTATACACGCAGTACATCATGAACTGATAGGGGCTCTCGCAGAAAGGCGCCGCCGCGGCCGCCGCCAAAGAGGGCAAAAACAGGAACCACTTGCGCTGCAGGTCCAGCGCCTTGGCCAGCTCCTCCACCGCCGCCGCGGATACCAGCGCCACGGCGATGTTGAGGGCCAGGGGGAAGATGCGGTCGAACACTACGATAGCCGCCAGAAACGCGGTCAGAACCGCGCCGGAAATGACTCGCTGCTTCATATTGTCTGCCTTTCTTGCTGAATGTTTTTTGAAATGGGAAAATGGGAGCATTTTTATGGGAGTTTTACGGAGTAGGGTCTCGCCTGCCGGCTCGGTCAGTTCGCAGCTTGTCTGCCACTGGCAGACGCTTACCCTCCGGCGGCTTAAGAAACTTCTTGAAAGAAGTTTCTTAAGAATCTTCAAGAACTTTTACACCCTTATTTCGGGTGTGAGGCGCACACTGGACGCTCAGTTCAGGGCGGGGAGCTGCGCACTGGCTTCGTCAAGCCGCCTCTAAGAACCCACGAGTTTATCCTTCGGATGACTTGTCAACCTTTGAAAAGAGTGAACGTCTGCCAGCAAACCCCAAACCGAGCGCACCTAGCGGTGGGCACACGCGCCAGCGTGACGCTGGACCCACACGCGCGTGCAAGCTTAGGGCCACACGTTGGCTTCGTCGCCCGCGAAGACACTGCGTGGTAAACGTGCAAGCCACGAACCGAGCGCCAAGTTTGCGCATCGCCCAACCGTAAAACGTTTAAAAGTTTTGTCCACTTCTTCAAAAGTGGTGGGGGTGGAGGGGGGTGAGCGTCTGCCAGTGGCAGACATGCTGCGAACCGACCGAGCCGGCAGGCGAGACCCAGAGCCCCTAAGCCTCATCACACGCCGCCGAAGCGCCGCTGCCGGGAGCGGTAGATCTCGATGGCCCGGTCCAGGTCCTGGGGCTTGAAGTCCGGCCAGAGGATGTCAAAATAGACGAACTCCGCATAGGCGCACTGCCATAAGAGGAAGTTCGACACCCGCTGCTCTCCGCTGGGCCGGATGATCAAATCCGGCGCGGGCTGTCCGGCGGTATAGAGGTAGCGGTCGAAAGCCTCCTCGGTCAGGTCCTCCGGCTGGCAGAGGCCCGCCTGCACGTCCTCCGCAAAAGCCTTGGCCCCCCGCAGAATTTCCGCCCGCCCCCCATAGTTCATGGCCAGGTTCAGCACCATGCCGGTCTTGGGGGCGCTGGCCTCCTCCACCTCCGCGATAAGCTCCCGCAGCTCTTGGGGAAAGGCGGCCACATCGCCGATGAAGCGCACCCGGATGTTCTCGTCCATAAAGTCCCGCAGGGCCTCCTCCAGGTAGTCCTTAAAAAGGCGCAGCAGGGCCCCCACCTCCTCCGCCGGGCGGGACCAGTTCTCGGTGGAAAAGGCATAAACGGTCAGATATTTGATCCCGATCTGGGAGGCGTACCGGATGATAGTCCTAAAGTTCTGGGCCCCGGCCCGGTGGCCCAGGGTCCTAGGCTGCAGGCGCTTTTTGGCCCAGCGCCCGTTGCCGTCCATAATAATGCCCACATGGGCGGGCAGAATGCCGTCTTCCATAGGCTAAATCTCCAGGATCTCCTTCTCCTTGGCGGCGGCGCAGGCGTCCATGTTCTTCACATACTTGTCCGTCAGGTCCTGGGTCTTCTTTTCCGCCTGCTTCAGATCGTCCTCGGTGATTTCGGACTTCTTCTTCATGTCCTTCAGCTTCTCGATGGCGTCCCGGCGGATGGACCGCACGGCCACCTTGGCCTCCTCGGCCAGCTTGCTGGTCTCCTTCACCAGCTCCCGGCGGCGCTCCTCGTTCAGGGGGGGGAAGATCAGGCGGATCACCTTGCCGTCGTTCTGGGGGTTCACGCCCAGGTCGGAGGTCTGGATGGCCTTCTCGATGAGCTTCAGGACCGAAGCGTCCCAGGGCTGGATGGTGAGCACCCGGGCCTCGCTGACGGCCACGGCGGCCAGCTGGTTGATGGGGGTGGGGGTGTCGTAGTAATTCACCATGATCCGGTCCAGTACGGCGGGGTTGGCCCGGCCCGCCCGGATGGCGGCATACTCCTCCTCCAGGTGGGAGACGGCCTTTTTCATTTTCTTTTCGGCTTTTTCAAAGACTTCCTTCATTTCTGCCATGATGTTAACATTCCTTTCGGTTGATTTTGTGGTGTAGCGCAAAGCTCGATCAGAGAGCCCGCAAGTGCTGCCGTCTTTTGCCAAGGGCCAGGGGCCCGCTGTGTGTAGGATGCGTTGGCTTTCTCCATAACGGCTGGCTGGGGTAAGGGCCCGCTGTTTCCGCTGCGCGGAAAAACGCTGACGGTGTGGGGTTGGCTAGCTTGGAGGCAGCGGCGCAGGACGGACGGTACGATAACCGCTTGGAGTAGGGTTTTTATCGTGGCGGCCATGCGCTTTTTCTGCGCCGCTTTTAGGGAAAGACCGCGGGGCTCTGCCCCGCACCCCGCAGCCTTGAAAGGCTGGCGAACTTTTTGTTTCGCGGCGCTTTTGGTAAAACGCGGGCTGTCTGCTCATTTTTTAGCTTTGTTTATTTCACCAGCGTGCCGATCTTCTCCCCGCACACCGCCCGCACAATGTTCCCCGGGTCCTCCATGCTGAACACCAGCCAGGGGATCCCCCGGTCCTGGCAGAAGGACGCCGCCGTCATGTCCATTACCGCCAGGTTGTTTTTCAGCACGTCCATAAAGCTCAGCTCCTCAAAGCGCTTGGCCTCCGGGTTCTTCTTGGGGTCGCTGTCGTACACCCCGTCCACCATGGTGGCCTTGAGGATCACGTCCGCCTCGATCTCCGCCGCCCGCAGGGCCGCGCCGGTGTCTGTGGAAAAGAAGGGGTTGCCCGTGCCGCAGCCGAACACCACCACCCGGCCCTTTTCCAAGTGCCGCACCGCCCGGTTGCGGATGTAGGGCTCGGCCAGCTCCTGCATGGCGATGGCCGTCTGCACCCGCACGGAAAGCCCCAGCTGCTCCAGGCCGTCCGCCACGCCCAGGGCGTTGATCACCGTGGCCAGCATGCCCATGTGGTCCGCCCGGGTCCGGTCCATCTTCCCGCTGCTGCGGCCCCGCCAAAAGTTGCCGCCGCCAACCACCACGGCCACCTCCACGCCCAGGTCGTGGAGCTCCTTTACCGGCTTGCAGATGTCCATCACCGTGTCGAAATCGATGCCGTGCCCGGCCGCTCCGGCCAGAGCCTCGCCGCTGAGTTTTAAAAGCACCCGCTTGTATTTTGGGGTCATTCCGCCACACTCCGTTTCTTAAAGATGATAATCTCCGGGTCCGCTCCGTCCTGGCCGTACTCGCAGACCATCAGATACTTCTCGTCTGCCAGCAGCCCATAGCAGCGTCCGCTGCCCAGCTTCTCCAGCTGGTTGCCAAGGTACACCCTGTCGTCCCGCCAAAACTTCGCCTCCTGCCCGCCGGGAAGCGTGTATTGCAGGTTCACATAGGACCCCGGCAGCGTGTTGAGCCCGGCGACCTCCGGCATATCCGGAATGCCCAGGGCGTTGAACTCCCGGACCAGCTCCTCCTTTAGCCCGCAGCCTCCGCACGGCCCGCAGCTGTCCTGGCCCTTTTCCCGGCAGCAGGCATAAAGCGGGCACTGCCCGGCCCCAAAGGGCCTGCCCTCCGTCTCGCCGCACCCCGCGCAGCCGTCCTTGAGCCCGCACTGTCCGCAGTCCAGTCCGCATACAGCCATCATAAGCGCGCCTCCCATCGATTTGCGTACGCATATACATAGGCTAATTGTACATGAAAACCCCGCCTTTGTAAAGCCGGAAAATGGCGCTTGCGGAAAAAGTTCACAAATGAGGGCGGCTCCCGCCAGGAGCCGCCCGAAACCGCTTTCTCTTACGCCTTGCCCACGGAGCCGAAGAGCTCCATCTTTTCCTTTACCGTGGCCTTGATGGCCTCGAAGCCGGGAGCCAGCAGCTTCCGGGGGTCGAAGCCTTTGCCCTGCTGGTCCTTGCCCTCCTCGATGTACTTGCGGGTGGCCGCCGCGAAGGAGAGCTGGCACTCGGTGTTCACGTTCACCTTGGAGACGCCCAGGCTGATGGCCTTCTTCACCATCTCCTCGGGAATGCCCGTGCCGCCGTGGAGCACCAGGGGCATGGAGCCGGTCTTCTCCTGGATCTTCTCCAGCACCTCGAAATTGAGGCCCGTCCAGTTCTCGGGGTACACGCCGTGAATGTTGCCGATGCCCGCGGCCAGCATGGTCACGCCCAGGTCGGCGATCATCTTGCACTCGTCCGGGTCGGCCACTTCGCCGCCGCCCACAACGCCGTCCTCCTCGCCGCCGATGGCGCCTACCTCGGCCTCCACCGAGATGCCCTTCTCGCCGGCGATGCGGATAATCTCCTTGGTCTTCTCGATGTTCTCGTCAATGGGGTAGTGGGAGCCGTCGAACATAACGGAGGAGAAGCCGTCCTCCATGGCTTTCAGGGCGCCTTCATAGCTGCCGTGGTCCAGGTGCAGGGCCACGGGCACGGTGATGTGGAAGGTGTCGATCATGGCCTTGACCATGGCGGAAACGGTGTTATAGCCGCACATGTACTTGCCCGCGCCCTCGGACACGCCGAGAATGACGGGGGAGTTGTTCTCCTGGGCCGTGAGAAGGATGGCCTTGGTCCACTCCATATTGTTGATGTTGAACTGGCCGACCGCGTACTTGCCGGCCTTGGCTTTGGTGAGCATTTCCTGTGCCGAAACTAACATAGCGAATTCCCTCCGGTTTTCATTTTGCTGCCGGGACGGGCCCGGCGGGTTTTCCATTATTATAACCCAATTTGCTGGAAAAAGCAACCTGAAATTTGTGCGTGAAGCGCCAAAGCCCGCGCCTGCCGGGTTTGCGCGCCCCGCGCCGCCGGCAGAAAAGGGGCCCCGCTTCCCGAAGGAGGCAGGGTCCCCTTTTGCGCCGTGTTTCAGCCGTGCTTTTGTTGGGAGCGTCCAAAGGGCGTTGTTGTAGAAGTATTAGAAGGCCTCCGGCGGCTTAGGGACTCCGTCCCTAAGAACCCCGCCACCTTTGAAAAGGTGGACGAAACTTTTATTGCCGCGCTGAGGAAGTCTGCTTCTCAACAAAATATGCGTTTGGACTCTCCTGCGTTCGTTTATACTAGACGGGCACCGTCCGGGCCGGTCTAGCTCAAGGTTATAAGTTGGCTCTAGCTGCATTGAGCCCGTCCAGGACCTGGCTGGCGGCTTTCTCCACCTCCGGCTCAGCCGGGGCGGAAGCGCTGTAGGTCCCCGGCACTTCCCAGCCGGGGAAAAGGTCCTGGAAACGGGGGGAGATCACGATCTCTTTTGTGGCGGCTTTCACCAGAAACCCAAAGGATGAGTCATCCGCGCTCCAGCTGGAGCTGTAGATGATCTTCTCCCGGGCTGCGCGGATGGCCGCTTTCTGTTCCGGAGAGGCGCTCTCCAGATCGGAATAGGCCAGGTCATAGACGCTCTGGTCCACACCGTCCAGCGCGGCCAGGGCCGTCTGGGGGCTTTCCACAACCACGTCCCAGCCCGCCTCGCGCAGGGCCTGGGCCATGGCCATGTCCAGGTCAGAGCCGGTCAGGCCGGTAAAGTCGTTCTGAACAAAGACCTGGGAGGCCTCATGAGTGACGGCCTGCATCTCTTCATCAGGCACCTGGGCCTCCGCCGCCGAGGCGGAAACCGCCGTCAGCCCAACCGCCAGGACCGCCGCCGCAAAAGACAGGAGCATTTTTTTCATGATAATACACCTCTATCATTTTTTGCACAGCTGAAGAACACGGCGCTGTGGGTTTCCCACAAAGGCATTATATCATATATTCCAAGATTTGTAAAGCATTTTCACTCTTTTTTGTGCCAGGCCATCCATCTTCCAAAAAAATTGCTCAAATCTCCGCAATGCTGTCCTGGTTCACCAGCCGGATGCCCCGGGCGGCCAGGGCTGCGCCGGCTTTTTTCACGTCCTGCACCCGGAAGATCATATAGGCGTGGTTCACGTCGCCGCCGCCTAAAAAGGCGTACATGTACTCCACGTTTACCCCCGCCTCCCGCAGGACCTCTAGCACCTTGTGCAGGCCGCCGGGCTCGTCGGGAATCAGCACCGCCAGCACCGGGGTCAGCTGGTGGATAAACCCGCCATCCCTCAAAACGGTGGTGGCCCGGTACACATCGTCCACAATGATGCGCACAATGCCGAAGTCGTTGGTCTCGGCCAGGCTCAGGGCCCGCATGTCAATGCCGTTTTCGGCCAGCAGGCCGGTCATGGCCGTAAGCGTTCCGGGCTTGTTTTCAAGAAAAACAGAAATTTGGTTGACTGTCATAGGGTTGCCCTCCTTATAAAGGGAAAACTAGCTGGATTGTTTTATCTTCCGCAAATTCGTCCGCAAACCAGTAGCTGTGCTCCGCGCCGAAAATCACCAGAATCCTTTTTCCGGGATTTTCCGCTATGACTCTCCGGATATTCTCCACAATGCGGCGGTTGCGCTCTGCCCAAGTAGATTGGTGGGTCTCTGGACTAAGGGAGCCCTGCATCTCATGCTTACGGCGGGCAATGTCGTTAAACGCCGTGGAGTTGAAAGGAATCGCGGATTCCAGCCCCGCCTGCATAAACTGGTCCATGATGGCATCCCACCGCTGGGCCTCTTCCGAGCCATCGGGCAGCTTGGCCTCCAGAATATCGCTTTCTTTCAAGGTCCGCTGGTAGTCCTCCTCGGTCCAGTAATCGCAGGGGACGAAGGGAACGCCCCGGCTCTTGCAGTAATCGAAAATGTAGCGGTCGTACTCGCTGGGGTATCTTTTCTCGCCGCCCTCCCAATCCTCTGGCCGCACCTCGCCGCAGACCACATCCGGCCGGAACCGGTCAAAGGCAGCGATGGCTTTTTGGTCGTCCCAGCGGCAGGCTTCCATAATTTGCCCGCCGTGTACGGAACTGAAAACTCCGATTTTCGTCATATGTACGCTCAAATCCTTTCAAATCTTCCTCTTGTCGATCACCCGCACAGCCTTGCCCTCGCTGCGGACAATGGACTTGGGAGCCACCAAAGTCACCTTGGCGGTGAGGCCCAGCATGGAGCGCAGGCCCTCTACCAGCTCCTTCTGCCGGGCGGCCACATCGCCCAGGTTGTCGGTGAACATCTCGGGGGTCATCTCCACCTGCACGTCCAGGGTATCGGTGTTCTTCACCCGGTCCACCAAAATCTGGTAGTTGGCCGGGTAGCCATGGTTCAGCAGCACGGTCTCAATCTGAGACGGGAACACATTGACGCCGCGGATAATGAGCATATCATCTGTACGGCCCTGAGGCTTCTGCATCTTCACATGGGTGCGGCCGCAGGGGCAGGGTTCCCGGGTGAGGGTGCAGATGTCTCTGGTGCGGTAGCGCAGCAGGGGGAACGCCTTTTTGGTGATGGAGGTGAACACCAGCTCACCCTGAGAACCCTCGGGCAGCACCTCGCCGGTTTCGGGGTCAATAATCTCGGCGATAAAGTGATCCTCGTTAACATGCATGCCGCTTTGGGCGGAGCACTCAAAGGAGACCCCAGGGCCGGAGAGCTCGGTGAGGCCGTAGATGTCGTAGGCCTTGATGCCCAAGGTGTTCTCAATGTCCCGGCGCATCTCCTGGCTCCAGGCCTCGGCCCCGAAGATGCCCGCCTTTAGGGGGATGTCGTCCGGCCCCAGCCCCATCTCCTTCATGGTCTCGCCGATGTAGGCCGCATAGGAGGGAGTGCAGCACAAAATGGTGGCGGAAAGATCCTGGATGAACATGATCTGCCGCTCAGTGTTGCCGGAACTGGTAGGGATGGTGAGGCAGCCCACCTTGTGGGAGCCCCCGTTGAGCCCCGGCCCTCCGGTGAACAGGCCGTATCCATAGCTTACCTGGCACACGTCCTCGTTGGTGCCGCCCGCCGCCATAATGGCCCGGGCGCAGCAGTCCTCCCACAGGTCGATGTCCGCCTGGGTGTAGAAGGCCACCACCCGCTTGCCCGTGGTGCCGCTGGTAGACTGGATGCGCACGCAGTCCTTCAAGGGTACGCCCACCAGGCCGTAAGGGTAGGCCTCCCTCAAATCGGCCTTGGTGAGGAAGGGCAGCTTATACAGGTCGTCCGAGGACTTCACATCGGCGGGGGTCAGTCCCTTTGCCTCCATTTTTTTCCGGTAATAGGGCACATTGTCCCACACATGCCGCACCTGGGCTGCCAGGCGCTGGTCCTGCCAGGCCTTGATCTGTTCCCGGGAGGCGCGCTCAATCTCGGGCTGATAATACTGTTCCATTCGCAAACCGTCCTTTTGTTTTCAGAATAAGGGCAATTGCGGGCAGCGGCCCGCGGTTTTACAGCTCCACCAGCTCATACTCCCGGCCGGCGAAGCCCAGCTTTTCCGCCACATCCAGGGTGTGCACGCCGTTACGGCTCTCAATGCGCTCGACCAGGTCGCCCTTGCCCGGGTCCTCGCTGGCATAGACCAGGTCCAGGCAGGCCTGGTCCAGGGCCAGGGGGTTGAGGGAGGCCAGCACGCCGATGTCGCCGATTTTGGGGTCCTCGGCCACGGCGCAGCAGTCGCAGTCCACGGACATATTGGCCATTACGCTGATATAGGCCGCCTTGCCCCCAAAGCGCGCCACAACGGACTGGGCCGCCTCGGCCATAGAGGCCAAAAAGGAGTCGTGGTCCGAGCTCCAAATCTCTTCCGGAACCCCCGCCCCGTGAATATGGGCCTTGCCGTGGGAGGAAGCGATGCCGATGGAAATGTTCTTGATGGCTCCGCCAAAGCCGCCCATAGGATGGCCCTTAAAATGGGAGAGCACCAGCAGGGAGTCGTAATTTTGAAGGTTTTTGCCCACAAAATTCTCCTTAAGGAAGGTCCCGCCCTCTACCGGCAGGGCGATTTCCCCTTCCTCGTCCATAATGTCCACCGGGGCAATGTCCGTCCAGCCGTGGAGCTTCATGGTCTCCCAGTGGGCCTCCGTTGTGTTGCGCTTGCCCTCATAAGCGGTGTTGCACTCCACAATGGTCCCCTGGACCTGATCGATCATAGGCTTCCAGAAATTGGGCCGGATGAAATTCTGGTTGCCCACCTCGCCGGAATGGACCTTTACCGCCACCTTGCCGGGCAGCTCCACCTCCAGGGCCTCATACAGGCGGATGACGGTCTCGGGCGTGATGCTTTTTGAGAAATAAACCTTTGCTTTTTCCATGATCTGCACTGCCTTTCTGTTTTTTGTGTATATATGATTTCTTGCGAAATGGCTGAGAGATAGGCGAATTCGCGGTCCAGGTGCGTTAGGCACCTGGCGGATTCTTAAGGCAGAGCCTTAAGCCGCCGGAGGCCAAAACGTACTTACCAGGGCCGTAGGGGTCTCGCCTGCCGGCTCGGTCGGTTCGCAGCTTGTCTGCCACTGGCAGACGCTCACCCTGCGGCAAGGTCGTGGGGCTTCTGACATTCGCTTCGCGAAGTCGCCCCACACCCTGCCAGGTGCCAACTTCGCGTAGCGAATGTCAACTTCGCGTAGCGAATGTTGTAAGCCCCTGGACCTCGCAATATTTTCCGCAATTAACTGCCGGGGTAATAAATTCCGGGGCAATAACAGCAAATCTGCCTATTGCCTCTTGTCCTTCTCCAAAATGCGCAGCGCCCGGCCCACGCCCAGGGAGACCAGCCCAAAGCCCCACAGCTCCACCAGGTTGGTCTTACCCCCGTAAAAGCTGGCGATGTCCGGCCGCAGGGACGCATAGAAGGACAGCAGCCCATACAGCAGGGCCAGCGCCACGCAGACGGTACCGAACACATAGAGGGCCATCACCAAAAAGCTGCCCAAAGGCGTCTTCATGCCGCGCCCCCTAGGCCTTCTGCCCCAGGGCGAAGGCCCGGCGGTTCAGGTCCAAAAACTTGGGCGGCACGCAGGCCTCAATGGCCTCCTGCCAGGCGCTCTCCGGGAAGTCGAAATAGTGGCTGAGCCGCCCCAGAAGCACCAGGTTCACCGCCTTGGGGCTTCCCGCCTCCTCCGCCAGAGAGAGGCAGTCCAAAGCGTCCGCCTCCGCGCCCGCCGCCCGCATTTTTTCCACCAGATCCTGGGGGTATTCCGCCGCGCCGGTAATGACCGGCATGGGGTCGATGCGCTGGGTGTTGGTCACGATCTTCCCCCCTGGCTTGAGGTATTCCAGCCAGCGGGCCGCCTCCAGCAGCTCGAAGGAGACGATGGCGTCCGCCTGTCCCTTGTCGATCACCGGGGAGGCCACCCTGTCCCCATACCGCACGAAAGTCACCACGCTGCCCCCCCGCTGGCTCATGCCGTGGACCTCGCTGACCTTGACGTCAAAGCCCTGGTTCAGCAGGAGGCGGCCCAGCAGCTTGCTGGCCAAAAGGGAGCCCTGCCCGCCGACCCCGACGATCATAATGTTCTTGGTATCCATTATTCTGCCTCCTTTCCGCCAGCCAGGGCCCCGAAGCCGCACAGCTGGGCGCACACGCCGCAGCCCACGCACTGGGTGGCATCCACCCGGGCCTTGCCCTCTTCCATGGAAATGGCCGGACAGCCGATCTTCATGCAGGCCTTGCAGCCCCGGCATTTCTCCGGGTCCGCCGCGAGGGCGGGCTTGCGCTCCACATATTTCAGCAGGGCGCAGGGCCGACGGGAGATGATCACCGAGAGCTCCTCCGCGGCCAGCTCCTCCTTCACCGCGGCCCCGCAGGCCTTTAGGTCATAGGGGTCCACCACCCGCACCCGGCGTATGCCCATGGCCCGGCACAGGGCCTCCAGGTCGAGCTTCCCGGCGGGCTCCCCCCGCAGGTTGAGGCCCGTGGTGGGGTTCTGCTGGTGGCCGGTCATGCCGGTGATGGAGTTGTCCAGAATGATCACCGTGGAGTTGGACTGGTTATAGGCCGCATTGGCAAGGCCCGTCATGCCCGAGTGGACAAAGGTGGAGTCGCCGATGACCGCCACGGCGCGGCCCTCGCCCTCCCTGCCCAGGGCCTTGTTAAAGCCGTGCAGCCCGCTGATGGAAGCGCCCATGCACAGGGTCATGTCCATGGCCGAGAGGGGCGGCATGGCCCCCAAGGTGTAGCAGCCGATGTCCCCCAGCACAGTGCAGCCCAGCCGGGAGAGGGTGTAGAAAAGCCCGCGGTGGGGGCACCCGGCGCACATCACCGGCGGACGGCCCGGCAGGGCCTCTTCCAGAGCCTTGCCAGCGGGAACCGGCAGGCCAAGCCTTTCGGCCACCATATTCTGGCTCAGCTCTCCGGTCAGGGGGAAGAGCTCCTTGCCGGCAGGGGCAAGCCCCAGGCCCCGGCAGTAATCCTCCAGGAAGGGGTCGCCCTCCTCCACCACTGCCAGCCGGTCCACGCTGGCGGCAAAGTCCCGGATTTTCCGCTCCGGCAGGGGCCAGACCATGCCCAGCTTGAGGATGGGGAACCGGTCCCCACAGGCCTCCTTCACATACTGGTAGCTGGTGCTGCTGGTGATAAGGCCGGTGGAGTGGTCCGCACCTTCCTCCACGCGGTTGACGGAGGCTGTTTCCGCCCAAGCGGCCAGGTCCAGCAGGCGCTTTTCCACAATGGGGTGGCGGCGCACCGCATTGGCCGGGGCCATCACGTACTTCGCGGGATTTTTTTCATAGGGCCTTGCTTCCAGCTCCTGCCGGTCCGAGAGCTCCGCCACGGACTGGGAATGGGCCACCCGGGTGCACATTTTCAGCAGCACCGGGGTGTCGAACCGCTCCGAGAGCTCATAGGCCAGCTTGGTAAAGGCCAGGGCCTCCTGGGAGTCGGCGGGCTCCAGCATGGGCAGCTTGGCGGCTTTGGCGTAGTGGCGGGAGTCCTGCTCGTTCTGGGAGGAGTGCATGGCCGGGTCGTCGGCCACGGCGATGAGAAGCCCGGCGTTCACGCCGGTATAGCTCATGGTGAACAGCGGGTCCGCCGCCACGTTCAGGCCCACGTGCTTCATGGCGCAGAACGCCCGTTTCCCAGCCAGAGAGGCCCCAAACGCGGCCTCCATGGCCACCTTTTCATTGGGAGCCCACTCACAGTATATCTCGGGAAACTTGGCGGCTTCCTCGGTAATCTCCGTGCTGGGCGTGCCGGGGTAGCTGGACGCGATGGCGCACCCGGCCTCATAAAGCCCCCGGGCCACGGCGGCGTTGCCTAAAATCAGCTTTTTCATGTTGGGTATGTACCTCCAAATCAGCCGGACGCGGCGGGCTCCTGCCTTTTCAGAAACGCCACGATCCGCTTTTTCATCGAAAATTTTTCCACCTGCCAGCTGTAAGCGGCAAGCTCCTTTTTGTATGTGAGGAAAGAGTGGTCCAGGGGGACGCCCCCCATGGCCTCGACCTCCTCAAAGGTCAGCGTCAGGGTGGGTCCCGGGGTTTTCGCAATGTGCTCCCACAGGGCATGGTATTTGCTCATGACACGCCCAGCCGTTCTTTCAGGCCCTCCTGCAGCACCTGGGAGAAATTGAGCCCGGCCTTGATGGCCATCTCGTTGAGATAGTTGGGCAGGGTGACGTTCTTGCGCACGGTGCGCGTGTCGTTCATCCGGCGGTAGGCGTCGAAGTCCACCACCGCATAGGAGGAAATCTCCCCGTCCCGGCAGACTGGCGGACCGGCGGAGGGGGCGGGAACGGTCTGCCCCTCATCCTGTAGGCAAATAGCGTTCAGACTGATGGCGTCAGCGGCCATGTCAATCGCATCGGCAATGTTCCGCCCTTGTGTGTGAATCCCCATATCAGGAACGGTCACCACATACCACCCGTCTCCGGCAGGTTCAAGAATAATCGGATACGCGGTTTTCATGTTGGCAGCCTCCTTACTGGTCGCTCTATTTTTTCTTCAAGTCCCAATATCGAATCAATTTTCTGGCAAGCAGTTCATTCACTTCCCGGTGGCGCGGCACAGACTCTGTGTTTTTCCCGTTGGTGATGATGGTATGGTCCCCGCCTTCCCGAAGAAACCGCCAGCCGTTTTGATAAAAAAGGTCGGGCAGTTCTTTTCTTTTCCTATTTGCCCATCCCCAACATTCTTATTATACGCATTTTATGCGCATATGTCAAAGGAAAAACCTGCTAGACCTCATAGTCGATGCAGGCCCGGCCGGTCCGCACGGCGCTGATGAACTGGCCGAAGGCTACGTGCTCGGGAGAGACCTGATAGGCGTTCAGGTCGTCCAGGGTTTCAAAGTCGAAGAGAAGGGCCACGTCATAGTTGGCGTTGGGGACGCTGGGGGCGCAGCGCACCACCTGGGCGGCGCGGATGAAGGAGAGCTTGGCCAGCTCCTCTCCCCGGCGGAGAAACTCTGCGGCGTGCTCTTCTTTTCCTTCTTCTCTCAGAGAGAACATGCAGATGTGGCGTATCATAAGGTTTCCTCCAATATTTAGGGGTTTATTGATCGGATAAGGCCCCGATCTCTGTCAACGCTTTTTGAATATCCGCGCTGACCAGCGGCCGCATACCGGCGCTATACCGCGAGGGGTCCGCCCTGAGCAGGGCAGCGGCAATGTCCTCCCTCAGCCCGGGCTTATATTTTGCCAGCATGGGCAGCAGCTTGATGCACTGCCGGGCCGCGACCGGTTTTGGGTCTGCGATATGTTCTAAAAAAGCGTCGATTATCTCGTCTACTTTATTATCCGTATCCCACTTAGCATTGTGGGCAATCAAAGTAAGGCCGCGGGTGCGGACATAGGAGCTTTCGCTGTTCAGCATCCCGGCAAACCGTTCCATATAGGGATATACCTGGGCGGACTCTTCCGAAAGCTCTTCCAAAGCCCGCAGCGCGCCATAGGCAGTGGAATTGTTCTTATCCAGCAGCTGTATCAGCAGCTCTTCTACGCCAGCGGGCATTTTTGCCTCCTTATCCCCTGTTCTGGGCCTCCACCAGCCGCACGCCGCAGTATTTCTCCCGCAGCTTGGGCTTTTCGATTTTGCCGGTGGCGTTGCGGGGCACAGGGGCGAAGATCAGCTTGCGGGGCCGCTTGTAGCGGGGCAGGTCCTCGCAGAACTTCATAACCTCCTCTTCGGAGAGCTCCATGCCCTCCTTCACCTGGATGATGGCCGCCGCGATCTCGCCCAGCCGGCGGTCCGGCAGGCCGATGACCGCCACATCGTGGATTTTGGGATGGGCCGCCAAGAAAGCCTCGATCTGCACCGGGTACAGGTTCTCGCCGCCGGAGATGATCACGTCCTTTTTCCGGTCCACCAAAAAGATGAACCCGTCCTCGTCCTGCCGGGCCATGTCGCCGGTGTGGAGCCAGCCGTTTTGCAGCACCTCGGCGGTGGCCTCCGGGTCCCGGTAGTAGCCGATCATCACCCCGCCGCCCTTCACGCACAGCTCGCCCACCTCCCCCCGCTGGACGGGCTCGCCCTGGGGGTCCACCAGCTTCACCTTCCAGCCGTAGCCGGGCACGCCAATGGCGCCCACCTTGTCCGGATGGTCCACGCCCAAATGCACGCAGCCGGGGCCGGTGGACTCGGAAAGCCCGTAGTTGGTGTCGTATTTATGATGGGGGAAGTAGTCCCACCAGTGCTTCACCAGGCTGGGGGGCACGGGCTGGGCCCCGATGTGCATCAGCCGCCAGCGGTCCAGCCGGTAGTCGCTGAGCTTTAGATCGCCCCGGTCCAGAGCGGCCAGAATGTCCTGGGCCCAGGGCACCAGCAGCCAGACGATGGAACAGCCCTCCGCGGAAGCGGCCTCCAGAATGGCCTGGGGGGAGTTGCCCTTTAAAAGCACCGCCTTGCCCCCGGTAAACAGGGAACCGAACCAGTGCATTTTCGCACCGGTGTGGTACAGGGGCGGAATGCACAGGAACACGTCCTCATGGGTGGTCTCGTGGTGCAGGGCCTCCATGCGGGCGGACTGCATCAGCGCCGAGTGCCGCAGCAGAATGGCCTTGGGAAAGCCCGTGGTGCCGGACGAGTAGTAGATGGCGGCCTCGTCCTCGTCGTCGATGAGCACCTTGGGCGGGGCGCTGGAGCAGTTGGCCGCGGCCCGGTGGTAGTCCTCGGCAAAGCTGGGGCAGGCGTCGCCCACAAAGAACATCAGCCGCTCCTGGGACATGGAATCCGCGATGGACTCCACCCGGCCGATGAACTCCGGGCCGAAGAAGAGCACGTCCGCCTGGGCCAGGCGCACGCAGTAGTCGATCTCCTCGGCGGTGTAGCGGAAGTTGAGGGGCACGGCCACGGCGCCGGTCTTCAAAATGCCGAAATAGATGGGGAGCCATTCCAGGCAGTTCATCAGCAGCAGGGCCACCTTTTGGCCCTTGCGGATGCCCCGGCTTAAGAGCAGGTTGGCGGCGCGGTTGGCCTTTTCATCAAACACGGACCAGGTGATCTCCCGGCGGTAGGGGGCGGGGCCGCCGGGCTGGATGAGCTCGTATTCCCGCCAAGTGACCCGGCGGGGCTCCTGGACCTGGGGATTGATCTCCACCAAGGCGGTCTCTCCGCCGTAGAGCTTGGAATTCCGTTCCAGCAGGTCGGTAATGGGCATGGGAGGTACCTCCATTCCCGCCGGAGGGGAACCCGGCGGATGTTTTTTCAATAAGGCCGGCAGAGGAAAAATCCCGCAAAAGCCGGCAAATTCGACTGGCCTCATTATACCGTTTTTGCACGCTAAAGTCAAGCGCGGGCGGCGCAGGGGGAGTGTCCAAACGCGTGTTTTGTATGGAGAAAGCTCCCTAAGCGCAACAGTAAAAGTTTTGTCCACTTTTTCAAAAGTGGCGGGGTTCTTAGGGGGTGAGCGTCTGCCAGTGGCAGACATGCTGCGAACCGACCGAGCCGACAGGCGAGACCCAGAGCCCCTAAGCCGCCGGGGGCCACTCCGTATCACTCCCCATAAACCGCGCAAAAAAGAGCCTCCGCTTCCGCGAAGGCCCTCACCGGTGAAACATCCTCCCCAGCTTGCCGTGAAACCGCCGGTAATACTGGCCGATCAGCCCCGCCAGCACGTGGTCGTACAGCACGAACACCAGGTTTGCCAGGGCCAGCAGCAGCGCCGGGCCCCAGCCGCCCAACAGGGGGAATTCCTCAAAGGGTATCCCCAAAACATAAACCGTCACCAGGCCCTCCGCCACGGCGGCGGCGTTGAAGATCAGCAGCTTTGCCGCCCAGCGCGGGGCCTTGGCCTTTATTTTGCTCACCACCGCGAACAGCGCCGGGTAGTAGCCGAAAAACAGCGTATAGATCAGCGCGGCCTCCCGGTCCGGGGCCAAAAGCAGCGCCAGCGCCGCCGAGGCCCCATAGGCCCCAAAGGCATAGCCCAGCCCGGCCTCCGCCACGATGGGGATCAGCAGGCACCCCGCGACGGCCGGTATGGCGATGGAGGCCACCGAGACCAAGCCCTCGAAGAGCATCAGCACCACCGTGAGCGCCGCAACCGCCCCGCACAGGGCTATTTTCATCGATTTCTTCACATGCTCCGCCTTCCTTTTTCCAGTTGAGGCCGTCCGCCCAGCGGCCAAAAGCTCAGCAGCAGGGGACCAGGTCCCCGCCCATGCACTCGCAGCAGCAGTCCGCCATCAAAAGGCCGGAGCACATGTCGCAGGTGTTGCAGCTGCCGTTCATGCTCTGGTTGGGGTTGTAGCCGCCGTACATGCCCCCCCGCTGGTTCATGGCCTGGTTCAGGGCCGCGCTGTATTCCCCGTTGCCCGGGTCCAGCTGGCAGGCCCGGGAGAAATGGTCCTTAGCCTCCTCCAGCCAGCCCCGGCGGTACAGCACCGAGCCCTTCAAGAAATACCACTCCGCGTTGCGCCGCTCCGGCGGCACCCCGTTTAAAATCTGCTCCGCGTCCGCGATGCGGCCAGACATGATCAAACTGCGCACGTCGCTGAACCCGGAGTTCCGGTTTCCGCCCACCGGGTTCTGGGCCCCGTTATAATAGCTTCCGCCGCCCCGCCGCTGGGCGGTCACGGCGTCGTAGGCCTCGTTGATCTCCTTCATCTTCTCGTCCGCCAAATCCTTTAAGGGGCTCTCGGCGTACTGGTCCGGGTGGTACTTTTTCGCCAGCTTGCGGTACGCGTTCTTAATCTCCTCGTCCGAGGCCGAAGGCTGAACGCCCAATACCTTATACGGATCCGTCATTCCCAAACACTTTCCTTTCTTCTCTCAGCCTTCTCCTGTCACAGCTTTTCCAGCTCCCGCCGGGGCTTTTCCTTTACATGTAAAAACAGAATCTCCCGCTGGATCTCCGCCAGGCCCTTTTCCGCCACGTTGCGCACAATGGGCCCAAAATTTTTCAGCTCCAGAAGGTTCGCCGCCAGCGCCGCCTGGGCCGCCGTGGCGTTGAGGGCCTGGTTGCAGGCCAGTTCCGCCGCCTGACGCTCCTCCGGGGCCAGCTCTTGTTTCCCTTCCAGCCCCAGCCGCCGCACAAAGGGGTTAAAGGCCCCCTCCCGCAGGTCGTCCCGCAGGTCGTCCGCCGCGTCCATCAAGTAGACCCAGCGGCCCAAAAAGTACCCGAACCGTTCCAGGGCCGGCCTCTGCCGGTCCTCCGGCGCCGCCAGCTCCGCGAAGAGCTCCCCCAGCAGATGGGCGGTGGGCTCCGCGCAGGGGTCCACCCCGGCCCGCTCCTCCTCGGCCCGGCGCTGGGCCTCCATGGCCTCTTCCGCCGCCCTGGCTAAAAAGGGATAGCGCGCCTCCGCCTTTTTGGCCTTGCGCCTTACATAGGGCAGCAGGGCCCGGCTCCCCAGGGAGCGGAAAAACCCCTGATCCGCCAAATCGTCCCGCAGCTTGTGGAAAGTCAACAGCACGCACAGGGCCGCGGCTTTTTTGTACGCTTCCCCGGTCGTTTCCAGGTAGACGCAGGCCTTTAGGGGGTTGCACACGCAGCGCCCCCGGCATTCCCCCACCGGCGCGCCCGTGACCGAAAGGGCCAGCAGGGCGTAAAAGGCGCAGTCATAACTCAGGGCCATCCGGGCCAGGGGGCCGTATTCCCGGCCCAGGGTTTTGCACAGCTGGCAGTAAACGGCCTTATACTGGCCGTACTCCTTTACCAGCAGCTCGGCCTTGTTGGGCCGCACATACCCAAACATGGTCCCTCCCCCAATCTACTGCTATTCTAGCCGATTTCCCCCCGGACTTGTTGAACACACTGTAAATTTTCTCTTTAGAATTGCTTACCTCCGGCCCTTGGCGGAAAAGGAAGGGGGCGCGCCGAAAGGCCGGACGCTTTCACCGGTATAGCTGGAGGGCGCCGGGCAGGACCTCCACCTTTACGTTTTCCCCGCCCCGGGCGTATTCCCCGTCCAGGGACCAGGGCATGGGCTCCCCGCAGCGGAAGGAGGCCCCCGCCGTGTGCACGAAGGTGATCAGCTCCTCGTCCGCCTTGCCCGTCATCAGGGAGCGCAGAATGCGGTTGAGCTCGTGGAGGCTTTTGGGGCGCTTGACCAGGGTCAGCTCGAACTTGCCGTCCGTGGGGTCCACCTGGGCCTCGTCCAGCTTGATGACGCCGCCCAAGGAGGTGGAGTTGCTCACCGACCCGAACAGGTACTCCCCCTCGTAAACCCCGCCTTCAGCGGTCTCCACCCGCACCGGGTAGGACTTGAGCACCGGCAGCTCCTTGATGCCCTCGATCACATAGGCCAGGTGGCCCAGGGAGTTTTTCAGGCTCTGGGTGGCGGAATAGGAGCTCTGGGTAAAGGCCCCGAAGGAGGCCACATAGACAAAGTACCGGTCCTCAAAGCGCCCCACGTCGATGGGCTGGGGCTGGCCCCAGGCAATGAGCTCCGCCGCCTTGCCGGGCTCCTTGGGCAGGCCCAAAAAGCTGGCGAAGTCGTTGGTGGTCCCGGCGGGGATGTACCCCAGGGGGATCCGGCCCCCTCCGGCCAGCAGGCCGTTTACCGTGGCGCTCAGGGTGCCGTCGCCGCCGCAGCAGACAATGGCCCCGGGCTTTTCCTCCACCACCCGGGCCAGCACCTCCGCCGAGTGGGCGGCGTTGACGGTCATTTCCAGCCGGGCCCGGTCCCCGGCGGACTGGAACGCGTCATACACGGCCTCCAGCTCCTGTACGATGATCTGCCGCCCCGCGTTGGGGTTGATAAGAATGCGTACGTCCATTCCGTCCTCCTGATTGGTAAAGCGTCCCCGCACCCGCTGGTAGAGGCGGGGGGTGATGCCGGGATAGGTGACGTTTTCCGGCAGGCCGTCAAAGGCCCGCACTTGTGCCATCTCGCTTTCCGGCAGGGGGCCCAGGCGGGCGATCTCCGCGAAGAAAACCGCGCCGGTGGCGCCGGGGTCCTGGGGGTCCTCCGCCAGGCGGGCGTGGTAGTGGAACAGGGGCTCCAGGGTGAATTCCTCCGCGCCGCTTTCCTCCCAGAGCTCCCGGCGGGCCGCGTCCAGGGGGGACTCGCCGGGCTCGATGTGGCCGCCCTGGGTCTCCCAGGTAGAGCGTTCCTTGTGGCGGCTAAGGAGAAGCTTTCCCTGAAAGCGGGAGAGGACGACCACGTATTTGCAGGGACGGCCGTCGTCCCAGGGCAGGAGCCGGCTGGTGAGATTGGGCATGGGAGATTCCTCTTTTCTGAAATGAAGCTAAAGAGCATTATAGCAAAATCCGGAAAAAAAGTAAAGTGCGGAGCGGTCACAGAAGAAAGCCTCCTAAGCGCAACAGGAAAAGTTTTGTCCACTTTTTCAAAAGTGGTGGGGGTGGAGGGGGGAAAGCCCCCTCCCTGCCGGAGGCATTCTAACACTTCCACACCATCTCCCACAGCTAACCCCAGCCCGCCCCCCACAATTTGACATCCTCCCCCCAGCCCAAAAACTTTTCCACTTTTTGACATGCCGCCTCCCCCGCGGCGTTTTAAACATTTTCCACAGGGTTTTCCACACGGCCCCGGTGGAAAGCGTCCCCATATGCTGTGCCGCCTAGTCTGAGGGCGCTTTCGGCTTTCGCGGGGGACCTGAAATTTATTCTTCCCAAAAGACAGGATTTATGGTAAAATTACCAGAGAAAGCAGCAGAAAAATCTCCGGCTCACTGACCAGGCCGGTCCGTTTCCCCTCTTCCGGAGATCATCATAAACATCAGGAGGTCCGTCTTATGAGAGAAGATATCTGCTCCATACCCGTCAACGAGGTCTTCGAGCCCAAGGAGGGCTGTCCCTTCTGCCGCATGCGGGACATGCTGGAGGACCGGATGGCCACCTACATCACCGGGGCCGCCATGATGGAGCCCGACGTGCGGGTGGAAACCAACCGCCTGGGCTTCTGCTCCGAGCATTTCAACCAGATTCTGGCCCGGGGAAGCCGCCTCTCCGTGGCGCTGATTTTGGAAAGCCTGCTGGCCGAGGTCAAGGGCCAGGTCTTTCCCGAGGGCAAAACCGCCGTGAAGAAGATCGCCGGGGCGGTCCACCAGCGGGAGAGCCAGTGCTTCATCTGCGGCAACATAGAAAAAAACATGAAGCACCTGCTGGACAGCACCATTACCCTCTGGCAGAACGAGCCGGAGTTCCGGGAGCTGTACGCCGCCCAGCCCTTCATCTGCATGCCCCACTACGCCCTGGTACTGGAAGCCGCGCAGAAAATGCCAAAGAAAAATTTCGCCCCCTTCGAGGCTGTCACCACCAAGCTAACCAAGGCCTATTTGGAGGAGCTCAGCGGGGACGTGACCCATTTCTGCCGGATGTTCGACTACCGCAACGCCGGCGGAGACTGGGGCAACTCGAAGGACGCCATCGAGCGCGCCATGACCTGGCTCACCTCTCGGGCCCCCACGGCCCAGCAGGACTCTGGGGAGAAGAACCGTTGAGTCCACGGCCGGTCTCCATTCCCGCCTGCTTCGACCTGGCCCAGACCCTGGACTGCGGCCAGGCCTTCCGCTGGCGGCCCCGCCCAGGGGAGCCGGAAGTCTGGGAGGGCGCGGCCTTCGGGCGCTTTTTGGCCCTGCGCAGGACGGAGGAGTCCTTGGAGCTGGCCTGCCCCCCGGAAGACTTCCGGCAGGTCTGGCGGGGCTACTTCGACCTGGACACGGACTACGAGGCCATCCGCGCCGCCCTGGCCGGGCTGCATCCCAGCCTCCGGGCCGCGGCGGAGTACGCGCCGGGCGTCCGCATTCTGTGCCAAGAGCCCTGGGAGGCCCTGTGCTCCTTCGTGCTCAGCCAGAACAACAACATCCAGCGCATCAAGGGCCTGGTTGCCCGGCTCTGCCGGCTGTTCGGCCAGGCCATTCCCGGGGCGGAGTTCTTCGCTTTCCCCACGGCGGAGGCCCTGGCCCGCCTCTCCCTGGAAGACCTGGCACCCCTGCGGGCCGGGTACCGGGCCTCCTATGTGCTGGACGCCGCCCGGGCCGTGGCGGAGGGCCGGGTGGATTTGGAACGCATTGCCCGGGAACCGGCGGAGTATGGCCGGGAAGCCCTGCGGAGCATTCCAGGCGTTGGCCCAAAGGTGGCCGAGTGCGTGCTGCTGTACGGCTTCCACAAAACCGAGTGCTTCCCCATGGACGTGTGGATGAAGCGGGCCATGGCCGCGTTGCTTCCAGGGATGGCCCCGAAGGAGCTGGGCCCCTATGCGGGCGTCGCCCAGCAGTACCTGTTCCACTACAGCCGTATGCACCCGGAATTGTTTGAATAAAAGCGGAACCCCCGAGCTGCCTCGGGGGTTGTTTTTTTGAGTATATTTACGGCCTCCGGCGGGTCAAGGAACTTTCTGAAGAAAGTTCCTTGACAATCCTCAAAGACTTTTACACGCTTTTTATGGGTGTGAGACGCGCACTGGGCGCTCGGTTCAGAGCGGGAAGCTACACCTCCACCTCCTGAAAGAGACGAGAAGGGCAAAACTCTCGCTTCCGCTTCGACCAGCTAAGCGAAACAGTAAAAGTTTTGTCCACTTTTTCAAAAGTGGTGGGGGTGGAGGGGGTAAAGTCCCCTCCCCGCCGGAGGCCACTCTGTAAAACTTCAAAAAACTGTGTCCTTGCGCCGGAGGGCGCTAATCGCCAGCCACTTGGCATAACCGAGTAGAGCGCTCCACTCGCCGCCAACCAACACGGCAGTTGAGGAGCACGAAACTTTTACCTTCTGTCGTGGTCCCTTCTGGGCGGCCTGCGGTCGTGGTCCCGGTCCCGGCGGGGCGGGCGCTCGCTGCTGATATCGTTCTCCGGCACCGCGCCGTCCAGGTCGATGAGCGCGTCCCGGCGGGACAGGTTCAGCCGGCCCTTGTCGTCGATCTCCAGGACCTTCACCTTCACCACGTCGCCCACGTTCACCACGTCCGTGACTTTATCCGTGCGCTTCACGTCCAGCCGGGAGATGTGCACCAGGCCCTCCTTGCCCGGGGCGATCTCCACGAAGGCCCCGAAGTCCATAAGCCGGGTGACCCGGCCGTTGTAGTAGCTGCCCGGCTCCGGGTCGTTGACGATGGTATCCACAATGTCCATAGCCCGGCGGCACTTCTCGATATCCAGGCCCGTGATGAACACGTGGCCGTCCTCTTCCACGTCCATGGTGATCTCGCACTCGGCGCAGATCTTCTGGATGACCTTGCCGCCGGTGCCGATGACCTCCCGGATCTTGTCCACGGGAATCTGCATGGAGAGCATCTTGGGCGCGTAGGGCGAGAGCTCGGGCCGTACTTCGGGAATGGCCTTCAAGATGATCTCGTCAATGATATAGTTGCGGGCCTTGTGGGTCTTCTCCAGGGCCTCCTTCACCATCTCGGGCAGCAGGCCGCTGATCTTCAAATCCATCTGAATGGCGGTGATGCCCTTTTTGGTGCCGCCCACCTTAAAGTCCATGTCGCCGAAAAAGTCCTCAATGCCCTGGATGTCCACCATGGTCATCCAGCGGTCGCCCTCGGTGATGAGGCCGCAGGAGATGCCGGCCACCGGGGCCTTGATGGGCACGCCCGCGTCCATCAGGGCCAAAGTGGAGCCGCAGATGGAGGCCTGGGAGGTGGAGCCATTGGAGGAGAGCACCTCGCTGACCAGACGGATGGTATAGGGGAACTGGTCCATGTCCGGAATCACGGGCACCAGGGCCCGCTCGGCCAGAGCGCCGTGGCCGATCTCCCGCCGGCCGGGGCCCCGGCTGGGCCGGGTCTCGCCCACGGAGTAGGAGGGGAAGTTATAGTGGTGGATGTACCGCTTGCTCTCCTCCTCGTCAATGCCGTCCAGCAGCTGGTTGTCCCGGATGGAGCCCAGGGTGGCCACGGTGAGCACCTGGGTCTGCCCCCGGGTAAACATGCCGGAGCCGTGGGTGCGGGGCAGCAGGGCCACCTCGGCGGCCAGGGGCCGCATGTCGTCCATGCCCCGGCCGTCCACCCGCTTCCGCTCGTCCAGCAGCCAGCGGCGGACCACGATCTTCTGGGTGAGGTACAGGCACTCGTCAATCTTCGCTTCCTGCTCCGGATACTCCGGGTCGAAGCGCTCGTGCACCTTCTCGTAAACGGGCTTCAGGCGGGCGTCCCGCACGTTCTTGTCGTCCGTGTCCAGGGCGGCGCGCACATCGTCCTGGGCAAAGGCGAAAATGGCGTCGATCATTTCCTTCTCCGGCTTGTTGCTGGGATAGTCGAACTTCTCCTTGCCGATCTCCGCCACAATGCCGTTGATAAACTGAATGATTTTCTGGTTTTCCGCGTGGCCGGCCATAATGCCGTCATACATCACATCGTCGGCCACTTCCTTGGCCCCGGCCTCAATCATGGCGATGCGCTCGCTGGTGGAGGCCACAGTGACGGCCATCTCCGAAACCTTCCGCTGGGCGGCGGTGGGGTTGATGACGAACTCCCCGTCAACCAGGCCCACGGAGACCCCGGAAATCGGGCCGTTCCAGGGAATATCCGAGATGGAAAGGGCGATGGAGGTGCCCACCATGGCGGCAATCTCCGGGGAATTGTCCTGCTCTACGGACATGACCGTGCACACAATGGACACATCGTTGCGCATATCCTTGGGGAACAGGGGCCGGATGGGCCGGTCGATGACCCGGCAGGTGAGGGTGGCCTTCTCGCTGGGGCGGCCCTCCCGCTTCAAAAAGGAGCCGGGAATTTTGCCCACGGAATAGAGCTTTTCCTCAAAGTCCACGGAGAGGGGGAAGAAGTCGATGCCGTCCCGGGGCTTGGCCGAGGCCGTGGCGGCCACGTGCACCACGGTGTCCCCATAGCGCACCAGGCACTCGCCGTTGGCCAGCTGGGCCATTTTGCCGGTCTCAATCACCAGGGGCCGTCCGGCAAAATCCGTTTCGTACCGCTTAAAATTTTCAAACATAATGGGTTCCTTTCTCCCGCCCGGCAGGGCCGGGGCGGGGAATCTTCCGAAGCCGCCGCAAAAGCCCGGGGCGGCGGGTCAGTCGATGGCTCCGTACCCGCCGCCCCGTTTCTGCCGGTGCTTCGTTTTTATCATGGATGGCCGCGAAGGGAGTTCTGGGCCCTTCCGCGGCTGGAAGCCCCCCTGCAGGGCTTTTCTTAGAGCCCGTATCCACCGCCGGAAACGCTAAATGGGAAAGACTTCTGCCGTCCCGCAAGGCAAAGCGGCCAAAACGCCGGCGCGGCAGGGCCGCAAGCGGCCCGCGCGGACAGCGTCCTCCGGCCGTGGTTTCAGGGCTCTTACTTACGGATGCCCAGTTCGGCGATGATGCTGCGGTAGCGCTCGATGTCGATCTTGATCAGGTAGTTCAAAAGGCTCCTGCGCTGGCCGACCATTTTCAGCAGGCCCCGGCGGGAGTGGTGGTCCTTCTTGTTGGTGCGCAGGTGCTCGGTCAGGTCGTTGATGCGCTTGGTGAGCACCGCGATCTGCACCTCGGGGGACCCGGTATCGCCCTCGTGGCGGGCATACTTCTGGATGATTTCGGTCTTTTCGATTTTAGTCATGCTGATTTCACCTTTCTGGAGCCGGCAGGGCTCCTCGCAAATTCACCCGTACCCACAGCCGGGGTTGGTGGTTCCCCTGGCCGAGGGAAGGGCACTCTTGTTATTTTAGCACACTCAGGGGCGTTTGTAAAGCACGATTTCCAGGAAGGTAGTGGCCAAACGCGCGTTTTGTTTAAGAGAAAAGCCCGCCAAGCGCAACAGTAAAAGTTTCGTCATTCTCCGCTGCCGCTTCGGTCGGCGACGGGAAATCGCCACTGGCGATTGTCGCCCTTTTCAAAGGTGGCGGGGTTCTTAGGGGGTGAGCGTCTGCCAGTGGTAGACAAGCAGCGAACCGACCGAGCCGGCAGGCGCGACCCCTTCTAATACTTTTGAATAACAACGCCCTTTAGACACTCCCTTCCAGGAAAACGCCGCCTCTTTGACCTCAGTCCAGGTCCAGCCGCAGCCGCCCGTCCTTTTCATCAATATAGGGCCGGCGCTCCCCCACCCAGCCGTATTCCGGCAGCCGGGCGAACAGGTTGCGCAGCATGCACAAAATCACCGGATGGACGGTCCGGTCCGGCTCCTGGTTCATCACATAGCTGCGCCGGAGCTTTTCCTCCAAAAGCTTCCGGTGCTTCTCGATCTCCGGCAGGGCCAGCTCCAGGGGCATCTCCGAAAGGCACAGCCAGAAGTACCATAGGGAGTACCAGGGCCGCCTTTTCTCCGCCGCGTGGCGGTTATAGTTGTCCACGCGGCTCTGTATCCAAGCCAGGTCCTCCGGCGCGGCGGCGCAGAGGAAGCGCAGGGCGATGAGGGACGCGTCGAAGCACTCCCCCTGGCCGTCGTCCTGGCTGCCGAAGCAGGTGCTTTTCAACCGTGCCAAGGTCTCCTTGCGCATAAGCCGCACCCGCTCCTCCTCCGGGGCCAGCAGGCAGAGCAGCCGCAGGGTTTCCAGCTCCACCATATTTCCGGCAAGAATGCCGGTTTTCGGGGTCTGGCCCAGCAGGCTCCTCACTTTTACGCCAGCCTCGGGCAGGTAGAACAGCGGGCTCAGCTCCCGCCCGCCGCCGGGCTTTTTGGGGGCGTAAGGCTGGGCCACCGCCAGCAGCGTGGAGACGATCCCCTCCCGTTCCTCCGGGCTCAGCCCCTCCCCCTTGATCAGCCGGTGGTCCGTCTCCACCACGGTTCGGTAAAATCCCATTACTTTTCCTCCCTAATTGGATGCCGGATGATGGTCCTCCATTTTTCCGGCGGGCTTTTGCGCGGGTCGCTGAGATAGACCTCATGGTGCCGCCGGGCGTCGCTGAAGTCGTTGGCATAGCCGTTTTCCGCCAGATACCGATCCATGCGGGCCACGGTCTCGGGCTCGCCGTCATAGGGGCCAATGTGAAGCATCTGCACGCACAGGCCCTCCTCCAGGGTGCGAAAAGCCGCGCCAGAGCAGTCCAGCTTCTTCTTACGGGAGGCCTCCTCCACCGCCCAGTGAAGGTCCGCCTCTGTGACAAACTCCGGCAGGCGGATCACGGAAAGCCAATGAAAGGCGGACTTGTCCCGGTAGTCCACCCCTTGGACCCCCGGCTGCCACCAAAAGCCCTCCAGCGGCGGGACCACGTACTCATAAAAGCCGGGTATTTTGCGCTCGGTCTTATGGCTCATCTTCAAGGTGTACGCCACCGCGTACAGCACGGCCAGCGCCTGCTGGTACGCGCCGCCCTCCTGGTTCGGGTCGCCCCGTCCCTCCATGGCAATGAAGTTGGCCCGCGGGACCGCAACGATGCCGGGCGCGGCCTTGGGGGCATAGAGCTCCCTGCACTCCTTTTTGAAATCAAACGCCATCTCTCTTCCTCCTTTTTGGGGCCTCCGCAACGAAAAAGCCTTCCTATCCGTGGCGGGGCGGGCGCTGTGCCTAGCTCCGCAAAAAAGCTGTCAGGCAGCTTTCCAGCTGGCCATAGGGCAGCACGGCAATTTCTGCCAATGTATACCGTCCCAGCAGCCAGGCTACGAACTGCCGCCCCAGGAAGTACCCCACGTCCGGCCGGCCCATAAAGCGCACCCAGTCGCCGAAGAAGTCCTGGACGCTCTCTCCCACCTCCATCCGGCGCAGGTAGCCCGCCTTGATGGCCCCTTCATTCTCCCGGCACCAGCTGAGCCACCCGTCCCGGTCCTGGTGGAAAAGCTCCGGCTCCCCAGCCAGGCGCTGCTGGCATATCATGGCCACGCCCTCGCAGTATAATTGCAGCACGGCCCGCTGCCTTTCATTTTCTCCATCTTCCAGCTCCCCCCGCAGGGACTCATGCCACAGATGGCCCAGCTCGTGGAACAGCAGGGCCTTCATGGCAGTCTCGCCGCACCAGTCCAGCTCGATGATCTTCTCCACCCCCAGCAGGATGGCAGGCGCGCCCTCCAGCCGGGTAGCCCACCCGGCTGCGCAGCACAGCCCCAGGTACAGCACGATGGTAGGCCCAATGCCCCCCAAAAGGGCAGGGCCCCTCGCCCGCAGGGCATCTACCGCGCACAGGAAAGAGGCGTGCAGCTCCCGCAGCTTGTCAGGCCGGGACAGGCTGGCCCGCAGCACAGGGGCCGCCTGCCGGCTAAAATCGTATTTTTCTATGTCTTCCAGGCACATCCGGGCCAGCTCCGGGGAGACGCCCGCGGCATAGGCCCGCCACTTTTCCAGGTCAAAGGGCTGGCCGAAAAATTCCCTTTCCACCTGTTCCGCCGTATCGATGATCTTCATAGGCCCAGCAGCCCTTTCAAATACTGCCCGGTGTAGGAGCCCTCCACCTTGGCCACATCCTCCGGCGTACCCTCCGCTACAATCAGGCCTCCCCGGTTGCCGCCCTCGGGCCCCAGGTCGATGATGTGGTCCGCGGTCTTGATCAGGTCCAGGTTGTGCTCAATGACTACCACCGTGTTGCCTGTGTCCACCAGCTTTTGCAGCACCTCGATGAGCTTGTGCACGTCCGCGATGTGCAGGCCCGTGGTGGGCTCGTCCAGAATATAGATGGTCTTCCCCGTGGGCCGGCGGGAGAGCTCGGTGGCCAGCTTCACCCGCTGGGCCTCGCCGCCGGAAAGGGTGGTGGCGGGCTGGCCGATCTTCACATAGCCCAGGCCCACATCGTGAAGGGTTTGCAGCTTCCGGGCCAGCCGGGGCAGGTCCCGGAAGAAGTCCAGGCCCTCCTCCACGGTCATTTCCAGCACGTCGTAAATGCTCTTGCCCTTATACTTGACCTCCAGGGTCTCCCGGTTGTAGCGGTGGCCCTTGCACACCTCGCAGGGCACGTACACGTCCGGGAGGAAGTGCATCTCAATGCGGATGATGCCGTCCCCCTGGCAGGCCTCGCAGCGGCCGCCCTTCACGTTGAAAGAGAAGCGCCCGGCGTTAAAGCCCCTCAGCTTGGCCTCCTGGGTGCTGGCGTACAGGTCCCGTATGCTGTTGAAGAGCCCGGTATAGGTGGCCGGGTTGGACCGGGGGGTCCGGCCAATGGGCGACTGGTCGATCTGGATCACCTTGTCCAGGTATTCCAGCCCCAAAATTTCCTTGTGGGCCCCGGGAAAGGTGTGGGCCCGGTTCAGCTCCGCCGCCAGCTTCTTGTAGAGAATCTCGTTGATCAGCGAGGACTTGCCCGACCCGGACACCCCGGTGACGCACACCAGCTCCCCCAGGGGGATCTTCACGTCCACGTTCCGCAGGTTGTTCTGGGCCGCGCCCTTTATCTCCAGGAAGTTCCCGTTGCCCTCCCGCCGCTTGGGGGGGACCTCCACCTTCTTCCGGCCGCTGAGATAGTCGCCGGTAACGGACTCCCTGCACTTCATAATGCCCTTTACAGGCCCGGAATAGATTACATTGCCCCCGTGGACCCCCGCCCCGGGGCCGATGTCCACGATGTAGTCCGCCTCCCGCATGGTCTCCTCGTCGTGCTCCACCACAATGACCGTGTTGCCCAGGTCCCGCAGGCGCTTCAGGGTGCCCAGGAGCTTGGAGTTGTCCCGCTGGTGCAGGCCGATGGAGGGCTCGTCCAGAATATACAGCACGCCCATCAGGGAGGAGCCGATCTGGGTGGCCAGGCGGATGCGCTGGCTCTCGCCGCCGGAGAGGGTGCCCGAGGACCGGGACAGGGTCAGGTATTCCAGGCCCACGCTCTGCAAAAAGCCCAGCCGGGACTTGATCTCCTTCACAATGGGCGCGGCGATGAGCTTCTCCCGTTCGGTGAGCTCCAAGGCGTCCATAAACTCCAGGGCTTCCGTTACCGACTTATCGCAGAAGTCCGCGATGTTCACCCCGCCCACCGTGACGGCCAGGCTCTCGGGAGAAAGCCGCTTGCCGTGGCAGGCGTCGCAGGGCACGGCGCTCATATAGGTCTCGATCTCCGCCTTGATCCAGTTGGAGGAGGTCTCCTTATACCGCCGCTCCAAGTTGTTGATGACGCCCTCGAAGGCGGCGGAATAGCTGCTGCCGTGGCCGTACTCCCCCATGCGGGTCAGCTTGATCTTCTCCCCCTTGGTGCCGTAGAGAAGAATGTCCACAATCTCCTCCGGCAGCTGGCCGATGGGGGTATCCAGGGAAAACTTGTAGTGCTTCGCAAGGCCCTCCATATACATGGTGGCAATGGTGCTGCCCTCCATGGCCCAGCCGCTGGCCTTGAGCCCTCCCTTGCGGATGGAAAGATTCTTATCCGGAATGATGTTCTGAGGGTCGATGCGCATAAAGACCCCCAGGCCCGTGCACTTTTTGCAGGCCCCGAAGGGGTTGTTGAAGGAGAACATCCGGGGGCTCAGCTCCTCCACGCTGACCCCGTGCTCCGGGCAGGCATAGTTCTGGGAGAAGGTGATGTCCTCCCCGTCGATGACGTTGATGACCACAATGCCTCCCGTAAGCCCCGAGGCCGCCTCAATGGAGTCCGCCAGCCGGGAGCGGATGTCCGGCTTGACCACCAGCCGGTCCACCACGATCTCAATGTTGTGCTTCTGGTTTTTGTTCAAGGAGATGGGCTCGTTCAGGTCGTAGAGCAGCCCGTCCACCCGGGCCCGGACAAAGCCCCCCCGCCGGGCCGCGTCGAACTCCTTCACATGCTCGCCCTTGCGGCCCCGCACCACGGGAGCCAGCACCTGGATTTTTGTCTTTTCCTCCAAGGCCAGCACCTGGTCCACGATCTGGTCAATGGTCTGCTGCTTGATCTCCCTGCCGCAGATGGGGCAGTGGGGCACGCCGATGCGGGCGTAGAGCAGCCGCAGGTAGTCGTAAATCTCCGTGACCGTGCCCACCGTGGACCGGGGGTTCTTGGAGGTGGTTTTCTGGTCGATGGAGATGGCCGGGGAAAGGCCATCGATCTTGTCCACGTCCGGCTTCTCCATCTGGCCCAGGAACATCCGGGCATAGGAGGAAAGGCTCTCCACGTACCGCCGCTGGCCCTCCGCGTAGATGGTGTCAAAGGCCAGGCTGGACTTGCCCGACCCGGAAAGGCCCGTGAGCACCACCAGCCTGTCCCGGGGGATGGTCACGTCGATGTTTTTCAGGTTGTGCTCCCGGGCGCCGCGCACTTCGATTTTGTCCAGGCTCATTCTATCTCATCCTCTCCATAAGGAAAATAATGCTCCGCTTTGGACTGGAACTCCTTGAGCAGGCATATCCTGCCCCGCGCGTCAAATTCCACCAGCGATACGCCGTCGAAGCCGTCCTCTCCGTCATAGTCGCAGCGGAAGTACCACTCCACCGCCGTATGTTCCCCTTGGTGGAGAAAGCCCTTAATCCGCCATTCCAGCACCCGGCCCTTTTGGTTCCAGTCGCGAAACCATCGCCTGACCTGCCCAAGCCCCCGGTATTCCGGGCCATAGCACTCGCTGTACACGATTCCCGGGGCGAAAATATCCCCCAGCTTTTCCGGCCGGTTCTCCAGCCAGCAGCGGAAGTATTCCCTTATCAGCCGTTCCCTCTGTTCATATTTTCCCTGTTCCATGATAGGTTCCTCTTTATTCAATGATTTCCGCGTCCCCATCCAAAATTTTTATTGCCTGGGCGTTTGTAAGATACACTGTCCCTTCCGGCAGTTTCCCTCTGGGGGAGCCGCTCTCGCAGTGGACCTCAAGCTCCCGGGGCAGATAGCCCAAGCTGCCCGGCAGATTCTCCGCAGCCATCACGCTCCCGGCGCTGACCCCCACATAGACCAGCCCCCGCTCCAGGGCCGCGTCAAGACTGCGGTCAAAGCCAACGGCCTTTATCCGTTCCAGCAGGTACTCCGTGGAGCCCCCGCAGAAGTATACCGTGTCGTACCCAGAGAGCTCCCCTGCGGACATCTCCCTGTCAAGGTCAAAATCGGTTATGTGCCCGGGCAGGATGCCCGCGCCCAAAAGGTCGTTCCGGCACTTGGGCAGCACGGCTTTCGCGTCTTCGTCAATGGCGGCGGTAGGGATGAACAGCGCCCTGGCCTTTGCGGGCGGCTTGCCCAGCATTTCTAAAAAGCAGTCCCTTACCACAGGGTTTTCAAACCCGGCGGAGGTAAGCAGAATGTGCTTCCCAGCGCCCCGGCCTTCCAGCCGCTTCTCCATTTGGATGTAGAGGCCCTCCTGGTAAACAGTCTGATACCCAAAAGAACGGTACAGAGAGACGGCGGGCTCCAGGTTGAGCCGCGTGTCCAGATGCAGGGCGGCGCAGCCCTGCTCCCCGGCGTGGCGTTCCAGGTTTTTCAGCAGCTCTTTCGCGATTCCCCCGCCCCGGTATTCCGGCCTTACGAACAGCCGCTTGACCTCGCCGGTTCCGGCCTCCTTTTTCCGGTAGGCCGCGCACCCCGCGGGAAGGCCGTCCGCATAGGCAATCCAAACCGCCTCGAGGTTTTCCTTTTCACTGTACCGGGTGTAGAAGCGCCGGTCCCCGCCCATTGCGTCCAGCATGAAATCATCGTGCTCGGAAAAAAGGCGCAGCGCCTGTGGGGCGGAGGCTTCCGCCGGGACAATCTCCACGCCGCGCGCCTTGGCCCCGCTCCCGCCGCTCCGGCGGTCCGCCTCCCCCGCCGCCAGAATTTCCCTGACGTTTTCCTCCGCGGACCCCGTCAGCCGGACGACCTCCGGCAGCTGGTAAAAGCCCACGGCGCTCTCCATGGCAAAGGCCTCCTCCGCCCCGCACAGAAACACTCTTTTGCCCAGCGCCAGGGCCATCCCCAGCTCGATGTGGGTCCCCCGCCCGCCGGGCAGGAGGAAGACGGCCGCGTCCGCATCTTCCACGCCCCGGCGCTCCCGCTGGGCAATCTCCCCCAGCCGCTCCGGCGTTTCCGCCTCTGGGTCAAGCTTTGTCCAGTCATAAGTATGCTCCCAGCCGCGCTCCTTCAATCTTTGGGCATACCAGGAAACCGCCTCGCGGTTGGAAAGGCTGGATCCAATATAAAACCTCATTCCCCGCTCCCCTCTCCTGTCTCTTGGCCGCCAAAGCCGTTGAACCAGGCCCGTTCCTCAAAGGGCTTTTTGGGCGGCGAGGGCCGGGGCTCCTGGGCGGCTTTGCCCACCGGCAGGTAGCACACCAAGCTGTAATCCTCCGGCACGCCCAAAACCGCCGCCATTTTCAGGTCGATCCGGTCCAGGTCCGTGATGTGCCCCTCGTACCAGCAGCTCTCATAGCCCAGGGCCTTGATGGCCAGCAGCATGTTCTCGATGGCGGCGGAATAGTCCTGCACCTGGTAGCAGCGGTCCCGGTAGGCGAAGATTTTCCGGGTCAGCACGCAGATGGCCGCCGGGGCGGTGCTGGCGACGGGCGGGTCGATGGCCGCCTTAAGCCGGGCCAGGACCTCCGGGCCGTCCACGGCGATGAGGCTGGTGGTCTGCTTGTTGCACCCCGAGGGCGCGGCCAGGCCCGCCTCCATGATCTTCCGCAGGTCCTCCCGGGGCACCGGCTGGGGCAGATACCGGCCCCGGTAGCTTGTTCTCTTTGCAATCAGCTCCAGCATGTCCATAGCAGCATCGTCCTTTCCTTTCGTGTGGGGGGCCAGCGTCTTGGCGTAAACCACGCTCTCAAATTCCACATCCATACGGTACTTTTTGAACCGGGACTTCCGCTGGACCTCAAAGCCCAGCCCGTCCAGCAAAGCGCGGGAGGCGGCATTCTCCGCCGCAGCCTCCGCCGTAACCGTTTGGGCCCCCCGCTCCCGCAGCCAATGGAGCAGCAGGGAGACCGTCTCCCGGCCCAGGCCCTGCCGCCAGTGGCTTTTGTGGATGCAGTAGCCGATGTCATAGACCTTCCCCGCCTCGTCCGGGAACATGCAGCAGGTGCCCGCCCGCTCCCCAGACCCGGCCAGCTCCACCACCAGATAGTATCCGTCCGGGCTGTCCTCCATGCGGTCCAGAGCCTTTTGATAGACCGCGTCCACATGGTCCCGGTCCGGGTCGCTGAGATATGCTCCGTTTTCCGGGTCGAACCACATCCCCGTCACAAATTCCAGGTCGGACCTCCGGTAGTCCCGCACGCGGACCCTTTCCCCGGTCAGGCTGTCCCCGATGCGCATGATTTTGCCTCCTCCCTTTGGGCGAGAATGTCCGCTTTCCGATATTCCGCCAGCTTTTCCAGCAGGGCCAGCTCCGCCCCGTTGGGACGGACAAAGCGCATGGGGGTGCGGCACACATTCTCGAATTTCCTGCCGAACAGGATCTTCTCTCTCCCCCCGGCGCAGGAGCCGCAGCGGGCGCAGGCGTCCACATGGGCCCAGCAGAGCTCCTTTTCCCGCTGAGACAATTCCGCGTCCTCATACCAGGGCGAACCGCCGTCGTCCGTCCACACCGTCAGCGGGGCCATGTCCGCCTCGTCCCCTGCGCCGTTGACCAGGAAAAAGCAGACGGGTCTGCCCGCGTACTGGACCGCCCAATAAAATTGACCGGCCCAATATCCCCCGGCCCGCTCCAGCTCCATGCCGCTCCGGCGCAGGGAGGCCAGAAAATGGAGGGGCGCTTCCTGCTCCCCCGCTGGGAAGGCCTCGCGGATCAGGACTTCTGGACGCAGGCAGCGGCCTACGTATTCCTCCTTTGCCAGGGCCGTATATTGGGCCACGAACGCCGTCTTCTGCCGGGTGTACCCGTCCCGGTCGTGCTCATACTGTTTCCAGAGGCCCAGCTTCAGGGCCTCATACTCTTTGGCGGTCTCGGGATGGGCGTTCAGATAGTCCCTAAAGTACAGCTCATCGTGGTCCCCGATAAGCCGCAGATGCAGGTGAAACACCCGCTCCGCGAAGCCCTCGGGAGTGTAGCCCTTGTTGAAATCAGCCCTGTCACGGTTCCGCGACATGCAGATATACCCCGCCGCTTTCAGCGCGCCTGCCGCGCTTTTCAGCGCCGCACTATCCGGGAGCTCTATCAGGACGTCAATTATGGGCTTGGCCCATATGCCCTTTATGGCCGTGCTACCGATGTGGCTGAGAACCGCCCCAGGTCCCAGCAGCTCTCGTAAAAGGGCCGCTTCTTCCCCATACCAGGGGGCCCAATCGTCCCGGTGCTCCGTCAGGAAGATGGGGAACAGCTGCCACAGCTCCTCCAGGGTCATTTCGCTCAGGCTTTTGCTCATTATCTGGCCTCCTTTCTTTATTCATAAGTATTTTTTACACCGCCGGGCCAGCTCCCCGGTGCGCAGCCACTCCCGCAGGGTGGCAAGGCCCGCCTCGTTGCGGGGGCAGGGCAGCCACAGGTGCAGGTAGCCGGTCTCGCCGTATTTGTCCTTTACATGCGCTATGGCCCGCTCTATGTGTTCTTCCTCGCTCCAATGGGGCCAGTGGGCCCTGCTGTACTCCATGATCCGGCGCACCACCCGCTCCGGGTCCAGGTCCCGGTCCGCCTCGCTGACGATGCGGCCATACAGGTTCCGGGGCGGCTCCTGCCGGGAGGCCCGGTGGTCCTCCACGGCCTCCCGCATGGTCTGCCGCTGCCGGGGGGTAAACCATCGTTCCAGGTTCTTGTCCTCCCACAGCCACTGGCCGGAGACGGCCTCGTGCTTCTCCCGGCTGACCCGGATGCCCACGTCATGGTAAGCGGCCACGGTATAGACCATGTTTTGGTCCGCGTCCAGCCCCTCCAGCAGGGCGAAGCTGTTCTCCAAAACCACCCGCACATGCTCCGGCCCGTGGGCGGCGTCGTGGGCCTGATAGAGGGGCAAAATGTTCCGCTCGACATACGCTTTCAGTTCCGGGTCTACCCTATCCATATCCGTCCCCTTTCTAAGGTCATCCCCTGGCTCCCCTGCGCCTGGGCAGGGGCGCGTGGCCGGCGTTTCCGGTTTCCAGCTCCTTGATCTTGTCCCGCAAATAAGCCGCGTGCTCGAACTCCAAGAGCTTGGCCGCCGCCTTCATCTCCTTCTTGTACTGCTCGATCAGCTGGGCCCGCTCGGCGGGGGTGTAGTGCTTCTTTTTCTTCTTGCCATCGTCCTTGTGGCTGGAAATCTCCAAAATCTCCGCCACGTCCTTTCGAATGGTCTTGGGCACAATGCCGTGCTCCTGGTTGTACCGCTCCTGAATAGCCCGCCTGCGCTCGGTCTCGGTGATGGCGTACTCCATGGACTCGGTCACCTGGTCCGCGTACATGATCACCTCGCCCTGGGCGTTCCGGGCCGCGCGGCCGATGGTCTGAATGAGGCTTCTGCCGCTGCGCAGAAACCCCTCCTTGTCCGCGTCCAGAATGGCCACCAAAGTGACCTCCGGCAGGTCCAGGCCCTCCCGCAGCAGGTTGATGCCCACCAGCACGTCGAATTCCCCCAGCCGCAGGTCGCGAATGATCTCCATGCGCTCCACCGTGTCGATGTCGTGGTGCATGTACCGCACCCGGATGCCGAAGTTCTCAAAATAACTGGTCAGGTCCTCCGCCATCTTCTTGGTCAGGGTGGTCACCAGCACCCGTTCCTCCCGCTCTACCCGCAGGTTGATCTCCGAGATCAGGTCGTCGATCTGCCCGTCCGTGGGCTTCACCGTCACCTTGGGGTCCAAAAGGCCCGTGGGCCGGATGACCTGTTCCACCACCTGGGCGGACTTCTCCAGCTCCAAATCCCCCGGCGTGGCGCTGACGAAAATGGCCTGGTTGATGTGGGAATAGAACTCGTCAAAATTGAGGGGCCGGTTGTCGTAGGCCGAGGGCAGGCGGAAGCCGTAGTCCACCAGCATCTGCTTGCGGGCGTGGTCGCCCCCGAACATGCCCCGCACCTGGGGCAGGGTCACGTGGCTCTCGTCCACGAAAAGCAGGTAATCGTCCGGGAAATAGTCCAAAAGGGTAAAGGGTGCGCTGCCCGGCTCCCGGCCGGAGAGCACCCGGGAATAGTTCTCGATGCCCTTGCAGAAGCCGATCTCCGAGAGCATCTCCACATCGTGCCGGGTCCGCTCGGTGATGCGCTGGGCCTCGATGAGCTTGCCCTGTTCCTTGAAAGCGGCGGCCTGCACCTCCATCTCCCCCAAGATGTTCTCAATGGCGGACTTCATCTTGTCCCCGGGCACGATATAGTGGGAGGCCGGGTAAATGCCGATGTGCTTGAGCTCGGCGGTCACCTCCCCGGTCAGGGGGTCGAACTCCCGCAGCCGCTCGATCTCGTCCCCAAAGAACTCCACCCGCACCGCCTTGTCGCTGGAAACGGCGGGGAAGATCTCCACCACGTCCCCCCGCACCCGGAACTTGTTGCGGATGAAGTTCACGTCGTTGCGCTCATATTGCAGCTCCACCAGCTTGCGCAGCAGGTCGTCCCGGTTCTTCTCCATGCCGGGGCGCAGGGAGATGACCATGGTCCGGTAGTCGATGGGGTCGCCCAGGCTGTAGATGCAGGACACGGAGGCCACGATGATCACGTCCCGGCGCTCGGAGAGGGCGCAGGTGGCGCTGTGGCGCAGCTTGTCGATCTCGTCGTTGATGGCGGAGTCCTTTTCAATATAGGTATCCGTCTGCACGATGTAGGCCTCGGGCTGGTAATAGTCGTAATAACTGACGAAGTATTCCACCGCGTTTTCCGGGAAGAACTCCCGGAACTCGGAGCAGAGCTGGGCGGCCAGGGTCTTGTTGTGGGCCAGCACCAGGGTGGGCCGGTTCAGCCGGGCGATGACGTTGGCCATGGTAAAGGTTTTGCCCGAGCCAGTGACGCCCAGCAGGGTCTGCTCCCGGTCTCCGTTTTCCACGCCCCGCACCAGCTGGCTGATGGCCTCGGGCTGGTCGCCGGTGGGCTGGTATTTCGACGCCAATTTAAAGTCCATGACAAATCTCCTTGGGGTATAGTTAATTAAGTTCAAAAGAAGCTTTTGAACCAGGCGGGGAGGTTACTGGGAGTGTCCAACCGTGCGCTTTGTCTAAGAGAAAAGCCCACCAAGCGCAACATTGAAAGTTTTGTCCACTTTTTCAAAAGTGGCAGAGCGCGAGACAGAGTCTCGCGGCCTTGCCGTAATGCGCGACCTTTGCGCATGGAGGCCATCTATTACTCAACAAAATTAATTTCGCAAGAAATCTTAATGATAAATCCACCTAGGTTGTATGGCCGGGTCAGGGCTCCGGCCAGCTCAGCTCCTCCGCCTGCCGCCGGGCGGCCTCCATTTCCTCCCGCCGCTCCCGGATCAGACTGGCCTCCGCCGAGGCCAGGAGCCCGCAGTCCCGAAAGGACATCACATCCTCTCCCGCGAATATAATGTGGTCCTGCAGGGCCGCGTCTATGCTCATCAAAGCCGCCTGCACCTGCCGCGTCACCACGATGTCCTCCTGGGAGGGCGCCGCCTGGCCGCTGGGATGGTTGTGGGCCAGCAGCACGGCCTGGGCGTCGTGCTGGATGCAGAGCCCCACCAGCCGCCGGATGTACACCGGCACCGCCCCGATGGAGCCCTCGTTAAGAATGCCGTTATACAGCAGGCCCTTGCGGCTGTCCAGCAGCATCAGCCCCACAGCCTCGGTTTTGCGGCCCATAAATTTGGGGCGGAACAGCTCCACCGCCGAACGGGCGTCCATCACCCGCTTCAGCCGCTCCGCCTCGTCCTCCATGCAGGCCCTGGCCAGCTCCAGAGTCAGCCGCAAAAAATGCGCCGCCCCGGGGGTCATGCCAGGCAGGCGGGCCAGCTCCCCTTCCGGCGCGGCCGCCACGCCTCCAAAGCTCCCCAGCGCGTCCAGCATGCCCGCCAGCGCCTGTTCGGCCTGGCCCGCAGGCAGCACGTATTCCAGGGCCTCCCGCAAAAGCCCCAGCCTCCGCTTCTCGCCAGGGCTGGTTTTCTCCGCCCGTCTTCTCTTCGCCCCCATGTCCCGGCCCCCTTTCCATCGCCTTACGCACTATTTTACCAAACGTTTGTTTCTTTGTCAAGTCATACTTGCAGGCTGCTCCATATCCTCCCGCTTTCCGAAAAAGCGCGCCCTGGAGTCTGTTTTAAAACCGGCGAAAAACCGGATTTTCTGACCAAAACAGGGCGGTTTCAAGGCGGAAACCGCAAGAAAGGCTGTCGCTTTTCGAGGATTTCCAACACAGAAAGCGCCTGTTTTGGACGAAAAGACGGTTTTTCGGAGTTTTAAAACAGACTCTAAGTTATGCTCAGCCGCTCCACCCCGGCGCACAGGCCGGTAGACTCATCGGCGGTGAAGATCACGCAGTCCATGCGGCAGGGGCCCTTGGCCAGGTCGAAGCGGGCGGGCATTTTGGTCAGGTAGCGGTTGATGATGATCTCCGGCTTGACCCCCAGCACCGAGTCAACGGGGCCGGTCATGCCCACATCCGTAATGTATCCCGTGCCCTTTGGCAGCAGGCAGGGGTCGGCGGTGGGCACATGGGTGTGGGTGCCGAAAAAGCCGGTCACGCGCCCGTCGGCATAAAAGCCCATGGCCCGCTTTTCCCCCGTGGCCTCGGCGTGGAAATCCACGATCCGCAGCCGGGGCAGGTCCGGGGCGCCCAGCAGCTGGTCCAGGGTCTCGAAGGGGGAGCGCAGGCTCTCCATATACACGGTGCCCATGATGTTCAGCACCGCCACCCGCACCCGGCCCAGGTCGGCGATATACAGCCCCTTTCCGGGCGCGGCGGCGGGATAGTTGGCCGGGCGCAGCAGGGGCCCGCAGCTGTCGTAAAGCTCGTAGCTCTCCCGGCGGCGGAAGCTGTGGTTGCCGGTGGTTACCACGTCCGCGCCGCTGTCCAGCAGGTTCTGCACCGAGGCGGGAGTAACCCCGTTGCCGTCGGCGGCGTTTTCGCCGTTGACGATGGTCAGGCCGATCTGCTTTAATTTTTTCAGGGCGGGCAGCTTCTCCCGCAGGAAGGCGCTGCCAATGCCGCCCACCACGTCGCCCACGCAAAGGATGTTGATCAAGAGGCCTCTTCCTCTCCAAAAGTTTTTCCCCTATTTTATCACAGAAGGGGGCCAAAATGCAAGAAAGAACCGCGCCCCGGAAGAAGGGGCGCGGCTCCAAGCCGCAAACGCGCTGGCCGCTTACTTAATTTTTAAGGATATGGAGCGCCGCCTTTCGTTCATAGGCGGGGCTACATGCCGCCTGTCATTTTGTAAGTTCTCTCTACAATGGTCCAGCCCCGCCCTTCCGGGCCGCTTGTGCTGGCGCGCATATCCACAAAGCCCACAAAGCCAACTTGCGCGTAGAACTTTTGGTTCAGCTTAAGGCCTGCCTGCCAGCCAAAGTCTTGGCCCTCGGGGCTCTTGCAGCCATAGTTCACGCTGGTAGCGTTTACGAACTGGTTTGCCCAGGTATTGAAATGACAAATTCCTCTCTCTCGGGCCGGTGCGCGGCAAAATGGCGCTGTTGTCATGGTGGGATGCGGACGGAATAGCGGCACATCGCCGTTAAAGCAGATCACAACTTTATCCGGGACATCGTTTACAGCCAAGATTCCCTCAAGCAGGGAGGACTCTGCGTTGGCAAAGCTTGGAGCCGTCCCGGCCAAGGTCATGGCTTCCAGGCCCTGCGCCTCCTCTACCGGCTCTTTCGCTTGAGCGGCAGTGGCCACCGCCGCATCGAACTCGCTGCCCGGCAGCTCCCAGCCGGGGAACAGGTCCTCAAAGCGCGGATTGATGGTAAACTCTCGAGCGGAATAATCAATCTTCCCGCTCATCAAGCAATTTTCATGGGCAGACCATCCGCCTATAGACGGATGATACATCACCTTGCGCCGGGCCATCCGGATTTTACCCTTCGTCTCCGGCGTGGCGCTGTCCAGGTCGGAATAGGCCAGCTCCAGAATCTCCGGGTCAATATCCAACGATTGAGGCACCGGAACCGCCGCAGGCTCCGTCACAGTCCAGCCCATTTCCCGAAGCGCTTCGGCATAGGCATCTTCCCGCGCCCTGCCCCGCAAGGAATCCGGGATATCTGCGGTTGCTTCCATAAACTCGGCCTGCCCCGCCGCCTCTTCCTCCGCGGAAAAATCCGCGGCCGAAGCTGTCACGGCCAACAGGCTTACCAAGACCAGCACCAAAAGAGCCATAAAGCATTTTTTCATAAATTTGGCCTCCTTTTTCGTCACCTTGTGCGTTTTGCAAAAACGTATGGGTCATGCGCGTTTCCAACTCTGTGTTTATTATACTCTTCTTATCGAGAAATTTCAATAGTTTTTATTATATTTGTGGATTCATCTATAAATTCGCAAAAAAGCTATCTACTTCCAATAGAAAAAGCGGGGCGCGGCCCTCCTCGCGAAAAACAGGCCCCGCTTCGGCCCCGACAAGGCGGAGCCGGCCTCTCCCAACCGCGAAACTTCCGCCTCCGCGCCCGGCAGGCCCGCTCCTTTCAAAGAAAACGCCCGCTTGGGCGCTCCCTCTTCCAAATTCCCGATTGTTTTTTCCAGTGTTCTGTGTTATAATGTACGCAAGGCGTACATTCGGAGTTTCCGCCCTTCGCACGAAGCGCTCGTTTTTACTCCGCAAAAATCCGGCGAAAACTCCAAGCAGATTTGTGTTATATATAGTACAAAACGGTTTTCCGCGCCGCCGGGTCCCCCAGGCCGCGCACCTCTCAAGAAGGATGTGTTTCCCCATGATTATAGGCGCTCAGCTCAAAAACGCGATCATTTCCGGTTCGAACAACATTGCCAAATACCGCAAGCAGGTGAACGACCTGAATATCTTTCCCGTCCCGGACGGAGACACCGGCTCCAATATGTCCATGACCATCGGCGCCGCCGCCGACGCCCTAAAGGCCCTGCCCGAGACCGCCTCTGCCGGCGAAGTGGCCAAAAAGGCCGCGGCCGCCATGCTGCGGGGGGCCAGGGGTAATTCCGGGGTCATCCTCTCCCTGCTGTTCCGGGGCGTGGCCAAGGGCCTGGAGGACGTGGAGCAGGCGGACGCCGCCTCCCTCCTCCACGCGCTGGACCTGGGCGTGGAGGAGGCCTACAAGGCCGTGACCCGGCCCACCGAGGGCACCATCCTCACCGTGGCCCGGGTGGCCGCCGAGCAGGGCCGGGAGGCTCTGGACCACGGCGCGGCAGGGGCCGTGCCGGTTTGGGACGCGGTGTGCATGGGCGCTTCCCAGGCCCTGGCGCAGACCCCCGAGCTGCTGCCCGTGCTCAAGCGGGCCGGCGTGGTGGACGCGGGCGGACAGGGCCTGTGCCTGATTTTGGAGGGCATGCTCAGCGTGTTCCGGGGCGGCATCATCATCGAGTCCGGCATTTCGGAGGAGGAGCGGGCCCAGGAGACCGCTGAGTTCTTTAAAAGCGCCGCCGCCGAGTTCGACAGCGAGATCCACTTCACCTACTGCACCGAGTTCGTTGTGGGCCGGGACCCGGACGGGGCCCAGGAGCCCATGGAGCTGCGGCTCTACCTGGAAACCATCGGCGACTGCGTGCTGGTGGCGGACGATGAGGAGATCATCAAGGTGCATGTGCACACCGAAAACCCCGGCGACGCCTTGCAGGCCGGCCTCAAGTACGGCCAGCTGCTCACCGTGAAGATTGAGAACATGAAGCAGCAGCACCAGGCCCTGGCCGGGGCCCAGCCCCAGCCCGAGGCCCCGGCCCAAGCGCCCCTGCTGGAGCGCCAGGAGCCCACCGAAGAGCTGGGCTTCATCTCCGTGGCGGCGGGTGAGGGCCTGCGGAGCCTGTTCTTGGAACTGGGCTGCGCGGTGGTGGTCAGCGGGGGCCAGACCATGAACCCCAGCACCGAGGACATCCTCAGCGCCGTGCTGGCCACGCCGGCCAAAAAGGTCTTCGTGCTGCCCAACAACAAGAATATCCTCATGGCCGCCCAGCAGACCATCCCCCTGGCCGAGGACCGGGAGGTCATCGTGCTGCCCACCAAGACCATTCCCCAGGGGCTCTCCGCCATGCTGGCCTTCGACCCGGACGCGGGCGTGGAGGAGAACCAGCAGGCCATGATGGAGGCCGCGTCCCATGTGGACACGGGCCTGGTCACCTTCGCGGCCCGCGACTCGGAGTTTGGCAGCGAGGCCATCCGGCACGGGGACATTCTGGGCCTGAAAAACGGCAAGCTTCATTATATTGAAAAGGACCCGGTGAGCACCTGCGTGCGGGTGGCCCGGTCCCTCTCCACCAAGCAAACCTCCTTCATCACCCTGATTTACGGCGAGGGCGTCACGGCGGACCAGGCCCAGGAGGCCAAGCGGCTGCTTTCGGCCAAGGTGCACTCGGACGTGGAGATTACCTTGGTAGACGGCGGCCAGCCGGTGTATTACTTTATTATTTCGGTGGAATAGGGCGCTGCCGGGAGAAGCGGCATGCGTTAAGAACCGCAGGGCCCGGGAAGGCATGGGGCGCGTTTTCTGAGAGTGTCCAAAGGGCGAGTTTTTGAAAAGTAATACGGAGTGGAGTCTCGCCTGCCGGCTCGGTCGGGTCAGAGCGCTTCCCACTGGGAAGCTTCCCCCTCCATGCGCAAAGTTCGCGCATTACGGCAAGACCGTGGGGCTCCACCCCACACCCTGCCACTTTTGAAAAAGTGGACAAAACTTTTAATGTTACGCTTTGTGGGCTTTTCTCTTAACAAAACGCGTGTTTGGATGCTTCCCGCCTTTACTCGTTCTCCACCTTGAAAAGCAGTCCAGTGGACTGTTTTTCTATTTTCGGAAGGAGGGCTTCTGGTTGGCCTCTCTGTTTGAAGTGGATATTGCCAAGCTGCGGGGCGTGGGCGAGAAGCGGGCCAAGCTCTTCTGCAAGCTGGGCGCGCCCACGGTGGGCGACCTGCTCCGCCTCTACCCCCGGGACTATGTGGACTGGACCTCCCCCCTGCCCATCGGCGAAGCTCCCTTAGGCGAGACCGCAGTGGTGCGGGGGGAGATCACCGAGGGCCCCAGCGAGACCCGGGCCCGGGGGGGCCTGCTGCTGTGCCGGGCCACCGCCTGGGACGGGGAGGACGAGGTGCGGCTCACCTTCTTTAACAACCGCTTCATCTCCCAGATGCTCCGGCCGGGAGAAACCTACCTGTTCCGGGGCAAGCTGACTCAAAGCGGCGGACGCTGGGCCATGGCCTCCCCCGCCTTTGTAGCCCAGGCGAAAGCCCCCGGGCTGGAGCCGGTCTACCCGGCCACCCAGGGGCTCTCCTCCCGGCAGGTCGCCGCCGCGGTCCAGGCCGCGCTGAAGCTGCTGCCGGAGAACATGCGGGACAGCCTGCCCCAGGCCCTGCGGGAAAAGCACGCCCTCTGCCACCTGGGCTACGCCCTGGAGCGCATCCACCGGCCCCGGGACCAGGAGGAGCTGGCCGTGGCCCGCCGCCGCCTGGTGTTCGAGGAGTTTTTGATCTTACAGCTGGGGCTGATGCAGATCAAAAGCGGGCGCAAAGAGGAAAACCTCCACCGGGCCAGCGGCCAATACCCAGAGGACTTTGCCCGGCTTTTGCCCTTCCGGCTCACCGGGGCCCAGCAGCGGGCCATCGCGGAGGGCGTGAAAGACATGGCCGGAAGCTCCCCCATGAACCGGCTGGTCCAGGGAGATGTGGGCAGCGGCAAAACCGCCGTGGCCGCCGCCCTGTGCTGGGTAGCCGCCAAAAGCGGCTGGCAGGCGGCGCTGATGGCCCCCACGGAGATTTTAGCGGCCCAGCACTACCAGTCCCTCTCCGCGCTGCTGGAGCCCGCCGGGCTGCGCTGCGCCCTGCTGACGGGAGGCCTCACCCCCAAGGAGCACCGGGCCGTGCAAGCGGCCATCGCCGCCGGAGAGGTGGACCTGGCCATCGGCACCCACGCCCTGATCAGCCAGAAGGTCTCCTTTCGGGACCTGGGGCTGGTCATCACGGACGAGCAGCACCGCTTTGGCGTGAACCAGCGGGCCGCTCTGGCCCAGAAGGGGGCCTCCCCCCACCTGCTGGTCATGAGCGCCACGCCCATCCCCCGCACCCTGGCCCTGATGGCCTACGGCGACCTGGACATCTCCGTGCTGGACGAGCTGCCCCCGGGCCGCCAGCCGGTGGAGACCTACCTCATCGGCCCGGACAAGCGGGAGCGGGCCTTCCAGTATGTGCGCAAGCGCCTGGAAGAGGGCCGGCAGGCATATTTGATCTGTCCCCTGATTACCGAGGGCGAGACCGCCATGATGAGCCTGGACCAGTACGAGGCCCTGGTGCGGGGGGCTTTCCCCGGAGTCCCCATAGAGGTGCTGCACGGCAAGATGAAGCCCGCCCAGAAGGACCGGGCCATGGAGGCCTTCGCCCAGGGGGAGGCCCGGCTGCTGGTAGCCACCACCGTGGTGGAGGTGGGCGTGGACGTGCCCAACGCGGCCGTTATGATCATCGAGAACGCGGAGCGGTACGGCCTCTCCCAGCTGCACCAGCTGCGGGGGCGCATCGGCCGGGGAGAGCACAAGTCCGCCTGCATCCTCATTGCGGACAACGACAGCCCGGAGACCTTGGAACGGCTGCGCCTCTTTAAAAGCACCTCGGACGGCTTTGCCATTGCGGACGCGGACCTGAAGCTGCGGGGGCCGGGGGATTTCTTCGGCCAGCGCCAGCACGGCCTGCCCCCCTTAAAGATTGCCGGAATGTGGATGGACATGGATCTGCTGCGGGAGGCTCAAAAGTGCGCCCGGCGGGTCTTTTATTCCGGGGCCTTGGAGGGGGAGGAATACCGGTCTCTGCGGGCCGAAACCCGGCGGTTATTCGAAAAAACCGGCGGCACCCGTCTAGCCCTATAACCCGGCGCAGTAAAAGTCTTTGAAAATTCTGCGACTTCATTTTAATGAAGTCGGAAACTTCTTTTCAGAAAGTTCCTGCAAGCTCGCTTTGCGAACTTGGCCGCCGGCGGCGACCTTGCCCTTGCCCTTAAAAGGCGGCGCAACAAAACAACCAGCGCGGCAAGCCTCCTCATCCCAAAAAGCCACCTGTGCCCCGCAATGCCGCGCCGCCGCCCCAGCAAGCCCCTTTGCGCCCTGCGCAAACAGCATCCCCCTCGATGCAGCCCGCCCCCTTCCGCCCAGCCCCCCAATCCCCAAAACAAAATACCCCAATAAAGAAAGGAGCACCACCCCATGAGCACCCCCGCCCCTCGCGACTTCCGCCCCGCCTTCCACTATACCCCCCAGTCCGGCTGGATCAACGACCCCAACGGCCTGGTCTATGCCAACGGCCAATACCATCTCTTCGCCCAGTACTACCACGAGCCCTTCTGGGGCCCCATGCACTGGGCCCACGCCGTCAGCCGGGACCTGGTCCACTGGGAGCGTCTGCCCGTCGCCCTGGCCCCGGACGAGCTGGGGGCCATCTTCTCCGGCAGCGCCGTCTTCGACCAAAACAACACCAGCGGCCTGGGCCGGGACGGCCAAGCCCCCCTGGTGGCCCTGTACACCAGCCACGGAGACTTTGAGCAGCAAAGCCTGGCCTACAGCCTGGACGGCGTCCATTTTGAAAAATACCCGGGCAACCCGGTGATCCCCAACCGGGAACAGGCGGACTTCCGGGATCCGAAGGTCTTTTGGAACCCGGTGAAAAACTGCTGGAGCCTGGTGCTGGCCGCAGGGGACCATGTGGAGTTCTTCGCCTCTCCGGACCTGCTCCACTGGACCCAAACCGGCCGTTTCGGCCCTCAGGGGAATTACTCCGAGGGCGTGTGGGAGTGCCCGGACCTGTTCCCGCTGGCCGCCCCGGACGGCCGGGAGGTCTGGGTTCTGCTGCTGAGCAACGGAGGCTGCGAGGCCAACCACGGCTCCCGCACCCAGTACTTTACCGGCTCCTTCGATGGAGACGCCTTTACCGCGGACGGGCGCTTCACCCAGCCGGAGTTCATTGACAGCGGCTTCGACAACTATGCCGGGGTGACCTTTTTTGGCACGGAGCGGCGGCTGCTGGTGGGCTGGGCCGCCAACTGGGTCTATGCCGCCAACACGCCTACCGGCTCCTACTGCAACCAGATGACCCTGCCCCGGGCTCTTTCTTTGGTGGACGCCCCCAAAGGCGGCCTGCGGCTGGCCGGCGCGCCCATGGACGGCGGGGCCTTCGGTCCGGCGATCGAGGCCGGGCCCCTGCCCGGAGAGGCCTTCCACCTGCGGGCCTCCGGCCAGGGCGCGGGCTCGGTGCGCCTGCGCAACCAGCGGGGCGAGGAGCTGGTCTTGGGCGTAGACGAGCAGAACCGAGCCTTTGTGGACCGCACCCAGGCAGGCCTGCGGGACTTTGACGAAAACTTCGCCCGGGACTGGTACAGCCGCATGGAGGCCCCCCGCCTCTTTGACGGCCCCTGGACCCTGGACCTGTACTTCGACCACTCCCTCTGCGAGCTCTTCCTGGACCAGGGCACCCGCGCGTTCACCTTCACCGTCTACCCCTCAGAGCCCTACACCGTGGCCTCCACTTAAGAACCTTTCTGAAGAGAAGGTTCCGACTTCATTACCAATGAAGTCGCAGAATCTCCAAAGACTTTTATGTCGTTACGCAGGGTAAGAGGAAAGGGCTGAGTGCTCATTTTAAGGCCCTGGCTGAGGCTTGGGCGCTGGCGCTTAAGAATCTTTCTGAAGAGAAGGTTCCGACTTCATTACCAATGAAGTCGCAGAATCTCCAAAGACTTTTACATCGTTACGCGGGGTGGGAAGAGTCGGCTGGGCGCTCGGTTTGAGGCAAGAAGCGACTCATTGGCGTTGTCAACGTGTCGCGCTCCGGCCTAAACCGAGCGGAAAGCCTGCGCCTCACACCCACGATAAACGTGTAAAAGTTTCGTCAACCTTTTCAAGAGGTGGACGAGTTATCCCTTGGATAACTCGTGGGTTCTTAGGGGGTGAGCGTCTGCCAGCGGCAGACAAGCCGCGAACCGACCGAGGCGGAGCCGAGACCCAGAGCCCCTAAGCCGCCGGAGGCCGCTCCCTATTTTGGGTCTGGAAAGGCTGGATGCTTATGAAAGAAAAAATCGAGAAAGTAGTCCGGGTTGTTTTGGGACTGGGGCTGGGCGTGTTCATTGGGCGCAGCTTGTGGCTTTGGCGGGACGTGAGCGCCCGTCCAGAGCTCTATGAGGCCAATTCCGCTCCCTGGTATACTCCGCTCCTGATCGAGGGCGGCGTGCTGGCGGCGCTGATTCTGCTTGGCATGCTGGTCCTTTGGCTGCTGGGTCGGAGGAAGGACAAATGAGCGGCGTGTATTGGGAGCCCGCCGGGGAGGAAATCCGGGCCCTGGCCGGAGACGTCTTGGGCCGCAAGCCCCTGGCGGTCCAGCGCTTCTGCGACAGCGACGGGGAGTACCAGCGAAAATATAACGTGTACCTCGTCTCCGCCGGCGGGAGGGAGTATGTGCTGAAAAAGTCAAGTCCGTGGGAAGCGGAGCTGTATGAAAAATACCTGCCCGGCCTGCCCGCCCCGGCGTGCCTGGGCCGCGCCCGGCAAGACGGCGCCTGCTGGCTGCTGCTGGAATATGTGCCGGGGCCAGACCTGCGGCGTTTCAACCGGGAGATGGCCCTGGCGGCGGCGGAAAGCCTGGCCCAGGTCCAGAACGCCTTCTGGGGCACGGACCAGGACCCGGAACGGTTCCTCCGCTATCAAAGCCGGATTGAGAAGCGGGCCCAGTGCCTCGCCGGGGAGCCGGAGCTGGCGGCGGCTTACCGGGTCTTCCTGGACCGCCAGCGGGAGTGCCCCCGCACCCTGTGCCACGGCGACTTTTTGCAGCTCAACGGCGTGTTCTGCCAGGGGCGCGCCGTGTTGATCGACTGGGCCTTTGGCGGGGTGATGCCTTATTCTCTGGACATTGCCCGGCTCATCGCCCACGGGAACCCCAGCGGCGAGCCGGGGGGCTTTCCCTTCTATATGGACCGCCCCCTGCGGGAGCTCTTTGTGGGCCGGGTCTACGAAAAGCTGGAGCACAAGCCGGACTGGGAGCAATACTGCCTGGATATCCGCCTGGCCGTGCTCAACGAGTATGTGGAGTTTTTGGAAGGGGACCTTCTGGACCCGGACCTGGACCGGCGGGAGCTGGAGGCCGGGTACTACTACCGGCGGGCCAGAAGAACGGCGGAAAGCATTTTAAAGCCGCAATGAGGAAAGGAGAGGCCATATGGACCTGACAAAATTTGCGTGGACCCGGGAGCCGGAAGGCTGGGCCCTTTTGGAAGACGGCCTGGAGATCGTCACCCGGCCCCGCACGGACCTGTGGCAGCGGACCTATTATCATTTTCAAAACGACAACGCCCCGGTGTTCCAGATGGAGACGGAGGAGAAGTATTTCAGCTTTGTGGCAAAGGCGGATTTTTCAGACAGCGGCCACCGCTTCGACCAGTGCGGCATTGTGATGTATCTGAACAGCGAGAACTGGCTGAAAGCCTCGGTGGAGTATGAAAATCAGGAATACCAGCACCTGGGCAGCGTGGTGACCAACCAGGGGTACTCCGACTGGGCCACCACGGAGATCCCCGCCACGGTGAAAGCCATGTGGTACCGTCTGAGCCGCCGGGAGGACGACTACCGAATCGAGTGCTCGGAGGACGGGGTCCGCTTCCGGCAGATGCGGGTGTGCCACCTGCACGAGGGCGGGGGAAAGGTACGGTTCGGCGTGTACGCCTGCTCGCCGGAGGACTCCTCCTTCCGGGCCAGGTTCTCCCATTTACAGCTTCTAGACTGCCAATGGCCCGCCCACGACGGCCAGCCGCCGGACTGAGAGGCTGCGCCGAAGGATTTTGCGTGGGTGTTCGAACAACTTTTGGTAGTGTAAAAACGCACATTTTAGGAAAAGCAGAAAGCCCCTTAAACGCAACATCAAAAGTTTCGTCAACCTTTTCAAGAGGTGGACGAGTTATCCCTTGGATAACTCGTGGGTTCTTAGGGGGTGAGCGTCTGCCAGCGGCAGACAAGCCGCGAACCGACCGAGGCGGAGCCGAGACCCAGAGCCCCTAAGCCGCCGGAGGCCGCTCCGCATGACTTCAAAAAACGGCACCCTTAAAGGAGGAATCCCATGGACCGGCAGAAAGTGGCGGAATGGATCGCCTTGACCTACAACGCGGACCCGGAGTTTCCCTGGGCGGACTCGCCGGAGAGCATGGTGTTCCGCCACAGGGGGAACGGGAAATGGTTCGCCCTGGTGATGGAAGTCCCTCGGGAGAAGCTGGGCCTGGCCGGAAGCGGCGGGACGGACGTTCTCAACGTGAAGGGGGACCCGCTGATGATCGGATCCCTGCGGGGAGAGCCTGGGGTGCTCCCCGCCTACCACATGAATAAGGAGCACTGGGTCTCCCTGGTCCTGGACACGGTGGAGGAGGAACGGCTCAAGATGCTGCTGGACGTCAGCTTCGCGCTGACGTCCCCGAAAGCAAAACGGAAGAAAGGTCCGGCCGGCTTGGCCTCTATGAAAAACATCGGTAAGGAACTGGCCCGCAAGCTGACGCGGGTGGGGGTGGATTCTCCCGAAAAGCTTTTGGCATTGGGGGCGAAAGAGGCCTTTGCCCGGATGAAGGAGGCCTATCCAAACGTCTGCCTGGTGCATTTATATGCCCTGGAGGGAGCGGTGGAGGGCGTGGATTACAGCGCCCTGCCCCAGGAGGTTAAGGCGGATTTAAAGGCATTCAGCGATTCTTTGAAAGAGAAACAGAGAGGGGGAATACCATGCGGAATGGATTTATGACGCCGGAGGGACACGAGAATTTTGAAGCGAAGAAATTGTTTGACTTTGGCGCGGATAGCCCGCGGCTGCAATGGTCCGCCCTGGCCTACATCCAGCGGGGCGGCGGCGGACCCGCCGGCGGCCACCGGCATGAAAGCGGGCATATGTTTATTGTCACCGAAGGAGAAGTTCGGGTGATGGTGGGAGAAGAGGCCCACACCGTTCATAAGGACGAAAGCTTTGTGGTAGCTGGCGGGGCCCTTCATTCCATATGGAATGACAGGGAGGAAACAGCCAAGGTGATCAAGCTCAATGTGCTTTGAATAGGGCCCAAAACCGCTTCGAATATTTGCCAAGCCTTTGTACATAAGGGGGAGAACATGAAACTATATGCCGCGCGCCATGGACAGACCATTTGGAACGCACAGAACCGAATATGCGGACGCACCGATGTGGAGCTGACGGAGGAGGGAATCCAGCAGGCAAAGATATTGGCCGCCGCTGTGGAAAAATGCGCGGTGGACGTCATATTGTCTTCTCCGTTAAAGCGGGCCCGGGACACCAGCCAGATCGTCGCGGAACATAACCGGATCCCTGTGCTGGTCGAGGACCGGCTGACCGAGCAGGATTACGGAATCTACGAAGGGGTGGACGGGAAGAATCCCGCCTTTTTGGAAAATAAACGGCAGTTCGCGTACCGGTATCCCCAGGGCGAGTCTATGATGCTGGCGGCGTGCCGGGTTTATGGGCTGCTTGACCAAGTCAAAGAGCGGTATAAGGGCAGAAATGTTTTGGTTATCTCCCATGGCGGCGTGTGCCGCATCATCCGCACGTATTTTATGGATATGACCAATGAGGAATTCTTTCGCTACACTTTGGGAAATGGAAAAATAGAAGAATACGAGTGGCCGGAATATCCCGGCCGCGCGGGAGAGGAATGCAGAAAGCCATGATAGAGAAAAGCGGCGGAAAGGGCTCTGGGGAGTACGGCATTGACTGGGACGCCCAGGACCAGGAGCTGGACCTGGAAAACCGGCTGACGGACACGGGGTATATCCCCGGCGACCAGGAGGTGGAGAACCCCCTGCGGCCCCGGACCTTTGCCGAGTACATCGGCCAGGAAAAGGTAAAGGAAAACCTGAAAATTTACATCGAGGCCGCGAAAAGCCGCAAGGAGACCTTGGACCATGTGCTGCTCTACGGCCCGCCGGGCCTGGGCAAAACCACCCTGGCGGGCATTGTGGCCAACGAGCTGGGGGTCAGCCTGCGGATTACCAGCGGCCCGGCCATTGAAAAGCCCGGGGACCTGGCGGCGCTTTTAACCAACCTCTCCCCCGGCGACGTGCTGTTTATCGACGAGGTCCACCGCCTGCCCCGGACGGTGGAGGAAATCCTCTATCCGGCCATGGAGGACTTCGCCCTGGACATCATCACCGGCAAGGGACAGATGGCGGCCTCCTACCACCTGCCCCTGCCCAAGTTCACCCTGGTGGGGGCCACCACCAGAGCCGGGCAGCTCTCGGCCCCCCTGCGGGACCGGTTTGGGGTGGTGCTGCGGCTGGAGCTCTACTCCCCCCGGGAGCTGGGGCTCATTGTACAGCGCAGCGCCCGGATTTTAAAGGCGGAGATCGAGGGGGACGCGGCCCTGGAGCTGGCCTCCCGCAGCCGGGGCACGCCCCGCATTGCCAACCGGCTTTTAAAGCGGGTGCGGGACTTTGCGGAGGTGATGAGCGGGGGGGTTGTCACCCTGAACACCGCCCAGATCGCCCTGGACCGGATGGAGATCGACGAGCTGGGCCTGGACCTGAGCGACCGGAACATGCTCGCGGCCATCATCAAGAACTACGGCGGCGGGCCGGTGGGCTTGGAAACCCTGGCCGCGGCCATCGGCGAAGAGGCCGTCACCATCGAGGACGTGAACGAACCCTACCTGATGCAGATCGGCTTTCTGACCCGCACGCCCCGGGGGCGCTGCGTCACCCCGGCGGCCTGCGCCCACTTGGGGCTCCCCCTGCCCTCCCGCCTGCGGGTAGAGGAGGACCCGCAGCTGCGGCTTTAAGGCTGCCTTTGGCGGCTTTTCAGACGGCCCCCAACGGCTTAAAAACCTTCCTGAAGAGAAGGTCCCTACTTCATCGAAGAGGAAGTAGCAGGATCCCCAAAGACTTTTGGATCGTTACGCGGGATGGGAGGAGAGAGCTGGGTGCTCGTTTTGGGGGCTCGTCTTGATTTTGAGGAAAACGTGGGACTTGTGGCGCGGAGGAGGCTTGGGGCGGACAGGACGCCGTCCGGGCCGGGCCCGCCGCTTGTCTCTTTAAAACGGCTTTCCCGCTTGCAATTTTTGGCATTTTATATTAATATAATAACTTGAAACAACAGGAAGGTGATACCATGGTCGATATCTGCCCCCAATGTGGGAACTGCGCCTGGGGAAAGAAAGTGGCGGGCAGCGTGATCTTTTGCCCGGAATGCGGGGCCCAGTGGGAATTTTTAAAGCTGCCCCTCTTTGTGGTAGCCGGGGCCAGCGGGGTGGGAAAGACCTCTACCGTCCAGGCCTTGCAGGGAATGACCCAAGACTTTGTGTGCATGGACGCGGACTTTTTTTACAATATCACGCCCCACGAGACCGAGGACGACTACATGGCCCAAAACGAGCAGATGGCCCTGTTCAGCCGGAACATCATGCAGTGCGGCAAGCCGGTGGTGTGGGCCCGGGCGGGGAACCTGGGCATGCTGGACCAGGGCTACGGCCCCCGGTTTTTCAGCGGCATTTTCGTGCTGGCCCTGACCTGCTCCGAGGAAGAGCTCCGGCGGCGGATGACCCAGGGCCGGGGCATTACGGACGAGGGATGGATTCAGAGCTCCGTGGACTACAACCGCTGGTTCCAAGAGCATGAGTACGCCCGGGGCGTGCGCTTTGAGCGGCTGGACGTGAGCGGGCTTTCCGTAAAGGAGGCGGCAGCGGCCGTGGAGGCCTGGATGAAGGAAAAGTGGGACCCGCATAAACGGGGAATATAAATAGAACATAGGAATAGGCTGGGGCGCGCAACCCCCGTAAGCCTTTTGAGGCATGAGGCATATCGCAAATTTATAAAGCAGAGGTGTTTTTTTATGGGACGGCTTTTTGGAACGGACGGAATCAGGGGCATCGCGAATAAAGATTTGACCTGCGAGCTGGCCACCCAGCTGGGCCGGGCGGCGGCGCAGGTGCTGACGAATAAATCCAACCGGCACCCCCGGGTGCTCATCGGCAAGGACACCCGGCTCTCCTCCGACATGCTGGAAAACGCCATGGCCGCGGGCCTGTGCAGCATCGGGGCCAGCGTGGTGACGCTGGGCGTGGTGCCCACTCCCGCCGTGGCGTACCTGGTGGAGAAGTACAAGGCGGACGCGGGCATTATGATCTCCGCCAGCCACAATTCCTTTGAGTACAACGGCATCAAGATCTTCTCCGGGGACGGCTTCAAGCTGCCGGACGATTTGGAGGAGCGCATCGAGGACATCATTCTGGGCAAGACGGACATCTCGGACCAGCTGCCCCAGGACGAGGGGCTTGGCACCGTCACCCGGGCACAGGACGCGGTAAGGGACTATATCGACCATGTGAAGAGCACCGTGCACTTTGCCCTGGACGGCATGAAGTTGGCCATCGACTGCGCCAACGGGTCGGCCAGCGCCACGGCGGAGGCCCTGTTCACCGAGCTGGGGGCCCAGGTCACCATGCTGAACCAGAGCCCGGACGGAATCAACGTGAACGACAACTGCGGCTCCACCCACATGGAGGGGCTCATCGAATATGTGAAGAACCATGAACTGGACGCCGGCGTGGCCTTCGACGGGGACGCGGACCGCTGCCTGATGGTGGACGAGGCGGGCAATTTTGTGGACGGCGACTTCATCATGGCCATCTGCGCCCTGGACATGAAGAGCCGGGGCAAGCTGAACAAAAATACCGTGGTGGGCACCATTATGACCAATATGGGCTTTCAGAAGTTCTGCGAGGAAAACGGCATGCGCTTTGAGGCCACCAAGGTGGGCGACCGCTATGTGCTGGAGCAGATGCGCCTGGAGGGCTACAGCTTTGGCGGCGAGCAGAGCGGCCACGTGATCTTCCGGGACTTTGCCACCACCGGCGACGGCCAGCTCACCGCCTGCCAGCTTTTGAGCCTTCTGCACCGGCGGCAAGGGAAGCTCTCCTCCTTGGCCACCGCCATGCAGCGCTACCCCCAGACCATGGTAAACATCCAAGTGACTCCCGAAGGCAAGCTGGCCTTTTACACCGACCAGCGGGTGCGGGCCGCCATTGAAAAGGCCACGGCGGAGCTGGGCGGCGAGGGCCGCATCATCGTGCGGCCCAGCGGCACGGAGCCCCTGCTGCGGGTGATGGTGGAGGGCCGGGACGAGGCCCAGATCCAGGCCCTGGCGGAGGAAGTGGCCCAGGTCATCCGGGAGGAGCTGTGCTAAGAGGAGGTTCTTATGAAGCGGTACGCCGACCTGCACATCCATACCTGCCTGTCCGACGGCAGCGACACCGCGGCGCAGGCGCTGGCACTGGCCAGCAAAAATAACGTTTCTTATCTATCCATCACCGACCATAATACGATGGCCGCATACACCCGGGAGGCCTGGGAAGCGGCAGACCGGCTGGGCCTTCGGCTGATTTCCGGAGTTGAGCTGGACACCATTTTTAAGGGAAAGCAGTTCCACCTGCTGGCATTCGGCGCCGGCACAGACAACCGGCGGCTGATAGAGGCATGCGCCCACAACGCCCGCGTACAGGAGGACAGCAACCTCTCCCTGCTGCGGCGCATGGAAAAGGACGGCCTGGACGTTCGGGAAAAGGAGTATGAGAAGTATGAGATTCCTCCGGGCCGGGGCGGCTGGAAGCTGCTCAACTACCTTTTCGACGCCGGCATGACGAAAACCCTGCTGGAAGGCCTCAAATATTATGGGCAGTACGGGGTCGACTCCGACAAAATTCCTTTTGTGGATTTGGATGAGGCGGTCCGCATAGTGAAGGAGGCCTCCGGCGTGCCGGTGCTGGCCCACCCGGCGGAGCAGCTCCCCTATAACCCTTATGAGGCGGACCATACTCCTTTCTGGTCCGCCCTGAACGAGCTTTTAGAGACGGGCATGGAAGGGGTCGAGTGCGTCCACCCGCTCCACAGCTTCGGCCTGCAGGAAGAGCTGGCCGCTCTGTGCCGTGAAAGGGGCCTGTTTATTTCCGGCGGAACCGATTACCACGGGGCTTTCTTCAGCAAACAAAAGCAGACCATCGGGGGGCAGATGGTGGGTGCGGATTTGGTGGGAAGGCTGATTGATTCTGTAGCGGGGAAAGGCTGAATAGACCTCTTGCGAAAGAGCGGAGAGCGAACCAAATTGCGCGGTGAAGGGGCGTCGATGTTCACTATGCGAATCCGCGGCCCGGAGGCCTTTTATTACTCAAAAATTTATTTTCGCAAGAGGTCTAATTTTAAATGGAGTGTAGAATATGAACAAAAGTTACAGCCAGAAGATCTCTGAGCGCCAGTGGAACCTGCCCGACAAGGGGGAGCTGGAAAGCCAGAGAGAGGATACATTTATAGACGATATCATCCAGAAGGACCACCTGGAACGCCAGGTGCTGGCCGCTTTGGACGGGGTAGAGACCGTCTTTGACGGCGGGGCCGGGTGCGGGCGGTTCTCCATCCTGCTGGCAATGCACGGGGTGAAGGTCACCCATTTCGATATCTCAAAGCCCATGATCGATAAGGCCAAAGAGCTGGCCGAGGCAGCCGGGGTGCTGGATAAGATCGAGTTCGTCCAGGGAGCCTTGGAAGACCTTTCCGCCTATGGGGACGGCCAGTTCGACATGGCGGTCTCCTTTGACGCGCCGGTGTCCTACACCTACCCCAACCAGGAGAAGGTCATCGGGGAGCTGAGCCGCATCTGCAAAAAGAAGCTGCTTCTCAGCGTAACCTCCCGGCTGGGCTCCCTGCCCTATCTCAGCGATCCCATCCAGAAGAGCCATTACATTCTGGACGAGAACAGCGGCGACCCCTTTGTCCAGTGGTGCCTGAGCCACCGGGACGAGATGATCGAAACCTTCCGTTTTGACCAGGCGGCGGCAAAGAAGCTGTTGGCAGAGGGCGTGATAGGCGGGGAAGCCGAGGTAGCGGAGTATGAGCAGGGCGGCGCGCCTTGGTGCATCACCTACGGCTTTATGCCCGATGAGCTGCGGGGCATCCTAGAGCGGCTGGGCTGGCGGGACATCCGCATGGCCGGGCCCGGGGCCTATGCCCGCAGCATCTCCTGGGAGATTCTGCGAAAAATCATGGAGGACCCGGCCCAGAGGCGGGATTTTCTGGACTTCTGCTTTGTGTATGACCAGAACCCCTATGTGCTGGGCATGGGAAAGGACAATCTGTTCGCCATAGCGGTGAAGTAAGGGGGCGTTCGCTTGGAAAAATTTCTCTGTGTGCTGGGCATTTATGACGAGGAGACCCAGAGGGCGCTGGGGGAGTATCAGCGGGCCATACTGGCCCAGGGCTTTACCGGGCGGCAGACCATGGGCATTCCCTTTCATGTGACCTTGGGCACTTTCGGCCTGGACCGGCGGGAAGAGTTGGAAAAAAGGCTTCTGGCTCTGGAAATGGAGCCGGTGGAGGCGTTTTTCAACCATATGGGGCTGTTCGAGGGCCAGGAGGTCTTGTTTTTGTCCCCAGACGCGACCCAGGAGCTGCTGGCCCTGAAAGAGGCCTTCAGCGAGGAAAAGGGCTGGACCGCCCACACCACCATGCTCATCGACAGCCGGGAGAACGCCCTGCGGGCCATGGAGATATTGGGGGAGCGCTTCCGGCGCTTCACCGGCAGGATTGAACGGGTGGAACTGTATGAGTTCTTCCCTTCGAAAAAGCTGGCGGAGAAAAAATTGCGGCAGAAAGGATAGACAGGGAGGACCTGAACATTATGAAAATCGAGAAAAGAATCGAAAACGGCGTTCCCATCGCCTTGGTGGAGGGCGAAGAAAAAGCGCTTACCAGCCCCCAAGAGGCGCTGGACCTGGCCATGACCGTGAAATACGAGACCGGGAGCCTTCGAATCGCCCTGCCCAAGCGGCTGGTGGCGGAGGAATTCTTCATCCTCAGCAGCGGCCTGGCGGGAGAGGTTTTGCAGAAATACGTCAACTATCATTTTAAGCTGGCCATTTGGGGGGACTTCTCCCATTACACCAGCAAGCCCCTGCACGATTTCATCTATGAGTCCAACCAGGGAAACGACTTCTTTTTTGTGGCTTCTCAGGAGGAGGCCCTCCGCAAGCTGGCGGAGGCGGAATAAGGAGAGCGGAGGAAAAAAGCGCCATGAGGACGGCAAATTGGCAGGACTATGAACTGATCGACACCTCGGGGGGCGAACGGCTGGAACGGTGGGGCGGTATCGTGCTCATCCGCCCGGACCCGCAGATCATCTGGACCAGCGCCCAAAAGGACCCCCGCTGGCGGCAGGCCCACGCCCGTTACCACCGTTCCAACAAAGGGGGCGGCCACTGGGAGGCCTATCGAAAGCTGCCGGATGTGTGGTCCATCGGCTGGCAGGGGCTCACCTTCCGGCTAAAGCCCATGGGCTTTAAGCACACGGGGCTTTTCCCCGAGCAGGCGGTGAACTGGGCCTGGGCCATGGAGAAAATCCGGAGCGCCAAGCGCCCCATTAAGGTACTGAACCTGTTCGGCTACACGGGGGCCGCCACCCTGGCCTGCCTCGCGGCGGGGGCCAGCGTCACCCATGTGGACGCGGCCAAGGGCATGGTCCAGTGGGCCAGGGAGAACGCCGCCGCCTCGGGCCTGGCGGACCGGCCCGTGCGCTGGCTGGTGGACGACTGCGGGAAGTTCGTCCAGCGGGAAAAGCGCCGGGGGAACGTGTACGACGCCATCATCATGGACCCGCCCTCCTATGGCCGGGGCCCAGGCGGCGAGGTGTGGAAGCTGGAAGAGCAGCTGGAGGCCCTGGTGCGGGACTGCATGGACATTCTGGCGGAAGAGCCCCTGTTTTTTCTGCTCAACTCCTACACCACCGGCCTTTCCCCCGCTGTGATGGAGTACTTTTTAACCGTGCTGCTGAAGCCCCGCTTCGGGGGGCGGGTGTGGGCGGACGAGATCGGCCTGCCCGTGACGGCCAGCGGCATGGCTTTGCCCTGCGGCAACACGGCCATTTGGGAAAGGGAGGACTGACATGGACATACGGGCCTATTTTAGGGCGGTGGTAGAGCAAAACGCGGAAGCGCTGCGGCGGTTTTTCCAGCCGGACGCGGAGATCCGCTGGCACAACACCAACGAGCGCTTTACCGTGGAGGAGTTCGTCTGGGCCAACTGCGAGTACCCGGGCCAATGGGCCGGGGAGCTGGAACGGGCGGAGGAGCTGGCGGACGGCTCCCTGGCGGCGGCCGCCCATGTGTACGCCAAGGAGGGCGGAGCCTCCTTCCATGTGGCCTCCTTTATCCGGCTGGAAGAAGGGAAAATCGCGGCCCTGGACGAATACTGGGGCGACGACGGCCCCGCGCCCCAGTGGCGGCGGGACAAGCACATCGGAAGGCCCATCCGGGAGGAAAACTGATATGCGCAAATGGAGCTTTTTGGCGGCGGGCCTGGGCTGGGTGCTGGCCGTGATATACGAGTGGATGTGGCGCGGGGGAAGCGCCAACGCGTATCTGGGCGCGGCGGTGATCGGAGCCACTGTGGCGGTAGCCCTGTTCGTCCGGGATAGCATGTCCGGCGACGGGGACCGGACCCGGCCCATGATCTGGTTTCTGCTGGCGGCGCTAACGGCGGCCCTGTTCTACGCGGCGCTGGGCCGCACGGTGGAGGACGGCCTGACCCATGTGCCCATGCTCCCCATGTACATCGTGCTGTTCCTGGACTTTTTCCTAACCGGCTGCTATCTTTGGTGGAAGAAGCTGAAAAAGCGGTGAGAAAGGGGGCCTGCGCACATGAAGGACCAGATTGTGGAATGGGCAAAGGAACTGCAAAGTTTAGCCCAGGCCGGTCTGTTTTATGGAAAAGACGAATTTGACCGGGAACGCTATCAAAGGATTCGGGAGATTTCCGCCGAAATGATGGCCCACAGAACCGGCCTGCCAGCCGGACGCGTGCAGGACTTGTTCTGCAACGAGACCGGGTATCAAACGCCCAAGGTGGATACCCGCGCGGCTATTTTCCATGAAGGCAAAATCTTGCTGGTTCAAGAAAAGGACGGGAACTGGTCCCTGCCCGGAGGCTGGTGCGAATACAATCTCTCCCCTGCGGAAAGCACGGTGAAGGAGGCCAGGGAAGAGGCCGGACTGGATGTGGCGGTACAGCGGCTGATCGCCGTGCAGGACCGGGAAAAGCACAACCAGCCGCCCTATGCCTATGGCGTCGTGAAAATCTTCTATTTGTGCAAGCCTCTGGGCGGCAGCTTTGCGCCGAACCTTGAGACCATCCAAAGCGGCTATTTCGCCCTAGAGGAGCTGCCCCCCTTGGCCGAAGCCAAATGTACAGAGGAACAGATTCGCATGTGTTTTCAAGCGTACCGGGCGGAGCATTGGCGCGTCCCGTTTGACTGACCGGTTTCGCTCTGCCTTTCAGAATACCAAAAACGGAGGGAAAGGACATTGGCCTTCATCGAGGTAAAGGACCTGCGTTACAGCTACGAGACGGAAGAGGGGAGCCTTGAGGTGCTCCATGGAGTCAGTCTGGACATAGAAGCCGGGGAGTTCGTGGCGCTTCTCGGGCACAACGGCTGCGGCAAGTCCACCATGGCCAAGCTGCTAAACGGCATGTACACCCCCAGCGGGGGCACGCTGGCCGTGGACGGAATCAGCGCCGGCGACGAAAGCCGCCAGCTGGACCTGCGCCGCCGGGTGGGCCTGGTGCTGCAAAACCCGGACAACCAGCTGGTGGCCGGGGTGGTGGAGGAAGACGTGGCCTTCGGCCCGGAGAATCTGGGCGTGCCGCCCCAGGAGATCCGGAAGCGGGTGGACGAGGCCCTAAAGGCCGTGGACATGTACCACTACCGCGCCCACGCCCCCCACAAGCTCTCCGGCGGGCAGAAGCAACGGGTGGCCATCGCGGGGGTCATCGCCATGGAGACAAAATGCATTGTATTAGACGAACCCACCGCCATGCTGGACCCCCGGGGCCGCGCGGAGGTGATGGAGACCATAAAGAAGCTGAACCGGGAAAAGGGCGTCACCATTGTGCTCATCACCCACTATATGGACGAGGCCGTGCAGGCGGGCCGGGTGGTGGTGATGGACCAGGGCCGGGTGCTGATGGACGGCCCGCCCCGGCAGGTCTTCGCCAATGTGGAGCGGCTAAAGCGCCATGGCCTGGACGTGCCCCAGGCCACGGAGCTCTGCTACCGCCTGAAAGCGGCGGGAATCGACCTGGGCGGCTCCCCCCTCTCCGTGGAGGAGTGCGTGGAGCTGTTCCGGAAGAGGATTGGGCCATAAAATCTTATCGTAAGGGGGAAGAAGCCGTTATGAAAATTGCCTTATTGCAGATCGCGGCGGAGGCCGCGCTGGACCGCACGCTGGAGAAGGGTCGGGCCTTCTGCCGCAGGGCAAAGGACCTGGGCGCGGACCTGGCGCTGTTTCCGGAGATGTTCAGCAACGGATACCGGATCTACGACCGCCCGGCCTCGGAGTGGACGCGGGACGCCATCCCGGCGTGCCATCCCTTCGTCCAGTCTTTCGGGGCCCTGGCGAAGGAGCTGAACATGGCCATCGGGATCACCTTTTTGGAGGAATGCGGGACCGGCCCCAAAAACAGCCTGCTTCTGTTCGACCGCTTTGGAAAGCAGGCGCTCGCCTTCTCCAAGGTGCACACCTGCGACTTCGACGTGGAGCGGCACTTGACCCCGGGCGAGGATTTCTACGTAACCGCCCTGGACACGGAAGCCGGGCCCGTAAAGGTGGGGGCCATGATCTGCTATGATCGGGAATTCCCGGAAAGCGCCCGCATTCTTATGCTCAAGGGCGCGGAGATCATCCTAACCCCCAACGCCTGCCCCATGGAGATCAACCGCCTCTCCCAGCTGCGGGCCAGGGCTTTTGAGAACATGCTGGGCATTGCCACCTGCAATTACCCGGCCAGCGTGCCGGACTGCAACGGCCATTCCAGCGCCTTCGACGGCGTGGCCTACCTGCCGGACCTGCCCGGCTCCCGGGATACCTGCATTCTGGAGGCGGACGAGGACGAGGGCGTCTGGCTGGCTCATTTTGACCTGGAGACGATGCGGGACTACCGCCGCCAGGAGGTACACGGCAACGCCTACCGCCGGCCCCGCAAGTATGGAATCCTCTGCTCCGGGGAAGTCCAGGAGCCCTTTATCCGGGAGGACCGCAGAGAGTAAGCCCGGGCGGTTTCATGGAAACGGGAGAAAAGGACGGAGGAAATGTAGCCCGGCTGTGCGAAAAGACACTTGCGAAGGGCCCCGCAACCATCATAAGACGTGCGGCAGGCCTAAGGAGAGGAAGGACGCCATGCTGATGAAAGGGACAAATGAGTGGAAACCGGAAAGCGCGCTGGCGGAGGGCCTGTTCCTTGTGCATTACTGCCATCCCAGGTGCAAGCCTTTTCAGAATATCCTGCGTCTGCCAAAGGAGGAAGCCTTCGCGCTGGCGGAAAAGCTGGCCAGGGAGAACCCGGAGGACGCTGCCTTTGGCCGCTTCGCGGATTTCGCCAATTACTATCCCCGCAGGCTGGAAACGGACGCGTTTCTGTATGAGAATTTCCTCCGCCTGGGCGGAAAGCCCAGAGAGAGGCACCCCCTGTCCTTTGTGCTGCAAGGGAGCGGGTATTTGGAAAATTGGTTTGAAAACGGCCCCTCGTACCGGATCAGGCTCAGCGAAATACCTCCGGACGGCGTGAGCTTTACCCTGGGCGACAGCTGCGCCCAGTATGAACGGACAGGGGCCATCCGGCAGCTGACGCTGGAACAGCTTCTGGCCCGGATGGAGGGCTTTCCCAATGTGGAGGCCTTCTTGGAGGAGGCCGCGAAGCCCTATTCCTATATTGAGGCCCAGTTATGGGACGGCGCTGTGATTGAGAGCCGATTATATTTTGAGGAATGGAGAGGGAATGGGAATGAATGCGGAAATGATTGAGCGGCTGTGCCTAAAGCTCTTCTCACAAACGCCCCAAACTGTGTCCCGGTGCGGCGTTGGGACAGGAAACTATGTATATATTGTGGAGCTGGGAGAGGACAGGCTGGTTTTCCGGTGCAGCCAGGACGGCTCGTATACGGATACCATCCGCTGGCTGAAACGGCTCGCGGACATTAGGGTTCCTGTCCCCCAGGTGTTGAAAAACGGGAATTTTGAGGGATATGAATACCTTGTTTTGACTTATATAGAGGGCCGGGACCTTGGCCTTGCCTATCCGGAGCTGGGGGAAGAGGAAAAGCGGAAAATCGCCCGGCAAGTGGTGGAGATACAGGACCGGGTAGCCGGACTGCCCTTGGAGGATGTGCCTGCCGGCTGGCAGTGGAGCAACTTCCTGGAGGACATGCTGGGCCGCGCCCGGGAGCGGATTGCCCGGAACGGGTATTTTGACGTGGAAAGGGTGGACAGGCTTTCCGGCGGCATGGCCCAGCTCGGCGAGTATTTTGCGGCGGTGAAGCCGGTGGCCTACCTGGACGACATTACCACAAAGAACCTGCTGGTCCACAATGGGGCGCTGTCCGGCGTCATTGATGTGGACTGGATCGGCGTTGGCGACCGGCTGACCCAGGCGGCGCTGACCTATACGGCGCTGCTGAACATGGGGTACGGCGCCAGCTATGTGGAGTATCTTTTGGAGGAAATGGCGCTAAGCGCGGTGCAGAAAAAGGCCTTCCTCTTCTATGCCCTGCTGTATTGCGTGGATTTTATGGGAGAGCGGGGCACACGGTTTATGGACAAAACCGTGGATGTGAGCCCGGAAATTGTGGAGCGCTTGAACCGTATCTATGACGCGCTGTGGAAGGAATTGGAACAAAACTGATGGCGGAGGGCGTGCGTATGCCAATCCTAGAAACGAAAAACCTAACCTACATCTACGGAGCGGGCACCCCCTTTGAAAAGACCGCCCTGCGGGAGGTAAGCCTGTCCATCGAGAAGGGGGAGTTCATCGGGGTCATCGGCCACACGGGCAGCGGCAAGTCCACGCTGATCCAGACCATGAACGGCCTCATCCGCCCCACCTCCGGCCAGGTGCTCCTGGACGGGAAGGACATCTGGACGGAGCCGAAGAAAATCCGCTCCGTGCGCTTCCGGGTGGGCATGGTGTTCCAGTACCCGGAGTACCAGCTCTTTGAGGAGACCGTGGTGAAAGACATCATGTTCGGCCCCAAGAACATGGGCCTTACCGAGGGGCAGGCCAAAGAGCGGGCCTATGAGGCCGCGCGGTTTACGGGCCTTAAGGAGGAGCTGCTGGAAAAGTCCCCCTTCGAGCTCTCCGGGGGCGAGAAGCGCCGGGCGGCCATCGCGGGGGTCATCGCCATGGACCCGGAGGTGCTCATTTTAGACGAGCCCACCGCCGGCCTGGACCCCCGGGGCCGGGACGTGCTGCTTGCCCAGATCGCCCAGTACCACAAGGAGCGGGGCAACACCGTGCTGCTGGTCTCCCACAGCATGGAGGACGTGGGCCGGGTGGCGGACCGGCTGCTGGTGATGAACTCCGGCCAGCTGCTGGCCCTGGCCCCCGCCAAGGAGGTCTTCTCCCGGGGGGAGGAGCTGGAAGAGGTGGGGCTGCGGGTGCCGCAGATCACCAAGATCATGGGAGAGCTGCGCCGGATGGGCCTGCCGGTGGACCCGGCCACCCTGACCGTGGACGGGGCGCTGCAGCAGCTCATCCCCCTGCTGAAAGAAAGGAGGAACCCGGATGCTCTCTGACATTACCCTGGGCCAGTATTTTCCCGCCCGGTCGCTTATGCACCGGGCCGACCCCCGGCTGAAAATCTGCCTGATCATCTTCTCCATTATCCTCATCTTCTCGGCCGGGAATTTCTTCTCCCTGGCCCTGGCGGTGGGGTACGTCTTGCTGGGCATCGCCCTGTCCCGTACGCCCTTTAAGCTCTACCTTAAAAGCTTAAAGCCGGTGCTGTTCATCATCGTCTTTACCGCCGTGCTGAATATCTTCTACGGCACGGGCGAGCCCCTGTGGCAGTGGGGGCTGATCAAAATTACCCGCAACGGCCTTTTGAACAGCCTGTTCGTGTCCATCCGCATTGTGGCGCTGATTCTGGCCAGCTCCGTGCTCACCTTCACCACCTCCCCCACCCAGCTCACCGACGCCATTGAGCGGCTTTTAAAGCCCCTGGCCCTTTTGAAGGTCCCGGTGCACGAGTTCGCCATGATGATGACCATTGCCCTGCGCTTTGTGCCCCTGCTCCTGGAGGAGACGGACAAAATCATGAGCGCCCAGAAAGCCCGGGGCGCGGACATGGAAAGCGGCGGGCTCATTCAGCGCATCAAGGCCCTGACGCCGGTGCTGATCCCCCTGTTCGTGTCGGCCTTCCGCCGGGCCTTTGACCTGGCCACCGCCATGGAGAGCCGGTGCTATCACGGGGGCGAGGGCCGCACCAAGATGAAGCAGCTCCACTTCGGGGCCGCCGACTGGCTGGTGCTGCTTACCGCGGCGCTGGCCCTGGGGGGCTTTGTAACGCTGAACCTGGCCTTTCCCCCCAGCATTGTGCGGTAACGCGGGACGAAACGGCAAAGCGGCTTAGAAGGGAGCGCATTATGTATCAGCTGGTTTTGTTTGATTTGGACGGGACCCTGACGGACCCGGGCGTTGGCATTACCAATTCGGTGGCCCACGCGCTGGAAAGGTTCGGGCTGGCGGTCCCGGAGCGGGCCGCGCTGTACAAATTCATCGGCCCGCCCCTGCACGAGTCCTTCGAGCGGTTCTGCGGCTTCTCCCAAGAGCAGGCCCAGACCGCCGTTGCCTATTACCGGGAGTACTTTCGGGAGAGGGGCATTTATGAAAACTTCGTCTACGATGGGGTGGAGGCGCTCCTAAAGGACCTCCGCGGCGCAGGCCGGAAGCTGGCGGTTGCCACCTCCAAGCCGGAGGTATTTGCCAGGCAGATTCTGGAGCATTTTCAGTTGGACCCCTATTTCGCCTATGTGGCCGGGGCCAACCTGGACGGAACCCGTACCCGGAAGGACCAGGTCATCGCCTACGCCCTTGCCAGCTGCGGCGCGGAGGCCCCTGCGGCAGCGGTGATGGTGGGCGACCGGGAGCACGACATATGGGGGGCCCGCAGGCAGGGCCTGGACTCCATTGGGGTGCTGTACGGCTATGGAAGCCGGGCGGAGCTGCAAGCGGCCGGGGCCACGTATCTTGCGGCGCGGCCGGAGGACATTTTCTCCTTGGTGACGGGGTGCTGACGGGACTTTTCCTTTCCATAAAACGCGCGTTTGGACACTCCACGGTTCTCCTCCCTCCTTGCTTTTTTCGCCCCTTCGGGCTATAATGAGAGCGGGGCTTATTTTGAAAAAAGGAAGCCGCCGGCGGTTTTCTCCTTGAAGCCGCCGGCCCTGGCAATCGTCCGCCCTTCCCTCTCTTTTCAATCAAGCTCCATTCCATCTTAAAAAAGGAGGCTTCCCCTATGAGCGCTTCCCGCGTTATGGACGGCCACGAGCGCGCGGACTTTTTCCTGGACCTCTACAAACAACTGGAAGACGAGCTGGAGGATAAGTACCGCCACGCCCGGCGGCATTTCTCCAGCGTGGTCTTCGAGTTCGCCAAGGACCGGGAAAGCGAGCCCGTGCGGGATAAGCTGGACATCTGCCGCCAGATCCGCAACCTGCTGGCCCACACCGCCGACCTGGACGGCCAGCCGGTCGTGGAGCCCTCCTGGGCCGTGGTGGAGGCCATGCAGGAGGTGCTGGACTTTGTGCGCCGCCCCCCCTTGGCCATCGAGTACGCCACCCGGGGAGACCGGGTGCTGCGGGTGGGGCCGGACCAGAAGGTGCTGCGGGTGATGGAAGTGATGGACAAAAACGGCTACTCCCACGTGCCTGTGATGAAGGAGAACCGCTTCGTGGGGGTGTTCAGCGTGGGCTCCGTGTTCCGCTACGTGCTGCGCACCGGCGGGCAGGCCCTGACCCCCGACACCACCATCCGGGACATGCGGGGCTATTTGGCCGTGGAGGAACATACCGAAAATTATGAGTTCGTGCCCTATGACGCCACTTACATTACGGTCAAGACCCGCTTTGAGCAGGTCCGGGCCAAAAACAAGCGCGTCGCTGTGATCTTCATCACCCAAGACGGCAAAACCGACCAGCCCCTTTTGGGCATGCTGACCCCCTGGGACGTCTTAGGCGAGGAGTGAGGCATAAGAAGCGGCAATTTTGCCGCCCGGCCTGCTTTCTCCGGCTGTGAAGAATCAAAAAAAGCGCGGAGGGGTCCGGCCCCTTCCGCGCTTTCCTTTTTCTGCAATGCGGGAAATTATATCACTTCTGCGCGAAACGATAGGAAAAGAAGGTCGGGACTTATGACGTTGGCTTCGCCAAGCCGTCCCGAAGGGGCCACGACTTCGCGGAGCGAACGTCGACGGCCCTGTAAAAGAATGTATTGGAGTCTCGCCTGCCGGCTCGGTCGGCGCTGAACGTTCGCCACTGGCGACCAGCGCCCTCCGGCGGCTTAGGGGCTTATGACGCCCCCCCTAAGAACCCTACCAGGGGGTGAGCGTCTGCCAGTGGCAGACAAGCTGCGAACCGATCGAACCGGCAGGTGAGACACGAACGCCCCTGGACCGCGTAATTTTTCCCACCATTTGAACTGCGTTAACTATAGCAATAACCCTTCCGCCTCCTTCTTCATAAACTGGTGGGAAAGTCTAATGGTATAAAGTCAAGTAGGTGATGCAAGGAAAATTTGAGAAGA
>CAOKRG010000002.1 GCA_948471095.1 uncultured Oscillospiraceae bacterium
ACGAGGCAATCAGCGAGATCAAAGAGGACAGCGGAAGGGAGATGGAATACATGACGCTGGCAATGAAGATGATGGACGAACGCAAAGAAGCCTTTGAGCAAGGCGAACGTGCCAGCCAAATCAAGACCATCAAGCGTATGCTTTCCCGTGGCCTGAGCCTGGAGGACATCAGCGATATGATTGGTCTTGAATTGGAAGAAGTCAAAAAGCTGGCCGGGCAGGAATAATCATTGAATTTCATTTATATGAGCACTCCACAAATGGTGCTCTTTTCTTTTGTGAAATTTGACAGATTCCACAGAATATGAGATAATATTATCGAAGGGAAACCTCTATCTGTACCTTGAAAATTTCATATTGGGATATGCTGGTCTGTCATTTTTACGAATCAGAAAAGGATGGACTGTATATGAAAAACACAAGCATTATCCCAAACCATGTTTCAGAAACCCTAGTTTTCGACAAAGATACCGGCTGGCGGGAGAATATACCTGCCTACATCGAGCCGGGCACCAGGGTGTTGTGCCTTTACCGTGTTTCCACTGATACTCGCCTCTATCTCCGGCGGGAAAGACTCGCTCGCGGCCCTCATAACGCATATCGAAAGCGGCGGGCGGTGCGACGGCGCGGTATATTGCCGGATAATGTTCGACGACGAGACGAGCGCGGAATACCCGGAGCATGAGGATTTCTTGTTTAACAAGTGCTTTCCGACGCTCGAGCGGGAGTACGGGGTTAAAACCGAAATCGTGCAAGGGAGATATACATACGTCGATTGCTTTCACAGAAAGCACGAACGAGGGAAACGGATAGGGGCGATATGGGGCTTTCCCTATTTGCTCGGCGCGTGGTGCAATACCCGGCTAAAGGTTAGACCAATGCGAGCGCATATAAAAACGCTCGGAGAATTTACCGAAATCGTAGGAATAGCCGCCGACGAAACAGAGCGGGCAGAGAAAAAGACCGTAGCCGGGAAAATCCTACCTCTCGTAGAGCAAGGAATTACAGAGGCCGAGACTTTCGACATTTGCCGGAGCCGGGGCCTAATCTATTACTAATGAATCTTCCCTCGTTTTGGGCCCTACAGGGCGTCTGTGATCCGGCGCAGGTCTTCGTAATTAACGTCCTGGTAGTGGCGCAGCATTTCGGTGCTTGTGTGGCCCATAAGCTCCAGCTTATCCTTGTCCGGGGCCTCTACCCGCTTCATCAGGGTGGCGAAGGTGTGGCGGCAGGAGTGGGGCGTGTACTTCTTGCGGTTAACTCCATCCACCATCTCAGTGGGGTTTTCAACGCCGCAGTCATCCAGAACCTGGTAGAAAAGGGCGCGGTACTTTTTGATACCCATGGCCGCTCCGTCTTCCCGGCAGAAGACCGGGCCCGAAAGTTTGCGGGCCGTTAAGCGGTCCACAATGGGCTGGATTTTGGGCGATACCGTTACGATGCGGTCCTGGCCGGCATCGGTTTTGGCCCCCCTACCTCGGCCCACGGCTGGCCTTAATCGAGGTGTAGCTATGCAGCCGGTATCTCAAGCGTGGAAAGACAACCAGAGGAAGAACCTAGTCTCGGAAAGCTTTGTGGAAATCTCCATGCGAATGGGCGACCCGGACGTACAGGCTCAGGCGGCGATTACCACTAATGGGCAGGAGGCCATTGCCAATCCCCGGGACCTATTGGACGGCACCGCCGCCCCTATTAAGTACGCCAGCTTGGAGCCCTTCCTTTGGGTGCTGGACGGCAGCTTTCCGCTGGCCGGAGAAGAAGACACGGAAGAACACGAAGGCTTTATTCCCCGCGGGGAGGAAGAACCCCTGCAAACGGCGGACGGTAAAATCTTTTATTCCGCCACATAAGGAGGAGCTATGGCATACGAGAGCAGTTATACGGGCTATGAAATCGACCGGGCTATTGGAGAGGTACGCAAGCGGGCCAAGGCCTGGGACGCCAAGCAGCAGAAGCTGACCGGTGCTCCCGGCCAGCTGGTGGGCTTTGACGAGAGAGGCAACGCCATCCCGGTTGATAGCGGCGGGACCGGCCCCGCCGTCGCGCCAGCCCAGCGCTGGGAGGTGACCCTGCCCGCGTCCGGCTGGCAGGACCTTTCCCAGACGGTATATATCCAAGGAATTTCGGCGGAGGAAGGGGACCAGCTAATCCAGCCCGTGCCCAAAAGCGCTAGCTTCGCGGCCTATGCGGAGGCGGAAATTCACGTAAGCCAAAGCCTCAACCAGCTGGTCTTTACCTGCAAAGAGCCCCCCGTTTCCGATATCGGCCTTTATATCGTAATTCAGAATTTAGGAGGCGCTTCCGATGGTATTTGACCCTGTAATTTATCAGAAGACTGGCGGCACAGATTATTCGGACTACCCTGTGGGCAGCGTGATCCTCAGCGCCAGTCAAGACGTGGGGCCTGAGTGGCTGCGCTGCGATGGGTCCTACATCAACGAAAGCCAGTACCCGGAGCTGACCGCCGCCCTGGGCAAGCACAGTCCAGGAGTATCAACGCCATGATACCACGCCAAACATGACCACGGAACGTCATGTTTTCAAAAAGCCCCAAGAAAAAACAAAAAAGCCCGGGCAGGAGCTCTGCCGCGGGCTTTTAAAGCGGGGTTCAATCTTTGGCGTGGCTCTCGATGTACTCTACCAGCGCCCCTACCGTTTTAATGTTTTCCACTTCCTCGTCCGGAATCTCCACCTCGAAATCGTCCTCAATGGTCATCAGCAGGTCCACCACGTCCAGGGAGTCGGCCCCCAGGTCGTCTTCCAGCAGGGTTTCGGGGGTGATGTCCTTCTCTTCCACACTGAACTGCTCGCTGAGGATCGTTTTGATTTTTTCCAGTACCATACTTTGCGTGCCTCCTAAAAAATTTGGTTTTTCTGGTTTTTGTCGGGGCCAGGCCTGCCCTAGGGGGGGATATGGACAAAATCTGTCCAATGTGGTATAATGCGGAACGTCCCCCTTCTTTGGGGCGAACCGGGCCGCGGCCCATAATCGCGAACCTGGAGTCAGGCTCTTACTACTTTCATTTTATTTACTCTGCCCCGCTTTGTCAACTATGAATTCAAAATATTTCCGAATATCCTGCAAATATCCCGAAAAAATAGGAGGAATGCTCCGTGAACCCGCAAAACGTTGCCGTCATCGGCCACCCCATCGGCCATACCATGTCGCCCTTCATCCAGGAGCGCCTGTTTCAGCTCGCGCATATCCCGGTCCATTACCGGGTGATCGACGTGCCGGATTTGGCCAAGGCCTTTCCCCAGCTTCTGCGGGAGCTGGACTGCTTCAACGTGACGATTCCCTACAAAAGCGAGCTTTTGGACTATGTCCATACCAGCAGCCTTTGGGCCCGGACCTGCGGTTCGGCCAACACCGTCAAGGTGGATCATGATGGACCCGAGGGGGATTTTTCCTATGCGGACACCACTGACGGCCCAGGCGCGGACCTGTCCCTTTCCCACCACGGGCTGGACCTGAACCGGGAGCTGGTGATTCTGGGCCATGGGGGCGCGGCCAAGGCCATTGCCTTCGAGGCGGCCAAGCGGCCGGGCTTCCGGCTCACCTTTGTCCACCGGGAGGGCTCGTACCACAAGGCTATGGAGCTGGCCAACCTGCTGGCCGGCTATGCTCGAGGGCAGGGGGACAAGGATTTCCGCGTCAAAGTGATGAGCTACCAGGAGCTGGAAGCGGACCTGGGCGGACGCTATGAACTGCTGGTGAACGCCACCAGCGTGGGTATGCACCCCCACCCGGACGCCTGCCCGGTCAGCGAACAGGTCATCGCCCGGTCCCAAGCCGTGTTCGATGTGGTATACAACCCCAGGGAAACTCTGCTGCTCAAGCGTGCCCGCCAGCTGGGGGTGCAGGCCGTGGGCGGCATGGGGATGCTGGTCTGCCAGGCTGCCTACTCCCACAAGATATGGTACGGCACAGAGTTCAATCCTCAGGACCTGTTGCAGTTAATTGAGGACGCGGAAGCGGAGCTGGCCCGGAAATTCGGCTGAAGAAGGGGAGGGAGTGGGCAGTATGACCAATGGGAACATTATCCTCTGCGGCTTTATGGGCTGCGGCAAGACCAGCGTGGGACGGCGCGCCGCCAAGCTGATGGGCCGAAAATTCTGCGACCTGGACCAGTACATTGAGGAGCGGGAGGGCATGAGCGTAAAAGAAATCTTCGCCCAATACGGCGAGGAGGGCTTTCGGGAGCGGGAGGCCCGGGCCGTGAGGGAGGTAGCCTTCCGCCGGGGCCTGGTGGTGGCCAGCGGCGGCGGCACGGTGCTTCGGGCGGACAATGTGGAGGCCTTCCACAGGAAGGGCGGGGTCGTGGTCTATTTAGACGCGCCCCTGGCCGCTCTGCAGGAGCGCCTAAAGCGGGACAAGCGCCGGCCCCTGCTCCAGGTGCCGGACCGCCGCCGGGTGATCTGCGAGCTCCACGCCCAGCGCGCGCCCCTCTACCAGGCGGCGGCGGATGTGACCGTGGACGCGGGCGCGCCCCCTTTGGCCGTGGCCAAGCGGGTGGCTGCGGCCTGCCGGGCATGGAAGGGCCCCGAAGAGGGGAAGTAGAACAAAGGAGCCCTGCGGCGGCGCTTTTTGAAGAGAGTGTTCAATGGACGTTGATATAGAAGTATTAGGCAGGGTCTCGCCTGTCGGCTCGGTCGGGTCAGAACGATTGCCACTGGCAATCTTCCCCCTCCGGCGGTCAAGTTCATCAAAGATGAACTTGCGGGGCTCTGGGTCTCAGCTGCCGCCTCGGTTGAGTTGGCGAAGCCAACTCATGTTCGCGGCATGTCTGCCACTGGCAGACGCTCACCCCCTAAGAACCCCGCAACCTTTGTAAAGATTGACAAAACTTTTACTGGTTCGCTGACCGGACTTCGTTTATCAACGCATTTGGACGCTTCCCTTCTTGAAAAAAAACTTGACATTCAGCCCCACTAGGAGTACAATAAAGAAAATCTTATCACAACTTATAGGAGAGCCGCTATGAGACCCATCCACGCCGCGCCGTTTTATTATTATTTTAGCCTGCGATTTACCCTGCGGGCTTTTTCCGCGTGGAGAATTTCATCCGGCCTCCGTCCGCCCCGAGCCTGCGAGTCTTTGGGCGTTTGAGAAACAGCTTTCCACGGGAGATTTCCCGTGCCTTGCAGCGGAGCCGGAACCGGCCCCGCTTTTTTGCTGCCCGTTCATCAATCTGACAGGAGAGTGAATTCAATGATCATCGTATTAAAGCCCAATCAGCCGCAAGAAAGCGTAGACCGCTTTATGAAAAAGCTCACCGCCGCCTATGACGTCCAGGTAAATACCTGGGTGGGCGCGTCCAGCACCGTGCTGGGCCTCATCGGCGACACCACCGCCATCGATGACGAGTACATTGCCGCCCAAGAGGTGGTGGCCTCTGTGCGCCGGGTGCAGGAGCCCTATAAAAAGGCCAACCGCAAGTTCCACCCCGAGGACACGGTCATTGAGCTCCCCGGAGGCCAGCGCATCGGCGGGGGAGGCCTGGCCCTGATTGCGGGCCCTTGCTCGGTGGAGAGCGAGGAACAGATCTGCGGCGTGGCGGAGCGGGTGAAAGCCAGCGGGGCCCAGTTCCTGCGTGGCGGAGCCTTCAAGCCCCGCACATCGCCCTATGCCTTCCAGGGTATGAAGGCCGAGGGCCTGGAGCTCCTCTCCGAGGCCAAGCAGAAGACCGGCCTGCCCATTGTCACGGAGATTATGAGCATCGACCACCTGCCCCTATTCGATGATGTGGACATTATTCAGGTGGGGGCCCGGAATATGCAGAACTTCGAGCTGCTTAAGCGGCTGGGGAAGCTCCACAAGCCAATCCTGCTCAAGCGCGGCTTGGCCAACACCATGGAAGAGCTGCTTATGAGCGCCGAATACATTATGGCCGGGGGCAACGAACAGGTGATCCTCTGTGAGCGGGGCATCCGCACTTATGAGACCATGACCCGCAACACCCTGGACATCTCCGCCGTGCCGGTTCTCAAGCGTCTGTCCCATCTGCCCGTGGTGGTGGACCCCAGTCACGCCAGCGGCGTCAACTGGCTCATCGAGCCCCTGGCCGTGGCCGCCGCGGCCATTGGGGCGGACGGCCTGATCATCGAGGTGCACAACGACCCCAGCCACGCCCTTTGCGACGGGGCCCAGTCCATCACTCCGGACCAGTTTGACGGGCTGGCCCGTAAAGTCATCCAGCTCTCCAACATGGTAAAAAGCCTATGAAAATCATCATCGTCGGCTTGGGGCTGATCGGCGGGTCCATCGCCAAATCTCTCAAGCAGAACACCCCCCATCAAGTTTTGGGCATGGACACGGACCAGGACGTCCTTTTGGACGCCTGCTCCTGCGGAGCCATAGACGGCAAGGCGGCTCTGGAGGACCTAAAGACCGCCGGGCTGGTATATTTGTGCGTCTACCCAGAGGCGGCGCTGGCCTTTGCGAAAGAGCAGGGCCCGCTGCTGCCAGAGGGCTGCGTTCTCACGGACGCCTGCGGCGTTAAGGCCGCGGTGTGCGCGGGCATGGAAAGGCTGGCCGGAACAGGCCGCTATGCCTATGTGGCGGGGCACCCCATGGCGGGCAAGGAGCGCAGCGGCTTCGGGGCCAGCGACCCCAGCATTTTCATAGGGGCCTCCTACATCATCGCGGACACCGGCGCGCCGGATTGGGCCGTGGCGCGGGTGGAGGAATTGGCCCGGGCCATGGGTTTTGGGTGCATCGTCCACACCACACCCCAGCGGCACGACCAGATGATCGCCTTTACCTCCCAAGCGCCCCACGCCCTGGCCTGCGCCTATGTGATGAGCCCCCGCTGCCCAGAGCACCAGGGCTTCTCAGCGGGCAGCTACCGGGACGTTTCCCGGGTGGCCAGCATCAACGACGCTCTTTGGAGCCGCCTCTTTTTGGACAACCGGGAGGCCCTGGTGGAGGAGCTGGACCAGCTCCAGCGGAACATCGGGGCCATTCGGGACGCGGTGGCCGGGGAGGACGAAGAGGCCCTGCGGCGGCTGCTGAAAGCGGCGGCAGAGGTAAAGCGCCAGTTTGGCTGAAAAATGGAGCGTCCGACAAAGGGGAAGGCCCAGGAGCAGGCGAGCCCCCTAACGCCATCCATAACAATGCCTTTCGGCCTCTCTCAAAAAAACAACCAGAAAGGAAACATCCCTATGAAAATACCCGTAAACACCGGCCGTCCCTATACCGTCACCGTGGAACGCGGCGCGCTGGACCAGGTTGGCCCCCTGGCCGCCCAGCTGAAAAGATCCGGCGCCAAGGCCCTGCTGGTCAGCGACAGCAACGTGGCCCCTCTCTATGGGGACCGGGTGGAGGCCTCGTTAAAAACGGCGGGCTTCCAGACCAGGCGCTTCGTCTTCCCTGCCGGGGAGGAGCACAAGCGGCTGGAAACCGTTATGGACATCTACCGGGCCCTGGCGGAGGGGGGCTTTACCCGCACGGACTTCCTCGTTGCCCTGGGCGGCGGCGTTGCCGGCGACATGGGGGGCTTTGCCGCCGCCACCTTCCTGCGGGGCATGGACTTTATCCAGGTCCCCACCAGCCTGGTAGCCCAGGCCGACGCCAGCGTGGGGGGCAAGACCGGCGTGGACCTGTCCTTTGGCAAGAATTTAGTAGGGGCCTTCCATCAGCCCATCGCCGTGGTCAGCGACCCGGAGGCCCTTTCCACCCTGCCTCAGCGGTATGTAAACGACGGCCTGGGGGAGGTCATCAAGCACGGCTGCATCGCGGACCCAGCGCTGTTTGAGGCCCTGGAAGAAGGCGCGGTTTTGGAGGATTGGGAGAACGTGGTAGCCCGGTCCGTGGCTATCAAACGGGACTTTGTCGAGGCGGATACCCGGGACACCGGGCGCAGGATGATCCTGAACTTTGGACACACCTGCGGCCACGCCCTGGAAAAGCTCCACCGGTTCCAGGGGCTGTCCCATGGGGAGGCCGTGGGCGCTGGTATGCTGCTGGCCTGCCGGGCCGGGGAGAAGCTGGGCGTAACGGCCCCGGGAACCGGGGAGAGGCTCCGCCGGGTGCTGGAGCGGTACGGCCTGCCCACCGAGCCGGGCTTCTCCGTCCGGGAGATTGTGGAGGCCACGGCCCTGGACAAGAAGAGCGATGGGGAAACGGTGCGCTTCATTTTGATCAAAGACATCGGCGAGAGCCTGATCCGCCCTATGACCCGGGAAGAACTGCTTGAGGCGTTGGAATAAGGAAAAGACGGAGAGCGGGAGTTCTCCGTTTTTTATTAGGCCTCTTGCGAATTGATGACGCGAGACAAATTTCGCGGTCCAGGTGCGTCGACCTTCGCTGCGCGAAGTCGCGGCACCTGGTAGGGTCTCGGGGGTGAGCGTGTGCCAGTGGCACACACTCTGCGAACATGAGTTGGCGAAGCCAACTCAACCGATGCGACAGCGGAGACTCAAAGCCCTGAGCAGGGTGTGGGGCCGCTGTGTGCCAGTGGCACACATGTAGCAGCCGACCGAGCCGGCAGGCGAGACCAGCGTCCCACGGTCTTGCCGCAGGCGCGTCCTTTGCGCCAGAGGCCTTCTATTACTCAAAAAAACAATTTCGCAGGAGCTCTATTGTAAAAACATCCTGATATACCATTGACGATCACAGTACTATGTGATACGATATATATCAAGGAGGCGAGGGCCATGAACCTGGACGACTGGAAATCCCAAATCAAGCGGGGCACCTTGGAGCTGTGCGTGCTGCGCATGATCAGCGCCGCGCCCCAGTACGGCTATGAGCTCATCAGCCGGCTGGAGGAATATCCCATTCTTTCCGCCAAAGAGAGCACCATCTACCCGCTGCTGCGCCGCCTGATGAAGGAGGGCTTTCTCACCTCCTTTTGGCGGGACATCGCCGAGGGCCTGCCTCCCCGCAAGTACTACAGCGTCACCCCCCAGGGCAGGGCCTATTTGGAGGCTATGAGCGCAGAGTGGGAGAATTTAGTAACGGCCATGGCCGGAATAAAAGGAGAATGAAGCATGGAACAGTGGATGAACGATTATATGGGCAAAATAGAGCGGTACCTGCGCCCCCTGCCCGTGGGGGAGAGGGTGGACGTTGCAGCGGAGATCAAAAGCGAGATGCTGGAGCTTCGCGCCGCCGGAAAGACCCAGGAAGAGATCATTGCCCGCCTGGGTTCGCCGGAAGAGCTGGCCCAGGGCTATCTGGGCGAGGCCATTGTAAAGGGCCCCCGTTTTAGCTTTCGAAAGCTGGGGGCGGTCATCGCCTTTTATAGCCTGGCCGGGGCGGCCTGGCTGTTCATTTTGCCAGTGACCAGCCTTTGCGGGGCCGGCTTCATGCTGGGCGGGCCTTTGGCGTTTCTGGCGGGAGTGGTAAAGTTTATAGCCTATGTGCTGGGCTTTGAAATGCCCTGGGTGGCGTTTCAGTTCGGCAGCTACACGCCGGGGCCGGTGCTGACGCTGGTCTATTCCCTGATCATGGGGGTGCTGCTGTTCTTGGCTGGGTGTGCGCTATGGGGCGTCACGGTGTGGATTGTTAAGAAGCTCAGCGCCACGAAAACCCGGCTGAACGGATAGGAGGCCGCTTTGAATACCATATTGGTGATCGACGACGACCTGCACATCGGCAACCTCCTGGAGGAGATCCTCACCCGGGCGGGCTACCGGGTGACCCGGGCCTACTCCGGGACGGAAGCCCTGCTGCTGCTGAACGAGGGCCTGCCGGACCTGGTGCTTTTGGACCTGATGCTCCCTGGCCTCTCCGGGGAAGAACTGCTGCCCAAAATAGAGGGAGTCCCCGTGATTGTGGTCAGCGCCAAAGCGGGGGTTGACAGCAAGGTGGAGCTCCTGATGGGCGGCGCGGCGGATTATATCACCAAGCCCTTTGACACCCAGGAGCTGCTGGCCCGGGTGGCGGTGCGGCTGCGGGAGGCTTCCAGTGGGGAGGGGGGCCGGCGGGAGAGAAACCGGCTGCGCTATCAGGGCCTCACCCTGCACACGGATACCCACAGCGTCTTTTTGGGCGGTCAGGAAATCCGGCTGACCCCCACGGAATACGCCATCCTCCACCAGCTGATGCGCAATCCCCGACAGGTGGTGACCAAGTCCCAGCTGCTGGACAACCTGGCCGAGGACACCCCGGACTGCACGGAAAGCTCCTTGAAAACCCACATCAGCAACCTGCGCCGGAAGCTGCGCGCGGCAGGGGAAAGGGAGTACATTCAGGCCGTGTGGGGAATCGGCTTCAAGATGAACGAGGCGGATGAGGGAAAATCTTAACGAAATCTTAACTCTTTTCTTAACCGCTTTCTTAACCGTTTGGGCGTATCCTTTTTTCATCAACTCAAGGAGGTATCCCAATGGAATATGTACTGCAAACCCAGGCCCTGGGCAAGAACTACCGGAAGTTCACGGCGCTGGAAAACCTGACCATGTCTGTGCCCAGAGGGGCCGTTTACGGCCTGGTGGGCAAAAACGGCGCGGGAAAGACTACCCTGCTGCGGCTTATCTGCGGGCTTCAGACGCCCACTTATGGCACCTACAGCCTATATGGGCGCAACAACCAGGAGCCGGACATTATCAAGGCCCGGCGGCGCATGGGGGCTGTGGTAGAGACCCCCTCCATCTGTCTGGACATGAGCGCGGAAAACAACCTCCGGCAGCAGTGCCGGGTGCTGGGGCTGCCGGACTTCTCCTGCGTCCCGGAGCTTTTGGAGCTGGTGGGTCTGGAGGGGACCGGTAAGAAAAAGGCCAAGAATTTCTCTTTGGGCATGCGCCAGCGGCTGGGCATCGCCGTGGCCCTGTGCGGCGGGCCGGACTTTTTGGTGCTGGACGAGCCCGTCAACGGCCTGGACCCCCAGGGCATTGTGGAAATTCGGGAGCTGATCTTAAAGCTCAACCGGGAGCGGGACATCACGGTGCTGATTTCCAGCCATATTTTGGAGGAACTCCACAAGCTGGCCACCCACTACGGCTTTATTGATTCCGGCAGAATGCTGCGGCAGGTCAGCGCCGAAGAGCTGGAAGCCACCTGCCGCAAGTGCGTGCGGGCGGACGTCTCCGACACCCAGGCGGCGGCGCTGGCCCTGGACGGGCTGGGGGTAGATTATAAGATTCTGGAGGGCAAGCAGGTGGACGTTTTCGACGCAGTGAACACCGGAAAGCTGGTGCAGGCTCTCAGCGACGCGGGCTGCGAGGTCTATTCGGTGCAGAACCACGACGAGAGCCTGGAAAGCTATTTCTTAAGCCTTGTGGGCGCGGGGAAGGGAGGCGAGGGCCATGCGTAAGCTGCTTTCCGCCAACTTTTACGCCATGTCCCGCTCCCTTCGTTTCTGGCTGGGAGTCTTTATGATGGCCGCCACGGCCGTTTACGCTGGAGTAGACGCCCGGAAAATGCTGGACATGAATGTGAACAATGCCATCGACGCCAACGCGCTGCTGTTTGTGCCGCTGCTGTTTCTGGTGCTGCCCGCTTTGGGAGCGCTGTTTATCAATACGGACTACCACGATGGCACCATCCGGAATAAAATCACCGTAGGCCGCAGCCGGGCGGCGGTGTATCTTGCCAACCTGATTTCCGTCTACCTCAGCGGATTGTTCTATATGGCTGTTTATACCGTTATTTTCCTGCCCTTGTCCATGGCGCTGGGCTGCAGGCTTTCTGACCCCCAGGCCTATGCCGCTAAGCTGGCGCTGCTGATGCTGGTCTTTCTTTCGCTGGCGGCAGTCGCCGTGCTGCTGGCCTCGCTGATTGCCTCCCGGTCCGTGCTGGTGGTATGCGCCTTTCTGGCCTTTACGCTGATGTTTGGCTCAGCCGCTCTCAATGTGATGCTGGAAGAGCCCCAAATGATCGATGACTTTGACGGCGTGATGATGACCACCGAGACAGACAACGACGGGCGGGTGATTATGCAGTATACAGATTCCCAGGGCAACCCCATTTCCCCCGAAGACATGAAAACCATTCCCAACCCCCGCTACATCCCCCAGCCCTGGCGCGGGGTACTGCGCACGGTCAACGATGTCCAGCCGGGGGGCCAGATGTGGGAGATCCTGCAAAACGGTCACACGGACTACACGGGTTCTGGCAGCGAGCGCCTGGAGATTACCGTACAGACCCCCTACTGGCTCATAGCTCTCTACGCCCTGGCGGTTACGCTGGTATCCACAGCGGCCGGACTGGCGCTCTTTTCCCGTAAAGACATAAAATAACAGAAGCGAGGAATAAAAATGGAGTTCTTGTGGGTTCTGCTGGGGCTGGCGGCTGCGGTGATTGGGCTGCTGGCGGCGAAGATTTTCCTCATGCGCAAAGCGGCCGGGGAAATCGCCCGGGGCTTTGCCGAGAAGCTGCGTACCGACACCAACACGCTTATTGACATTTCCACCCGGGACCGGGCTATGCGGGACCTGGCTTCCGGCGTCAATGAGGAGCTCCGCCGCCTGCAGGTCCTGCGCCGCCGCTACCGCCAGGGGGATCTGGAACTGAAAGCCGCCGTCACCAACATTTCCCACGACCTGCGCACGCCCCTCACGGCCATCTGCGGCTATCTGGAACTGCTGGAGGGCGAGGATAAGTCCCCTCAGGCGGCGGAATACCTGGAGATCATCCAGGGCCGGACCCTGCTGCTGCGGCAGCTGACCGAAGAGCTGTTCCGCTACTGCGTAGTGCTCAGCGACCCTGATGGGCTTGCCGCGGAGCCGGTTAGTCTGAACGCGGCGCTGGAAAACTCTCTGGCGGCCTTTTATGCGGAGCTTACCGAGCGGGGTATTCAGCCGCAGGTCCGTATGCCCCCGGAAAAGGTGGTGCGGCGGCTGGACCGCGCCGCCCTCTCCCGAGTATTCTCCAATCTTCTCAGCAATGCCGTTAAATACAGCGACGGCGATTTGGAGGTGACCCTGACTCCCCGCGGGGCGGTGGTTTTCGCCAATTCCAGCCGGAGCCTCAGCAGCGTGGAGGTGCAAAAGCTCTTTGACCGCTTCTACACGGTGGAGGCGGCCCGGAAGTCCACGGGTCTGGGGCTGTCCATTGCCAGGGCGCTGACGGAACGCATGGGAGGCGAGCTGACAGCGGAGTACCGGGAGGGGAAGCTGTACATCACAGCCTATCTTCCAGAATAGCGAAAAAAGGCCACGGGCCCCGAAAAGGGCTCGCGGTCTTCTTTCTTGTTTATCGTGAATGCGTTGGAGGGGGCTCTTTTCACCAGGCTACAAAGCCCGCCCGGTTTCAAAGCCCGGCATTTCTGTTTTTAGGCAGACTTTAGATTACTCGCCTAGATAGTTCAGCATCATCTGGGCGATCTCCACTCGGGTGGCATAGCCTTTGGGGTCCAGCACTCCGCCGCCCTTGCCTTTCAAGATGCCCTGTTCCGTGGCCCAGCACATGGCGTCCCAAAAATAATCCGAGACCTTCCAGGAGTCCGTATAGGCTAGGTTATCTGAAACCGGCTTGGGCGTGCCCGCGTGCCGCCACAGAATGGCCGCAACCTGTTCCCGGGTTACCGGGTCGTTGGGACCGAAATGGCCGTCCCCATAGCCGTTGACAATGCCAGCCTTGGAGGCCCAGGAGACTCCCTTATAAAACCACTTGGTAGGCGTTACGTCAATGTAGGGCCTTTCCAGCGCGCCGGGAGGGGCTGGGTTGGGGCAGCCCTCCGCCCGCCAGAGGATGGTGGCCAGAGAGGCCCGGTCCGTTTTGGAGTGCAGGGAGTAGATCCGGTTCCGGTCGTCCACGCCGGTAATCAGCACATTGTCCAGGCAGAAATGGACCGCGTTGTGATACCAGGAGGCGGGGTTCAAGTCCGTGAACTTATCCAGAGGGCAGTGCAGGTCCTTGCCGCAGGCCAGGTAGCCGGGCAGGGCCTCGGGCAGGAATACCGCGTGGATGGTGTGGTTTTCCTCCACCCGGCGGAATACATGGCTCTCCAGGGGGCCGTAGTCCTCGCCGTCTACTTCCAGCCGCACCAGCTCATAGCCGGGCTTTATGGTGATATGGAAAGCCTGATCCTTGCCTTTGTCCACCGAGATGGTCCCGGAGGGAGTAATGCTTCCCCCGGAGGTGGCGCTGGCAGTAATGGTGATGGGCGTATCCTTCCAGTGGGCGTACAAAACCGTATTGCCGGTAAAGGTGTAAGAGGCTTCGGTGATCTCCGGGCCCATCTCGCTGCCAATGGACCAGTGGCTGAAGGCCATGCCCATAGGCGGCGTGAAGGCGCAGGCGGGCAGGGTAAAGGGCTTTCCGGCCAGGGCCTTGCTCTGGGGCATGGAGCCGGTGCCGCCGTTGGCGTTATAGCTCACGGAGAAGCCCCAGCGGGCGTAAAGGGTGTGGTCTTTGGCAATAGCCACGTCTGTTTCGGTGGTAACTTCTTCGCCCTCTTCCTTATCAGTGAACCAGCCCACGAAAGTGTAGCCGCCCCGGTGGCAGGAGGGCAGGCTGGCATACTTGCCGCCAAAGGCGTACATGCGGGTAACCGGACCGCCGGAAGCACCGTTAAAGTCAAAGGTAACGGTGTACTTTTTGGGCTTCCAATAGGCGTAGAGGGTTTGGGGAGCGGTAGAGCCCACGGAGCCGCCCTCTTCCACCTTGGTTTCCAGGTTATCCTTTTCAAAGACCCAGCCCTCGAAGGTGTAGCCGTCCCGGCTGGGAGTGGGGATCAGGGGATATTTGCCCCCGGCCAAAGCGTTTATGGTGGTCTTGGCCCCATTGGGCAGAACGCCGCCGTTGGGGTCCAGCTTCACATTGCCCAAGGGGACCCACAGGGCATAGAAGGTACGGTTTTCCGGTATCACAGGGGTATCCGCCGTGATCTGCTCCCCGCCGGATTTGGCGTCGTACCAGCCGTCGAATTCATAGTTGGCCAAGGTGGGGGTGGGCATGTCGGTATAGTAGGTGGGGGAGAGGCCGCTGTAAGTATAGTTTTTGGTAGTAGGGCTCACCCTGCCGCCGTTAGGGTCAAAGGTGACGGTGAATACATTGGAGCCCCAGCGGGCGTACAGGGTGTGGTGCTCCGTGGTGGCAACCAGGGTGTTTGCCTCCACCTTTTCGCTGTCCAGATAGTTCTTGCTCTTATACCAGCCCAAAAAAGCCTGCTGGGCATGGGTGGGCTCGGGCAGGGCTCCGTTTTTGCCGTACTTTTCGCCGGAGGTCACGTTCAAGGTGTTCCCCGGCAGGGCAACGCCGGGAAGCACAGGGTCCAGGGTGACTTGAATTCCGCCCCACCGGGCATAGATGGTATGCTCCGCCGTCTCCGTCATAACGGTCGTGCCGGTCACCTGTATGCCGCCATAGGGCTGGGTAAACCATCCCACAAAGCTCTGCCCCTTGTGCTTGTCGTCCGTACCGGCGGCGGGGGTGGGCAGGAGACCGTAGACCTGGCCGATGGTTACGTTTTGAGAGGCCGGGCTTACCGTGCCGCCCAGAGCGTCAAAGTTGACGGTAACGCTGCTCCCGGTCCAGTGGGCGTAGAGGGTGTGGGCGGCGGTGTTGATGACCGTGTCGCCAGCCGCCACTTTTGTGCCGTTATCCGCGGCGGTGTACCATCCGTCAAAGGCGTAGCCAGCGCGGGTGGGGGTAGGCAAAGCGGGATAAACCCCGCCGGCATATACCGTCAGGGAAGTAGGGTCCCCGCTGGCCAGCGCGCCGCCGTTTGCATCCAGGCTGACGCTGTAGTTTTGCGCCCAAAGGGCATACAGTATCACTTCGGTATCGCCGGAGTTGGCCAGAGCAACGGTTGAGTCTTTGGTGATGATTTTGTTTTTGTCATTTAGCGCCGTGGTCCAGCCCAAAAAAGTATACCCAAGTTGGGCAGGGCCGTTGTTAACAGTAGTCTCATCATATTGCGCACCGGCAATGTATTTGTTTGTTGTGCTTTCGATGATTGCCACGGTCCGGCCAGTATCACTTGGATCAAATGATGGAACGGTGCTTCCAAAAATGTAGCCGCAGTCCGTAGGGAAAGCTCCCCCGTTGGCGTCAAACTTTACGGTAACAGAAGCTCCCGCGCTGCGGGGTGCCGCCGCCCCCGCCGTCACACAGGTCCCCAGCAGCAGCGCCAGGCACAGGAGCAGGCTTAGTATTCGTTTATGCATAAAATTTCCCTCCAAAACCATAAAAATACTTAAAATAATTATACCCGCCCCGCCTGGGAAAGTCAACCCTGAAAAAATGGAAAAAAGCGGCAGGACCTCTCCCGCCGCTTTCCCCTATTTTGCCAGCAGCCCGTCTACAAACTGCCGGGCCGCCCGGGCCGACCGGCTGCTCCGGTTCAGGGCGAAGACCTCCGCCTGGGCGAAGAGCTCCTCCTCGGGCAGGTCCAGCCCGGCCTCCTGGGCCAGCCGCTTCACAATGTTCAGATAGGTGGCCTTGTCTGGCCGCTGGAAGGTCACCCGCAGGCCGAAGCGCTCCGAAAGGGAGACCGCCTCCTGCATAGCGTCCCGCCGGTGGATCTCGTCCCCGTCCCGGTCGGAGAAGCGCTCCTTCACCAGATGCCGCCGGTTGCTGGTGGCGTAAATGACCACGTTTTTGGACTTGGCCGATACCGAGCCCTCCAGCATGGCCTTGAGGGCGCTGAAATTGTCGTCGTTCTTCTGGAAGGACAGATCATCGATAAACAGAATGAACTTGAGGGGATTTTCCGTCAGCTCGTCCAGAATGCCCGGCAGCTGGTGGAGCTGCTCCTTGCGCACCTCCAAAATCCGCAGCCCCCGGTCCCGGTACTCGTTGGCCACGGCCTTCACAGTGGAGGACTTGCCCGTGCCCGCGTCTCCGGTCAGGAGCATGTTGGCGGCGGGCTTGCCCTCCAGCAGGGCCAAGGTGTTGCCAATGATGACCTCCTTTTCCCGCTGGTAGTCTACCAGGTCCGAAAGCCGGATGGGGTCGGGGTTCCGCACCGGGACAATGGCCTTGCCCTCCAGGCAGAACACCCCGTGGCGGGCGTAAATGCCATAGCCGTATTGGCCGATCTCCTTGGCCCGCTCGCCGTACTCGTTGGTCAGGTTGATCTTTTTGCCCTCGAACCGGGCCAAGGCCAGGGTGCAGCCCGCCTCGCTAAGCAGCCGTTCGCTGTCCAGGGAGGCCGCGTCGCTGAGAACGTCCAGGTCCAGCACCGCTCCGTCGATGAGCAGCTTGTCCGGCAGCCGGCCCGCCGCCTTCCCGCGGATGTACACATTGTCGCTGTCAAAGGTCCGGTCCCGGATGTAGTCGGTCAGGCTCACATAGCCCTCCCGGTACAGCCGGGAGACCAGTTCCCCATAGGCTGGCACAAAGCGCTCCGCCCCCTGGGAGATCCGTTCCAGGCAGCGCGCCAGCGCCGCGATCACCGGGTCGTCCAGCAGGTCCCGGAAGACCGTCATGCCCCGCAGCCGCAGGGCCAGCTTGGATAATTTTTTCGCCATCAGTTCAACACCGCGCCCTTCGCGCCGCTGGACACCAAGGCCGCATAGCGCTTAAGATAACCGGTAAGCTCCTTCTTCTTGGGGGTAAAGCCCGCCATCCGGCTCTGGAACTCCTCTTCGCTGATCTTTAACTCAATGCGGTTGCCCGGGATGTCGATGCGGATGATGTCCCCCTCCCGCACAATGCCGATGGGCCCGCCGCTGGCGGCCTCGGGGGACACATGACCCACGCAGGCCCCCCGGGTGGCCCCGCTGAACCGGCCGTCGGTGATGAGGGCCACGGAGTTGCCCAGGCCCATGCCCATAATGGCGGAGGTGGGGTTCAGCATCTCCCGCATGCCGGGACCGCCCTTGGGGCCTTCGTAGCGGATGACCACCACATCGCCGGGGTTGATCTGTCCCGCGTTGATGGCGGCCTGTGCCTCCTCCTCGCACTCGAAGACCCGGGCTGGGCCCTCGTGGACCAGCATCTCCGGCAGCACCGCCGAGCGCTTCACCACGCTGCCCTCCGGGGCCAGGTTGCCCTTCAAGACGGCGATGCCGCCGGTCTCGCTGTAGGGGGTTTCGATAGGCCTGATTACTTCGGGGTCGAGGTTGGGCGTATTTGCTATATTCTCGCCAACAGTCTTACCGGTGACGGTCAGGCAGTCCGTATTAAGCAGGCCCTTCTTGTTCAGCTCGTGCATAATGGCGTACACGCCGCCGGCCTCGTCCAGATCCTCCACATAGGTGCGGCCAGCGGGAGCCAGATGGCACAGGTTTGGGGTCTTCTCGCTGATGGCATTGGCAATGTCCAGGTCGATCTCGATGCCGCACTCGTGGGCAATGGCCGGCAGGTGCAGCATGGAGTTGGTGGAGCAGCCCAGGGCCATGTCCACGGTAAGGGCGTTCTGGAAGGCCGCCTGGGTCATGATATCCCGGGGGCGGATGTCCTTTTTGATCATGTCCATCACCGCCATGCCCGCGTGCTTGGCCAGTTCTATGCGGGCGGAGTAAACGGCGGGAATGGTGCCGTTGCCCCGCAGGCCCATGCCCAGCACCTCGGTGAGGCAGTTCATGGAATTGGCGGTGTACATGCCAGAGCAGCTGCCGCAGCTGGGACAGGTTTTGCATTCATACTCCCTAAGCTTCTCCTCGGTGATCTTCCCGGCGTTGAACTCGCCTACCGCCTCGCTGATGGAGGAAAAGCTGGTCTTCTGGCCGTCCACATGCCCGGCCAGCATGGGCCCGCCGCTGACGAACACTGTAGGCAGGTTGAGCCGGGCGGCGGCCATCAGCAGCCCCGGTACGTTCTTGTCGCAGTTGGGCACCATCACCAGCGCGTCGAAGCCGTGGGCCAGGGCCATAGCCTCGGTGGAGTCGGCGATCAGGTCCCGGGTCACCAGGGAGTATTTCATGCCCACATGGCCCATGGCGATGCCGTCGCACACGGCGATGGCGGGGAACACAATGGGGGTTCCCCCGGCCATAGCCACCCCCAGCTTGACGGCGTCCACAATCTTATCGATGTTCATGTGCCCGGGCACGATCTCGTTATAGGAGCTGACAATGCCCACCAGCGGCCGGGCAATCTCCTCGTCCGTGAGCCCAAGAGCGTGGTACAGGGCCCGGTGGGGGGCGTTTTGGGGCGTCAGCTTAATGTTGTCGCTTACCATTTGCGTTCTCTCCTTCAATAAAAGTACAGGGCAGGGCCGGCGAGACCGGGCCCCGCCCTGGTGGGAACGGATACTTCGTTAAGAAACAGAGGCTTTACGCGCCGCGCCCTGAGAGATCCAGCCATGGGGGGGCCGCACGCGCCTTTTTTGCGGGTTTTACTAATTTCCCACGTTTTCTATTCGTCCAGAAAAATATACGCCTCGCCCTGGACCCGCCGGGCATAGATTTCCTCCAATTCCGCCAGCACGTCCGCTTTTTTGCGCACGAACGCGCCGTCGTGGCTCAGCAGAAAGTACTGCGCTTTCAGCGCGCGCAGGACATTCAGCTCATCAGCCAGGAGATTCGCGTTATATGCCAGCCTGCCCTGCGTATGCTTCGCCGTGCAGTAGGTGGCGTCTCCCAGAAAGGCGTACATTTCATCCACCTCCATCCCGATGCAGCCCTTGGCGTGGCTGGATGGGATGGGGAACAGGCGCACGCCCGGTTCCGGCTCTATGGGTGCCGCGACCACCTGGCCCGCTCCCGCGTGGCGGAAGGTGTATTGGCCCAGGTAGAGCTGGCCCCAGGAGATTTTGGGGAGGTTCCCCATATGGTCCTGGTGGAAGTGGGAGAGCACCACCCGCTTTTTCCCGGGCAGGCTGTTGACCCGCTTCGCTGCCAAATCCCCAAAGCCAACATCGAAAATCCAGAGGCCGTCCGCGCCCTCATATACGGCGATGTCCGAGCAGAGAGGGTCCGAACTGGCGGGCCAGTAGGAGATTCTCTCTCCGATGGGAATCCGATCCTGTAGCATAGCGCTCCCTCCCGCGATCTCAGTTATTGATGAGCTTGTCCTCGTCAGACCAGCTGTACAGCTTGCGGATGTCCTCGCCCACCTTCTCGGAGGGATGCTCGCTGGCCAGCTTGCGCATGGCGTTGAAGTGCACCTGGCTGCCCGCGTCGGACATGTCCAGCAGGAAGTCCTTGGCAAAGGTGCCGTCCTGGATGTCCTTGAGAATCTTCTTCATGGTCTTCTTGGTCTCTTCGGTGATGATCTTGGGCCCGGTGATGTAGTCGCCGTACTCGGCGGTGTTGCTGATGGAGTAGCGCATCCCGGCAAAGCCGCTCTGGTAAATCAGGTCCACAATCAGCTTCATCTCGTGGATGCACTCAAAGTAGGCGTTGCGGGGGTCATAGCCCGCCTCGCACAGGGTCTCAAAGCCCGCCTGCATCAGGGCGCACACGCCGCCGCACAGCACGGCCTGCTCGCCGAACAGGTCGGTCTCGGTCTCGGTACGGAAGGTGGTCTCCAGCACCCCGGCCCGGGCGCCGCCAATGCCCAGGGCGTAGGCCAGGCCGATGTCCCAGGCGTCGCCGGTGGCGTCCTGCTCCACGGCAATGAGGCAGGGCACGCCCTTGCCGGCCTGGTACTCGCTGCGCACGGTATGGCCGGGGCCCTTGGGGGCGATCATGATCACGTTCACGTTCTTGGGGGGCTTGATGCAGCCGAAGTGGATATTGAAGCCGTGGGCGAAGGCTAGGGTCTTGCCCTCGGCCAGGTTGGGCTCGATGCTCTCCTTGTAGAGCTTGGCCTGCTTCTCGTCGTTAATCAGAATCATGATGATGTCGGCGTTCTTGGCGGCCTCGGCGGAGGTCATAACCTTAAGCCCCTGGCTCTCGGCCTTCGCCCAGCTCTTGCTGCCCTCATACAGGCCTACAATCACATTGACGCCGCTGTCCTTCAGGTTCAAGGCGTGGGCGTGGCCCTGGGAGCCGTAACCAATGATGGCTACCGTCTTTCCACTGAGCCTCTGGAGATCGCAGTCCTGCTGATAGAAAATTCTTGCCATGATAAAAACCTCTTTTTTATATTATTTACCTTTCGGTAGTGTGCACAAAAATGAAAAAAGCAATGAAAGAATTACCCCCATAACACAACGTTTTCCCCAATACAAAATCAAAGCGTCAGAAAAAGTCTTTGAAAATTCTTAAGAAACTTTCTATCAGAAAGTTTCTTAAGCCGCCGGAGGCCGTCAGTAAATCTCCGTACGCTTCTCCATGGGGATGCTGCCCCGCTCCAGAGAGATCACGCCGGTGCGGCAGATCTCCAAAACGGTGTAGTCCTGCATCACCTCGATGAACGCGTCGATGCTCCGGGAGCTGCCCACCATCTGCAAAACCACCGAGTCCCGGGTGTAGTCCACGATTTTTGCCCCAAAGGCCTCGGCGGCGGCGTGTACGTCGCTGCGCAGCTCCGGGCGGTTTTCCACCTTTAGCAGCAGCAGCTCGCTGGTGATGCACTCCTCCTCCTTGATCTCCAAAATGGAGATTACCACCGGCAGCTTGTAAAGCTGGTCGATGAGCTGGTTCTTCTCCCGCCCGCCTCCATCGGAGACCACGGTGATCCGGGACTTTTCCGTGGACTCGGTCTCACTGACGCTCAAGCTTTTGATGCTGAACCGGCGGCGGCGGAACATGCTGGTTACCCGGTTCAGCACGCCGAATTCATTTTTCACCAGAATCGCTAATGTAAACCCTGACATTTTAGTCGCCCACCTTTACTATAATGTCATCCATGGAGCCGCCCGGCGGCAGCATGGGAAGTACAAATTCGTCCTTATCGATCAGGCACTCCACCAGGAAGGGCGCCTTGGCCGCAAAAGCGGTTTCCAAAGCGGCCTCCAGCTGGTCCAGGGTCTCCGCCCGGGCGCCCTGCGCGCCGAAGGCTTTGGCCAGGGCCACAAAGTCCGTCTGCCGGTCCAGCACGGTGTTGGAGTAATGCTTGTCAAAGAAGAGAGTCTGCCATTGGCGCACCATGCCCAGCACGCCGTTATTCATCAGCAAAATCACCAGGGGGATGCCCTCATGCACCGCCGTGGCCAGCTCGTTCAGGCACATGCCGAAGCCTCCATCTCCGGTGATGAGCACCGTCTGCTCGCCCGAGGCGATCTGGGCCCCAATGGCCGCGCCCATGCCAAAGCCCATGGTGCCCAGGCCGCCGCTGGAAATAAAGCGGCGCGCCCGCTTAAAATCCAGATTCTGCGCCGCCCACATCTGGTGCTGGCCCACATCCGTGGCCACAGGCAGCAGGCCGCCGGTAAAGCGGTTCAGAGTTAAAATGGCGTTGCGGGGGGTCAGGCCCTCCCGGTGGTCCAGGGACCAGCGCTCGTCATTGCGCAGCTGCTCCAAGGCCTTTTGCCACTGGGGATGCTCCGCCGGCTTAATCAGCGGCAGCAGCTTTTGCAGGGTCAGCTTCAAGTCGCCCCGCAGGGCGTGGGCGGGGGAGATGTTCTTGGCCAGCTCAGCCCCATCCACGTCAATGTGGACGATCTTGGCCTTGGTGGCAAACTTGGCCCGGTTGCCGGTTACCCGGTCGTTAAAGCGCACGCCCAGGGCGATGATGCAGTCCGCATGGTGCATGGCCATGGAGGAGGCGTAATGCCCGTGCATGCCCTGCATACCCAAAAACCGGGGATGCTGGGTGGATACGCCCGAGAGCCCCATAAAGGAGCAGCCAATGGGCGCGTCGATCTTGTCCGCCAGGGCCAACAGTTCCTCTTCGGCCCCGGAGTTTAGAAGTCCGCCGCCAAAGTACACATAGGGCTTTTGGGCCTCGTTGATGCACTGGGCCGCCGCTTCGATGCGCACATCCTTGGCAGGAAACTTGGGGTCCGGCTGTACGGGGGGCAGGGGCTCATACTCGCACTGGGCGATCTGAATGTTCTTGGGCACATCCACCAGCACCGGGCCGGGCCGGTCGGACATGGCCAGCCGGAAGGCCTCCCGAATGGTGTCCGCCAGCTCCTCCACCCGGCCCACAATGTAGTTATGCTTGGTGATGGGCAGCGTAATGCCCGTGATGTCGATCTCCTGGAAGCTGTCCGTACCCAGCTGGGGGCCGGGCACATTGCCGGTAATGGCCACCATGGGCACCGAGTCCAGGTAGGCGTTGGCAATGCCCGTGACCAGGTTGGTCGCCCCCGGCCCGCTGGTGGCGATGACCACCCCAGGCTTGCCGCTGACTCTGGCATAGCCATCGGCGGCGTGGGCCGCGCCCTGCTCGTGGGCGGTGAGCACATGCCGCAGCTCGTCCCGGTACTTATAGAGGGAGTCGTACACGTTGATGATCTGCCCGCCAGGGTAGCCAAACACCACGTCCACGCCCTGCTCGATCAAGGTTCTTACAATAATATCCGCGCCGGAAAGCCTCATTGGCACGCACCTCCTTTTGTGTTTTCATAGTCTTCTTTGAGGATGGCATAGAAGGCCGCGTCGCCGATGCCGGAATTATCCCACTCGTACCCCTTAAACGTGCCCTCGTATTGCATGCCGCACTTTTTCATCACATCCCCGGAGTGGGGGTTTTTCACATTGTGCCGGGATTCTACCCGCAGATACCCCTCGCGGAACAGATACTTGATGACAGCCCCCAGCGCCTCGGTCATAATCCCCTGATGCCACCAATCCTTGCCCAGGCAGTAGCCGATGTGGGCCCGCCGGGCCCGGTCATCCCGCTGCACCACGCTGATATTGCCGATGGGCTCCCCCAGCTCCTTAAGCTCAATGGCCCAATTGTAGTAATTCCCTTTTTCATACTGGCTGACCCAGCTGTCGATGATCTCCTCGCTCACGTCTACATCCTGGTGGGGCGGCCAGGTCAGGTACTTGGTAACCTCCGGGTCATGGGCCCAGTTTTGATACATAGGCTCTGCATCCTCCAGGGTGAAGCGGCGCAGAATCAACCGTTCGGTTTCCAGGACGGTGGTGCCGCTGTGCCGGAGCCCCTGGGGGTCCGCGCTGCGCGCCCCCCGTTTTTTCGAAAGCTTCGCAACCGCGACTCCCACCGCGGCTCCCGCCGCAATCCAAGTCAGGCGTTTGGCTAGTTTATTCATGATGCAGTCCTCCCTTAGTGTTGTGGTTTTCCAATTAAAATGGGCCCTTGTTCTCGCCCCAAACAGCCTTGATCAGCTGGCTGGCGTCAGGCTGGCAGCCATCCAATGTGTCAATGCGCCAGGTAGGAACGTTCAGCCGGGGCTCCAGCCGCACGCTCCAAACCGGGTGCAGAAAAGCCGCCTGGGCGAAGGCCTTGGCAAAGGTGGTTTTTCCAGCGCCGGGCCGGCCGGTTACAATAAAAAGATACGGTTTTCCCATAACGCCGCTACGCCTCCCCGTTCTTTCCAATCAGCTTAAAGCCGTTGTCCCGCAGGGCTCCGGCAATCATCTGCACATGGGCATAGTTCCGGGTCTCCATGCCAATCTTCAAATAACACCCGTTGATGCTCTCAATCTCTCCCGCCCGCTCATACTGGACGCTGGTAACGTTTCCGCCGCAGTCCGCGATAATCCGGGACACCGTTTGCAGCTGCCCCGGCTTGTCGATGAGCTCGATCACCAAAGTGCTGGACCTGCCGGACTTCATCAGGCCCCGCTCAATGACCCGGGAGAGAATGGTCACGTCGATATTTCCGCCGGAGACCAGGCTGACCACCCGCTTGCCCTGGATGGGGAATTTATGGAACATGGCCGCCGCCACGGACACGGCTCCGGCCCCTTCGGCGATCATTTTCTGTTTTTCAATCAGCGCCAGAATGGCGGAGGAAATCTCATCCTCCGTTACCAGCGCGATGTCGTCCACGTATTTCTGCACCAGCTGGAAGGTATGCTCCCCCGGCTGCTTCACGGCAATGCCGTCCGCGATGGTGGAGACGTTTTCCAGGCAGCTGATGGAACCGCCGTGCACGGAATTGAACATGCTGGGCGCCCCCGCCGCCTGGACCCCGTACACCTTTACCGCGGGGTTCATGGACTTAATGGCGCAGGCCACGCCGGAAATCAGCCCGCCGCCGCCAATTGGCACGATCACCGCGTCAATGTCGTTGATCTCCTGGACGATCTCCAGGCCGATGGTGCCCTGGCCGGCAATCACGTCCTCGTCGTCAAAGGGGTGCACGAAGGTGTAGCCCCGCTCCTCCTTCAATTCTAAAGCCCGGTTGTAGGCGTCGTCGTATACGCCCTCCACCAGGCACACCTGTGCCCCGTACTTTTTTGTGGCCTCAATCTTGGAGATGGGCGCGCTGTCCGGCAGGCAGATCAAAGACTTTACCCCGCTTTTTGTGGCGGCCAAGGCCACCCCCTGGGCATGGTTTCCCGCCGAGCAGGCAATCACGCCCCGGGCCTTTTCCTCTTCGGAAAGCATGGCGATCTTATACCCGGAGCCCCGCAGCTTGAATGACCCGGTCTTTTGGAGATTTTCCGGCTTCAGGAAAAGGGAGCAGTCTTCGGTAATGCCCTCGGTATGTACGATGTTGGTGGCCCGGACAATGTTTTTTAACACCACCGAGGCATGAAATATTTTGTCGATTGTAAGCATTCGGATTTCCCCAATCTGAAAAACTCCCGGCGCATATGCACAAATAAGAATCATGCACCCGATCAAATCGCTCTGAAAGGGTGCAGTTTTCCTGCTGGCAACATTCAAATGCTTCAACGCTTTCGCCTGTTACAGCGCCGAAATATCTAGTATGTCTCTAGGGAATACTATACCATTGATAGTCGCTTTTGTCAAGCGCGGGGCCAGAGATTGACAAAAGCTTGCGGCGGGCTAAGCTTTTGGTTTATGGGTTTTTTATCGGGTAGCGCAGGAAATAGACGTCGTTTCCTTCCATATACTTCGTTTTCACAAAGCCCTGGCGCAGATAAAAGCGCTGTGCGGCCCGGTTGTCCCGGTGTACTCCCAAGGCGATAGGGCGCGCCCCGAACTCTTGGTACACCCGCTGAACCGCCAGCTCCAAAGCCCGGCCCCCCAGTCCCCGGCCCCGGTACTGCCGGTCCATGATAAAGCCCATCAGCCGGTAGAAGGGCTCCCGGGCCATTTCCGGCGGGTCGGTCTCCCAGGGAATGGCCTCGCCCAGCAGCAAAACCCCCACGCAGGCCTCTCCCAGCATGACGGCAAAGGTCCGGCCAAGGCAGCCGTGCTCCGCGCCATATTGGGTCAACTCCCACAAGCTGGCAGCGCTGTCCACAAAATCCTCGCTTACGTCCTCCCGCCGGATCGCTAGGACCAGAGGCAGATTCTGTTCCGTCAGAGGCTCTAGGGCCAGAACGGACGCCGCCTCAGCCAAAGGGCCGCTCCCCGGTCAGCTCTTTTAGGTCCCCGGTTTCAAAGTGGGAGGCCAGAGCCTCCGCCCGATCCAGGGCTTCTTCGTATAGCTCAAAAAAGTCCTGGCGGCTGGCTGAGTTCTTCCAAATCCATTCTTCGTGCTGGGCGTTGGCATAGTCCGGCTCCGGGTCCTCGGTCAGGGGGACCAGGTGGGAGGTCACGTAGCTGGGGCGGCCCTTTTCCAGGGCGCCAAACAGCCTGCGCTTTAAGCCGGTGCGGTCGTTGCAGCAGGCGAAGATGAAGTGGGCGTCCCGGGTGGCCCGGTAGAGCTCTTCCTCGGACACATGGTTCCCATAGACCGCGAACAGCACCTCCCGATACAACACGGCGATTTTCCGCTGTACGCCCTCGTTTTTCGGAAACATATTTTTCAGGTGCACCTCGCTGGGCAGCCGGCCCGTCTTCCAGCGCAGCGCAATGGCGTCCAGAGCGGCTTCAATCTCTCCGTGAAGGGTGGAGGCGTTCTCCCAGGGCCGGACTTCCAGCAGAGAGTGGGAGCGGGCGTTTACATAGGGATGGACGGTGGAGTCCAAAGCATAGTGGCACAGAAAGCCCAGCACATAGGACCGGTACGCCCGGTCCGGGCGGCGGGCCAGAAAGTCCCGCATGGCTCTTAAAGTGGCGGTGGGGGAGGTCCTGTGCAGGGCGGAGCCATATTCTTTCAGCGATTTCACGTCCTTCTTGGCCGCGGCCTGGATATACCGATGGCAGAAGAGAAAGTCCGGTCCCTGGGCCCCCCAGAAAAAAGCGGTCTCGTCCACAGGCTCACAGAGCCGGTCCAGCAGGTCTTTGGCGAAAAGATGATGGGTGATGCACGCGGGCATAGGCTCGCCTCCTTAAAAAATCAGATAGAAAAATAGGGCGGCTTCCCCGCGTTGGGGTGCGGGGAGGGTGTGGTAGCGCAGGTAGTTGGCCCCGCCGATCTGGAAGCCCTGTTTCAGGTAAAACCGGCAGGCCTGCAGGTTGTTGTCCTGGGTCTCCAGCCGAAGCCCGGCCAGGCCCCGGTCCCGGGCCCACTGGGCGGCTTTCTGAATGAGCGCGGTCCCCACGCCCCGCCCCCGGCTGTTCTGGCGGACCGCCAGGTCCTCCACATAGGCCCAGCCCATAAACTCCGCCTGCACCGCGATATGCCCCAGGCATTGGCCGTCCTCCCAGGCCAGGTACAGGACTTGACCGTCTCCTTTGGCGTATTCCAGGCAGTTCTCCCGGTCCAGGGGCGGGTTGGTTTTGGTCCCGGCGGGCTGGGAGAAAAGCTCCTCTTCCCAGCTCCACCGCCCTCGGGAGAGGGTGGGGTAAAAGCGGCCGATCAGCGGGAAGGGCTCGTTGACTTCATTGACCAGGTCCACTTGGCTGGGCGTAAGCGCCGTGATCTCCATAAGCATGCCTCCTTGGGGCGAATCTTGAAATTTTACCTACTGGCCGGAGCTGCTGGGCTTTCGGGCCAGCTCCAGGTCAACGGTATAATATACGGTCATCACTCCGCCGTGCCGGTGGATGGCCTGGTAGATTCCCCGGAACAGCCCCTCCCGGTTTTCCGGCTCCAGGGCCATGTGGTCCGGGTAAGTCCGCAGCAGGCCCATGTACTCCTCCGCGGTGAAGTCCTTCTCCATCTCATAGAGGTGAAACGCCGCCTCCCCAAAGCCGTACCGCCGGGGAATGGCCAAAAGCTGCTCTCCGTCCTCCGGGCCCAAAGGGCGGTACTCCCCCTTGCCGCCGTGCATGTACTGGCGGTAGAGGGCATAGACCTCCTGGGTAAGGGCCCGGCGCTTTCGGTCCGGCCCGGCGTGGTAGCCAAACCGGGCGAAGGCCCCGCCGGGCCGCAGCAGGCCGTATACCCGCCGGTAGCCGTACTCCTCCGGGATCCAATGGAAGGAGGTAGCCGCGTAAACTAGGTCAAAGCTCTCGTCCGGTCCCTCATATTCCTGCAAGGTCTGCTCCACCAGGGCGAGGCTCCCGCAGCCCTTCAGCCGCCGCCGGGCCAAGGCCGCCAGGCTGCCTCCCGGCTCCAGCCCCACCAGCTGGCAGCCGGTTTCCAGCACCGGCCCGGAGGCCTTGCCGGTGCCCAGGCCGATTTCCAGGACCCGGCTGTTTCCATTCAGGGGCTGGTAGCGGAAGATCTCCGCGAACAGCTCCCGAGGATAGTCCGGGCGGGCCGCATCGTACTCCGCCGCCGCGCGGTCAAAGTGCCGTTGAAACTCCATCACGCCTGCCTCCCTTTCTCGTTTCTTCCCCGTCCGTTGTCTTCTCCCAGGCCCGAAACAGCCCCGGGAAGGCCGTTCGCATATCCTCCGGCGGGTCCGCGCGGAAATCCCGGTCCCAGCCCAAGGCCTTGCACCGAACTTTCAGAGTCCGGCAGTGCAGGGCCTGGCGGGGAATGCGCTCCCGGCCCCCTCCGTACAGGTCGTCCCCCGCCAGCGGATGCCCCAGCGCAGCCATATGGACCCGGATCTGGTGGGTCCGGCCGGTTTCCAGCCAAAGGCGCAGCAGGGTATGGCCCTCCTCGCTGGCCAAAGCCTGCCAGCGGGTGAGCGCGGGCCGGCTTTCTGAAAGCCCCGCCCTGCAGGTCCGCTTGATCTTGCTCCCCGGCTCCAGACCGATGGGCAGGTCCACGGCGCCGCTCCCGGTCAAAACGCCCTGGCACACGGCCAGATAGCTCTTTTCCAGCCGGGCTCCAGCCGCAATGCGGTTTTTCCCAAAGAGCAGCAGGCCGCTGGTGTCCCGGTCCAGCCGGTAGAGGGGCCGCACCCGGCAGCGCTGGCCGGTCTGCCGGTAATAATGGGCCAAGCCGTTCAGCAGGCTGTCCCGGTCGTGGCCGGGGGAGGGATGCACCGGGACTCCGGCGGGCTTGTCCAGCAGCAGGAAGTCTTCGTCCTCATACTGAATATTCAAGGGCAGGGGAGAGGGGGAATACTCCGCCTCTTCCTCCCGCAAGATCAAAGTGAGAACGTCCCCGGCCCGCAAGACCGCGTTGGCTAGGCAGGGCCGTCCGTTCACCAGAATACCGCCCTCATATTTGAAGTCCTTCCAGGCCGAAGCGGAGAGCTCCAAAAAGCGGCGGGCAAAGGCGCTGGCCGCCGCTCCGCCCCATTCCTCCGGCACGGGGTAGGAAAGGCTCCGCACTAGTTTTCCCGCCGGGCCAAAGCCAGGGCCAGCTCCGTCAAAAAACTCTGGTCCTGAGGAAAGACCCCCAGGGCCTCCACCGCCTGGCCGGTGTAAGATTCTACCAGATCCTGGGCGGTCTCCACGCCTAATAAGCTTACATAGTTGCGCTTGTCGCGGGCCGCGTCCATACCGGTGTTTTTGCCTAAGGTCTCTGCATCGCCCAACACGTCCAAAATGTCGTCCCGAATCTGAAAAGCCATGCCAATTCCCTGGGCGTAGCGGGAGGCCGCGGCCAGCTGGGCCTCTCCGGCTCCGGCGGCGATGCATCCCATGCGGCAGGCCGCGTCGATGAGGGCCACGGTCTTGCCCTGGTCCATCTCCTTGAGCAGGTCCAGGCTTGCCTTTTGGCGGCTGGCGCTCAGGTCGATGCACTGGCCCCCCACCATGCCCTGGTACCCGGCCAGAGAGGCCAGGCATTTGGCGGCGGCGGCGGCTTTGGCCGGGTCCGGAAAGGCCAGCACGGCCTCGAAGGCCTGGGTCAGCAGGCCGTCCCCAGCCAGCAGGGCCATGGCCTCCCCGTAAACCTTGTGACAGGTGGGCCTCCCCCGGCGCAGGCTGTCGTCGTCCATGCAGGGCAAGTCGTCGTGGATGAGGGAATAGGTATGCACCATCTCTACCCCGCAGGCAAAGGGCAGGGCGCTGTGCCAGTCCTCGCCGCATAGGGCGCAGAAAGCCAGGGTGAGCATGGGCCGCACCCGCTTGCCTCCGGCCAGCAGGCTGTAGCGCATGGCCTCCGCCACACAGGCGGCGGGGCTGTCCGGGCCGGGCGCGGGCAGGGCGGCTTCCAGGGCCCGCTCCACGGCTTCCCGCAGCATGGTCTCATTCATCGCTTTTCGCCTCCCCAGGAAGGACCGTGAGCTCCCGCACTTTCTGTTCGGCCCGGTCCAGCGTATTGTAGCACAGGGCGGAGAGCTTCGCGCCCTCCTCAAACAAAGCCATAGCCTCTTCCAGGGGCGCCTCGCCCTCCTCCAGCCGGACGACAATCTCCTGCAAGCGGCTCATGGCATCCTCAAACTTCAGTTTCTTTGCGGGCATAGTCGTGTTCCTTCCTCTCGGTCAATTTTATGTGCTCCCAGACCTCTCGAAGCATGCCGTACAGGTACAGGTCCGCCCAACCGCCCCGGTTGTCCCCGATGTGGCTGCGCTGAACGCCTTCCCGAACCATGCCCAGCTTTTCCATCAGCCCCACAGACTTCACCGGGTCGATGGCCTCGGCCGTCAGCTTGTGGGCATGGAGCGCTTCAAAGGCGTAGCCGCGCAAGGCGGAGCAGGCCTCGAAGGCCAGCCCCTGCCGCCAGTAGGTCCGGTTGAAGATCCAGCCGATTTCATACACGTCCTCGTTTTCATCCTCGCCCAGAGGCTTACACAGCAGGTAGCCGATGAGCCTCCCCGTATCTTTCATTGCAACGGCCAAGGCGCCCTTTTTTCCAATGCAGAAATCCTTGAGAAATGCCTGGGTCTTCTCAAAGTCATAGGCAGGCTCGCAGTTTTTCATAGTCTCGCTGTCGCCGAAGATCGCGTGTAGGCCGGCCGCGTCCTCTGGGGCAAACTCCCGAATGACCAGCCGTTCTGTCTCTATTTTTACCATTTGTCTCTCCTATAGCAGCCGGGCCTGCCGCCGGCCTTTTTCCGCCTGCAAGGTCACTTCTTCCCCGGCGGGCAGCGGGTTCAGGTCCTTCACGGCTTTCCCTTTATGGTACACCACCGCATACCCCCGGCCCAGCACCTTGAGGGGGCTCAGGGCGTCCAGCTTTCCGGCCGCCAGGGCTAAGGTATTCCGCCGTTCTTCCAGCAAGGTCCGGGCCGACTGGTCCAGCTCTGCGGCCAGCCGGTCCAACCGCTCCCGGCGCAGGGCCACATACCGCCCCGGCTCTCCCAAGGGCGAGTCCTGCGTCAGAATATCCACCGCTTGGCGCAGGCTTTCCACGGTCTCCACGGCCTTCTCCTGAAAATACCGGCGGTAGGCCGCTACCTGCTCCCGCAGGGCTTCCCGCTCCGGCGTACACAGCTCGGCGGCGGCGCTGGGGGTGGGGGCCCGCAGGTCGGCGGCAAAATCGCAGATGGTAAAGTCCGTCTCGTGGCCCACCGCGGACACAATGGGTATGGCGGACCCGGCCACCGCCCGGGCCAGGGCTTCGTCGTTAAAGGCCCACAGGTCCTCCATGGAACCCCCGCCCCGGCCCAAAATGATGACGTCGCAGGAGCCCTCCTCGTTTAGGGAGCGCACGGCGGCAGTAAGTTGGGCGGGAGCGGCCTCCCCCTGGACCAGCACCGGGCAGAGCAGGATCTCCGCCACGGGCCAGCGGCGGGCGGTAATCTGCAAAATATCCCGCACCGCCGCGCCGGTGGGAGAAGTGATCACTCCAATGCGTTGGGGAAAAGGGGGCAGGGGCTTTTTGCGTTCGGGAGAGAAAAGCCCCTCTGCCGCCAGACGGGCTTTCAGCTGCTCATAGGCCAAAGCCAGGGCCCCCAGGCCGTCCGGCTGCATGTCCTCCGCGTAAAGCTGATACTGCCCCGCCGCCTCATACAAGGATACCCGGCCCCGGATGACCACCCGCATGCCGTCCGCTGGCCGGAAGCGCAGGCGGTGGGCAGAGGAGGCAAACATTACCGCCTTGATCAAGGCGTGTTCGTCCTTTAAGGAAAAGTATAGGTGCCCGGACTTATACTGGCCGGAGAAGTTGGAAATTTCCCCGGCAATGAGAATGTCGTTCAGCCGTCCGTCCCCCTCGATCAAGGAGCGGACAAAGCGGTTCACTTGGGTCACGGTCAAGGGCGCGGCGCTCATAGGCCAAACCTCCCACGATAAGCTAAAATGGCCGCTCCGGCGGCGTTGTCGGCGGAAAATTCCGGCGCGGCGAAAGCGGCCCCGTATTTCTCCCCCAGCCGCTCCCGCAGCAGGGAGCAGGAGCAGACCCCTCCGGAAAAGACCACCGGCAGGGGGCCCAGCTCCAAAAGCAGCAGGTGGCACATTTCGTCCAAAGCGGCGGCAATGGAATCCAGGCAGAAGCGGGCCGTTTCGGCAGGGGGGCGGCCCTGTTCTACCCTGGCCCGGCACTGGTTCTCAATGCCGGAAAGGGAGCAGTCCGCGCCCTTCATGGCGGGCTTGCCCGGCGCTGGCTGGGGCCAGGACAAGGCCAGCCGTTCCAGCTCCGGTCCGCAGGGGAAGCGAAGCCCCAGCATCAGCCCCACCCGGTCCACGGCCTGTCCGGCCTTTAGGTCCAAAGACCCTGCCGCAAGCTGAGTTTTGGGTCCTTCCGGTCCGCCGGGGGAGACCGTCACGGCCTCCGTGGTGCCGCCGGAGACGTGAAAGGCCAGGAAGTCCCGCTCCAACAGATCCAGCCGCCCGGCAGAGTACAGGGCGGCGGCAATGTGCCCCTGCTGGTGGGAAAAACGCAGCACCGGCAGGCCCAGGGCCGCGCCCAAAGCCTGAGCATGGCCTAGACCGGTAAGAAAGCAGGGCATATAAGAATCTTCCGTCTGCCGGGGCCGGTCGGAAACGCCGAGGACGGCCAGGTCCGGGTCCGGCAGCAGCTCTGCCAAGAGGACGGGCAGCTGGCGGGTGTGGTGGAACACCGCGTCGCTCTGGCGCAGCCCCCGCTGGCCGGGGGACACGGGCAGAGGGAGCTTCCGGTTGGCGGCAACCGCCGCCCCGTCATACCGGGCGGCGGAAGTGGTATAGTTGCTGGTGTCAATGCCCAGAGCGTTCACGGCTTCTCTCCGTCCGGGCAGTAGTTTTTCACAACAGTGCCCAGCACGCCGTTGATATAGGGCGCGTCCCCCTGTCCGCCATAGGTTTTGGCCAGCTCCACGGCCTCGTTGATGGTAACGCTGGCTGGGATGGAGTCCAGATACAGCAGCTCGAAGACGGCCATGCGCAGAATGGCCAGGGCTACCTTGGAGAGCCGCCGGAGGCTCCAGCCCTTGGCGGCTCCGCCGATGATCTCGTCCAGCCGGGCCTGGTGTTCCTCCGCCCCATAAGCCAGCTCCTCGGTGAAAGAGTTGGGGACCAGGTCCCGGGCCTCGGCGGCGGCGCGGATGATCTCCTCCACGTCCTCGCCGCGCACGGCCTGTTCAAATAATATGCAGAAAGCTTGTTCGCGGGCTTCCCGTCTTGTCATAGATCTTCCTCCCATACTGCCGGAAGAGCCCGGCATGATACCCCTGAATTGAATTGTCTGCTGAAGGTATTATACCCTGTCTGGAAATTTTTTGCAATAGGGCAGGGGAGAGGGGAGCGGCTTCCTACTTCCGCCGAAGGCCTTCTCACTCATCCCTTTCCCGTTTGGGCATACTCTTCCCCATGGCCGCTATGGCGATGGCTACGAACGGGTTCAGCCACCCGAAAAAGGTAAAGGGCCCGTACTGCCAGGCCGAAACGCCCAGCATGTTTTCGGTAAATCCGGCCCCTGTGCTATAAGGCACAATGCCTCCGAAAACGGTGCCCGCGTCCTCCAAGGCCCGGCTCAGGTTTTGGGGCTTTAGGTTGTGCTCTTGATAAAGGGGGCGGAACAGCCGTCCGGTCATGATGATGGCCACATACTGCTGGCCCGTACCCAGCAGCACGCCCCAGGCGGTAAGAATCGTGGCGATGACCAGCCCCCTGTCCGACCTTACATGGCTGACCACTTTTTTCAAAATGCTTCCGGCCATCCCCGTCTTCTCAAAAATGCCCGCAAAGCTCAGGGCGATGATCATTAACGCCACGGTACGCATCATACTGAGGATGCCGCCCCGGTTCAGCAGGGTATCCACCGCCTCCACGCCGGTGCTGGCGGAGAAACCGCTCATCACGCCGCCCAGCAGGGAACGGAAATCCGCGCCCTGCACAGCCAGCGCCGCCAGGTACCCCAACAGGGCCGCGCCTAACAAACCCGGCAGGGCGGGAACCCGGAAGATCACCATAACCAGCACCAAAAGGGGCGGCAGGAGCAGCAGCGGGTGGATGACGAAGGCTTCCTTCAGCGCGTTCAGGGTAGCCTGCACCTGGGCGGAGTCCCCAGAGCCGCCGCCGAAAACAAAGCCCAACACGCCGTAGATCACAATGCAGATCAGGTAGGTGGGCGTGGTGGTCACCATCATGTGGCGGATGTGGTCAAAGACATTGGTATCGGACACCGAGGGGGCCAGGTTGGTGGTGTCGGAGAGGGGGGACATCTTATCGCCAAAATAGGCTCCGGAGACGATTGCCCCTACCGTAATGGGCGCGGGAATGCCAATGGCCTCCCCAATGCCGAACAGGGCCACGCCTACCGTGCCAATGGTGGACAGGCTGCTGCCAATGGCCAAGGAAACCAAGGAGCAGAGCAGCAGGGCCGTGATCAAAAAGAAGCGGGGGGAGATGATTTGCAGGCCGTAATACACCATTGTGGGGATGATTCCCCCGGCCATCCAAGCGGCAATGAGCACGCCGATGGACATGATGATCAATAGGGCCGGCAGGGCGGGCGTGACAGCCTGAGAAATCCCCTCCAGCATGTCCTGCCAGGAGAAGCGGTGGAGCGCCCCCACAATGGCCGCCAAGGCCGCCGCCAACAGCAGGGGGACATGGGGCGCGCTGCCCAATCCGGCCGTGAAGGAGACCACCAGGCCGATAAGCGCCGCAAAGGTGGCCGCGGCGGGCCAAAAGCCTACCGGATGAGGCGTTTTGTGTTCCTTGTTCAAGATAGAACCCTCCTCAAAAGGAATTTCTAATTGCTGCCCATTATAACACAAAGACGCGGCGGACGCAATGAATATGCGATTTTTCCATAAAGAATCTCGATGGGCGGCCGTAAGCTTAACTCTGCTTTATGGCTTTTTCAACAGTTTTTCAGCTGATTAGGATGGAAACACCAGGACCAGTGTAGAAAAAATGGCCGCAAGTTCTTGACGCTTCCTTTGCCGCATACTATAATAGGTTTCCCTGCCCTCAAAAGGCGGGTCCCCGGGTTCCGCGGCTGGCCGGGGCGTCATCAATCCGAAAAAATGTCGGGAAAAAGAAGGGAGTGTTCTGCATGATTGAAGTGCAAGACCTGCGAAAAACCTTTAAGGTCGCCCGCAGGGAGGCTGGTTTTGGCCAGGCGGTCAAGGCGCTGTTTCACCGGGAGTATACATACGTCCACGCGCTGGACGGCGTCAGCTTCCGGATCGGCGACGGCGAGATGGTGGGCTATATCGGTCCAAATGGCGCGGGAAAGTCCAGCACCATAAAAATTCTCAGCGGCATTTTGACCCCAGACAGCGGCAAGTGCTTGATTGACGGAAGGATCCCCTGGAAGAGCCGCCAAAAGCATGTAAAGGAGATCGGCGTGGTGTTCGGCCAGCGGACCCAGCTCTGGTGGGATGTGCCAGTGGTGGATTCCTTCGAGCTCTTAAAGGAAATCTACGCCATTCCCACGGAGGTCTACAAAAAGAATGTGGACCAGCTGACGGAGCTTTTGGACCTAGCCCAACTACTCCGCACCCCGGCCAGGCAGCTCTCCCTGGGCCAGCGGATGCGCTGCGAGATTGCCGGGTCGCTGCTCCATAACCCGAAGATCCTCTTTTTGGACGAGCCCACCATCGGCCTGGACGCCGTCTCCAAGCTGGCGGTCCGGGACTTTATTAAGCGGCTCAACCAAGAGCGGCATACCACGGTATTGCTGACAACCCACGACATGCAGGACATCGAGGCCCTGGCCAGCCGGATTCTCCTGATTGGCAAGGGAAAGATTCTCCTGGACGGGAGCCTGGAGGACATACGCCGGGGCGGCAGCCATATCGACGAGACGGTAGCCGAGCTTTACAAGAAGTTCGACGTGACCTAAGCGGGGTGGAGGGATGAAAAAATATCTGGCTTTTTTCCGCCTGCGCTTTACCATGGGCCTACAGTACCGGGCGGCGGCGCTGGGCGGATTGGTCTGCCAGTTTTTCTGGGGGGCCATGTACATATTGTCCATGAAGGCTTTCTACGACACGGACCCGGCGGCTTTTCCCATGACTTTCCCCGCGGCCGCCAGCTATATCTGGCTTCAACAGGCCCTATTGACCTTAGTGAGCATGGGCGGCATAGACAACGAGTTCTTTAACGTCATTCAAAACGGCAACGTGGCCTATGAGCTCTGCCGCCCGGTGGACGTGTACGGCATGTGGTTCACCCGTTCCGCCGCCACCCGGGTAGCCAACGCCCTTTTGCGCTGCGTGCCGGTGCTGGCCGTGGCCGCGCTGCTTCCCGCTCCCTATGGCATGGCCGCTCCGCCGGACCTACCCGCCTTTCTGCTGTTTTTGGTTTCCTTAACCCTGGCCTTGGGAGTAGTTACTGCCATTGGGATGATCGTCTACATGATCACCTTCCACACCATCACCCCTCGGGGCGTGCGGCTGATTGCCGTGGGAATCTGCGACTTTTTTTCCGGGAACATCGTGCCCCTGCCCTTCTTTCCAGAGGGCTTCCGGCAGTTCTCGGAGCTGTTGCCCTTTTCCTCCACGGCCAATGTGCCCATCCGCATCTATACCGGGGATCTGGCGGGCAGGGAGATGGTTGTGCTTATGCTCATGCAGGTCTTCTGGATCGTGGCCCTGGTGGGTGTTGGCAAGCTGCTGGAGTGGAAGGAACTGAAAACCGTGGTTGTGCAGGGGGGCTGAGACATGCTAAAATTATATGGTAAATATTTTTCGATTCATCTAAAATCTACAATGCAGTATAAAGGCTCCTTTTTCGCCACGCTGATCGGTTCCTTTCTCACCTCTTTTACGGTATTTTTGGGAATATCGTTTATGTTCCAGCGGTTCCACAAGGTGGCGGAGTTCAGCTATGAAGAGGTGCTTTTGTGCTACGGGATCATGCTTATGGGCTTTTCCGTGGCCCAGATGTTCGCCTCGGGCTTCAAGGTCTTTGACAGCATGATTGCCAACGGCGAGTTTGACCGGATTCTCTGCCGCCCCCGGAACGAAATCTTTCAAGTGCTGGCATACCGCATTGATTTTATTCGGGTCGGGATGCTTTTGCAGGGAATCGTCATGCTGGTCTATGGGCTGGCAAGCTGCTATGTAGACTGGAACTTTTCCCGGGTCATTACGGTGATATTTATGGCGGTCGGAGGCTGCGTGCTGTTTTCCGCTCTCTTTTTGCTGGATGGCTCTATTGCCTTTTTCACCCTGCAGGGGCTGGAATTCATGAATGTTTTTACCTATGGGGCTATTGAACACGGCAAGTACCCCTTAAGCATTTACGGCAAGGGAATGCTTACCTTCTGCACCTTCGTGATTCCCTACGCGCTGGTGCAGTATTACCCGCTGACCTATGTGCTGGGCCGGTCGGACAACCCGCTGTTCATCTTTCTGCCCCTCTTGGCCTGCCTATTTGTGGTTCCCTGCTGGATTGTCTGGCGCATAGGCGTGCGGCGGTATAAATCTACAGGGTCCTGAGATGGGAGGAATCGCTATGTTGGAAACAAAGGATTTGATTTTTGGCAAGGCAAGGTTCGAGGATTGGCGGGCCATGTACCGCAATGTCTGGAGCCGTCCGGAGAGCTTCCGCTATATGGTGCCGGAGCTGTCTCCGGATGAAGCGGAAGCTCAGGAGCGGATGCGCCGGACCATTGGCTTCCAGGCGGAACGGGAGACGGCCTATACCATTTTCCTAAAGTCTACTGGCGAGGCGATCGGTTTTACGGGAATCGCCCCGTTGGAAGGGGACGTCTGGGAGGAGACGGGCATCTGTCTGGGCCCGGACTTTTGGGGCCGGGGCTATGGCTGGCAGGTGCTGCAAGCTCTTCTGGCCCTGGCAAAAGAGCGGGGCGCCAAAACCTTTCAATACTCCTCTTGGGAGGAGAACGCCGCCTCCCGCGCCTTGGCCGCAAAGGCCGGATTCCGGCAGTGCGGAGCGGAGGAGCTCGTCCGGCCCCACGACGGGCGAAAATACACCCTGCTTAAATATCGAAAGACGCTGTAAACGCGCAAAAAGAGCTGGCCTCCTATGGGCCAGCTCTTCGCTTTGTGAAGGAATTATTCGTGGCGCAGCGCGTCGATGGGGTTTAGGTTTGCGGCCTTAACAGAGGGCATCAGGCCGAAAATAATGCCGATGATCATGGAGAACACCACGCCGAAGAGAATGGCCGGCACGCTGATGGCTACCGGGGTCTCAGCAATGCGGGAGATCAGCTGGGCTAGGCCGATGCCCACGCCCACTCCCAGCAGGCCGCCCAGGCTGGTGAGTAGGGCCGCCTCGGTCAAAAACTGCCACAAAATGCGGCTTTTTTTGGCCCCGATGGCTTTCTTTAGGCCGATCTCCCGTGTGCGCTCCGTGACGGACACCAGCATGATATTCATTACGCCGATGCCGCCCACCAGCAGGGAGATGCTGGCAATCCACACCAGCTGCTGGTTGGTGGCGTTGCTCAAGTCCTGCAGGTCCTTGGCCTTTTCCAGGGTGTCCTCGGCCCGGTAAACGATTTTCTCATTGCGGTTGTAGGTGTTCAGCAGGTCCGCCGCGCTTTTGCCCACAGTGGACATGGCCTCGGTGTAGCTCACTTTAATGGCCAGCTCCATGGGCTCGTCATAGACGAACAGCGTGGGCCAGACGGCCTGGGGCACGTACACGGCTCCGGACTGCTGGGTGCTCATGTAGGTGTAGTATTCGTCAATGGTGTTAATCACCGGCTCGAACTTTGTCACCTGCTCCACCACGCCGACCACCACCAGGGGGACAGAGTTGAATTCAATGGTTTTTCCCAAAGGATCTTCGCTCTGGAACAGGGTCCGGGCCGTTTCCTGGTCCAGAATGGCCACGTTCCGGAAATCGCTGTCATCGTTGGGCACAAACATCCGGCCCGACTTCAGCCGGTAGCCGCAGGTATTAAAATAGCCGTTGTCAATCCCGTACACCGGACAGCCCGACATGGCCGTATCATTGTAGTAGAAAGTGCTGTTCCAGCCTTGCCGCCGGTTATAGGCGCTGGCGGTCTCCACATTGGGGAGCGCCAGAATTTCTTCCATCATGCCTTCGTTGATCAGCGGCACGCCGTCCGGGATGCCCTCGTCGGTGGTGTAAACGCTGTTCCACTCCGTGCTGTAAAGCTGGATTTTGGTCACATTATTCCCAGCGCCGATCAGGTTCTGCTTGATCTGCTCGTTGGTGCCCTTGATGGTGGACACAATGGAAATAATGGAAGCGATGCCGATGATGATTCCCAGCATGGTCAGGAAAGACCGCATCTTATGGGCCCATATGCCTTGAAAAGACAGTCGGATATTCTCAATCAAAGGCGACCACACCTCCGTTCTCAGTTTTTAGGAAGACGCCTCCGTCATCCTCTCCGGCGGCAAAAGTCTCGTCCGATGGAGAGGCGGGATCTTCCGCTCCTTCCGCCAGGCTGGACCCGCCATCCTCGGGCGTGTCCGTCAGGCCCTCTTCATAGGGCTGGTCCAGGCCGGGCTCCACCAGGCCGTCTTCTATACCGGGCTCCAGTCCGTCCTCCAAGCCGGGCTCTAACCCGTCTTCCGTTCCAGAGGGCAGGCTGCTGGACTCATCCTCCGAGCCTTCCGGCCAAGGGGGCTCGTTGGTATCCTGCACCAGGCAGCGGACGCCTTCCTTGGCGTCCCCATAGGGGAAGGCGAGAAAATCTTCCTGGGTAATACCTGAGATGATCTCCAAATCATTGCTGCCCCAGGGGGCTGGTTTGCCCAGCTTCACATACTGCTTTTTCAGCCGGTTGTCCTTTCCGGCCATCATAACATAGTAGCCGGAGCTGTCTTCCCGGAAATAGGGCCGGGACAGGTAGGTGGCATCAATGGAGTCGCTGGCATTCAGCTCCAGGGTGATATCCACCCCATAACCGGTCTGCAAGCCGTCGTCCGGGTTCTCAATAACGGCGGTAAACTCGTAATTGGAGCTGTTGGGGTTCATGTTGCTACCATAATAGTAGTATCCGTTGCTGTCGTCCAGAGGATAGTCGGAGATGGACACGATCTGCGCTTGGTAGGTCATGCCGTTCATCCAGCACATGGCGCTGACGAAGTCGCCCACGTTTACGCTGCCCAGCAGATTTTCGTTAAGGGACCCGGAAATATAGTACTGCTGCGCCCCGGAGACCACCATAAAGGGTTTTCCCTCCATCACGGCGGTGTCAATGTCCAGCAGGCTGCGCACCTGTCCCTCCACAGTGCTGGTGACGGTGGAGTTTTCCAAAGTTTTCTTTGCCTTGTCCAGTTCCAGCTGGGCCATCTTCAGGTCGTGCTGCAGGTCGGTAATCTCCCGCTTGGTTTCCTTGATGAACTGGCTCAGCTGAGACGAGGTATAGTTCATATCGTTGTAGTTGTTGCTGGGGGTGGGCTTAGGCGTGGGGGAGGGGCTGGCGGAAGCCTGCCGGGGAGCCGGAGCGGCCAAGCCGGCCTCTTGGGCGACCTGGCGGCCGGACTCCGCGCCGGTGACCAGCCCGGGCAAACTGAACAGAGCGGAAAGCTTAGTACCGTCCAGATGGAAGCTGGAAATTAAGCTTCCATAGTTGGAGTTGCCCTCCCGAACCTCAAATACGGCCGCGAAGGGAGTGACCAGATCCGTTTCGGGTATTTCGGAGCCCTCTCCGCTGCTGAGCGGAACCTCGTCCTCCCACTGGGAGGAGACCTCCCCATCGCCGGATTCCTCTCCGCCGGGTTCGTTTCCGCTGCTGTCCGGATCTGAGGTGGGATCGGGCTCCTGAGTGGGGTCCGGCTCCGGGGTAGGCTCGGAAGAGGGATAGAGCCCCAGCAGATGCTTTAAGAAAGCCTGCGTCATCTCAAAATTTTCCGTACACAAAAAGATGTAGGGCTCTTCCGTGGTGCCCTTGCCCTCATAGGGAACCGAGTCCAGGTCCAGCTCGCTGTAAACATTCACGTCCGGCGTGGGTACCGGCGTGGGGGAGGGAGCCAGAGAAGGCGAGGGAGAGGGCTTTGGCGTGGCGGTAGGTTTGGCCGTGGGCCGCACGGTAGGCCGGGGGGTGGGGCGGTTGGTCGGCCGCACCGTGGGCCGGGGCGTGGAATAAGGCTTGGTGTTTTGATATTTTTTCAGCTTCCGCTGCGCTTCGTCGATTTTGACCTCGACCTTTTTGACGTCGATCTCCCGCGCCTCTACGGCCAACTCCAAGGAGGTTTTGTCATACTGCAAAAGAGGAGTGCCGATGGTCACCTGCTGCCCTTCGGTTACGAAAATTTCACTGATGGTTTTTTGAGCGTCCGGAAACAGCTCCTGCACATAGTCGGAGATAATGGTTCCCTGAGTGGTGCTCTGCCCGCCCCAGCCGGAGGAGGACACGTAGTTCATGGGAAGGACTTCCACGGTTTTTAGGTCTTTCCGGTAATTGGCATAGGAAACCGATCCGAAAATAATTCCCACAATCACCAGCAGGCAGATACCTGAGATAATCAGCCGCTTGCGGATATTTACTTTGTTATTCATGCTCCGCCTCCTTCCCCTCGCCGCCGTTTTGTTCCAGTTCCTTCTGCTGGCGTTCCAGGGCGGCGATGATGGACTCCCCGCTGATGCTTTCTTCCTGCGCCGTTTCCGCGGGCGCGTCCGGTTCGCTGGGGGCCCGCTCCGGCGGAGAGGCTTCCACCGGGCTGCTTTCCGGCTTTTCTACAGGATCCGTAGGCGCTTCTTCTGCTTTTTTCCCTGACAGGGGGAGCTTTTTCAGCAGCTGGGGGGCCTGCCGGAGCAGCTCCGGAGCCTGGCCCAGCCAATGGGTCAAATGCCCGGCCTGTCTGGCGGCTTGGGCGGTAAGCTCCTTCAAGGGGCCCGCTTTTTCCGGCGCTTCCGGAGCGGGCTCCTTTTCCGCGGCGGGTTCTGGCACGGGGGATTCCTCCGCCGGACCTGCCGGTTGGGGGGCGTCCGCCGGCTCCTCCCGGGAGGAGATATCCTCCATATCCGCCGGAGCGGGCGGGGGAGAAAGGGGCCGTCCGCCGCCGTCCACCAGCAGGCCGTCCCGAATATGCAGGGTGCGCTTGGCATGGGCGGCGATCTCGGGCTCGTGAGTAATCATAACAATGGTAACGCCTTCCGCGTTTAAGCTTTTGAAGATTTCCATAATCTGGTCGCCGGATTTGGTATCCAGCGCGCCGGTGGGCTCGTCGGCCAGGATCAGCTTAGGATTGTTGACAATGGCCCTGGCAATGGCCACCCGCTGGCACTGGCCGCCGGAGAGCTGCGTGGGCTTAAAGTCCGTGCGGTCGCCCAGGCCGACCCGCTCTAAGGCCCGGCGGGCGATCTGCTGGCGCTCCCGCTTGCGCACACCGGCATAGAGCAGGGGCAGGGCCACGTTGTCCAAAGCCGTCTGCCGGGAGAGCAGGTAGAAGCTCTGGAACACAAAGCCAATGCTCCTCAGCCGCACATCGGACATATGCTTCTCGCTGATGCGGGCGATATCTTGGCCTTCCAAGATATATTCGCCGGAGCTAGGATTGTCCAGACAGCCGATGATGTTCATCAAAGTGGTCTTGCCCGAGCCGGAGGGGCCCATAATGGCCAGGTATTCCCCTTCCTCCACGGAAAGGGAGATACCCTGGAGCACAGGCACTTCATACCGGCCCTGCATATAGGTCTTGCAGATATTCCGCAGTTCCAGTATCATCGCGCCATAACCCCCCCGTCCGCCGGATTGGAGACATCGTCCAGCCCGGATTCATACAGCCCCGCGTCCCCCTCGCCCTCCGGTACGGAAGCCGTGCCGTCATCGGGCAGAGTTCCATCGTCAGGCAGAGCGTCCTCCAGGCCATCCTCCGGTACAATGTCCGTCAGGCCCGGGTCCGTCATGCCGGGATCGGCCAGGTCCATGCCCGGGTCTTCCATGGGCATATCGTCCTCGCCGGGCAAAGCCATGGCGGAAGCGTCCGTGGTAGTGGGGCCGCCCTCAATGTAATCCTCGCTGGGGTAGGCGATGTAGTCCCCGGGCTCCAAGCCGTCCACAATCTGATAGAGGTCTTCGCCCTGGTCAAATTCGCCCAGCATGACAGGGCGCTTTTCCAGCTTCTCGTTTTCATCCCGGGCCCACACATAGCTGCCCCGGTCGCTGCTGACCACATAGATGGCCGGAAGCCACATGCCCGTGCGGGAAGAGCTGACCCCCAGGTTGGGCTCGATGTACACGTGCTGGCCCAGCATCAGGCCTTCCAGGTTGCTTAGGACCACATAGAAATTGTATTTGGAGGCCTGCTGGCCCTGGTCGCCCATGCCGCCGTAGTACATGTTCTGGTTCTGGTCCTCCGTGGGCTCGCTGCCGATGGAGTCGACGGTGCCGGACCAGGTGGCGGAGGGGTCCACCCGGGAGCGGATGACCACGGCCTGGCCTACCTGCAGCATGCCGATGTTCTGCTCGGAAATGCTGCCCTTGACCCGGTACTCGCCGGAGGAGAGGATGCTCATAAAGGGCTTCTGCTGCCCGGTGGAGTCCGTGGCCGGAGTCAGGTTGATTTCCTGAATCACGCCCTCCGCCTCGGAGAGCACGTCGGCGTTTTCCTGGGAGGCCTTGAGCTTATCCAGCTCCGCCTGCTTTACGGACCGGTTGTATTCCGCCTCCTTAATGCTGAACTCCGCTGACTGGATCTGCACGGTATAGTTATATTGCTCGTCGCTGCTGGCCTTGGCCTTTTCAGCTTCCAGGGTCTTTTTGGAATCCTGCAGGGTGGAGATCTGGTTGCCGATGCCCTCCAGCTCCAGCTCGGCCTGCCGGATGGTCAGGACCATTTCCTCGGTGTCATAGCGGAACAGGGGCGTGCCCACGCTGACCTGGTCGCCCTCCTTCACCAAGACCTCGGCCACGGTGCGGGATTCATCCTTATTAACCTTCATCACCTGCTGGGGCTCCACCAAGCCGGAGTAGCGGGTTTCGGTGTTGCCCATGCCGGTAATGGAGGCCACGGAGTTTACATAGACCGGGTCGGCCTTACCGGCGGCTAAGTAGTCTTTGAGCCAGAAGTTCCACACGCCCAGGGCGATCAGGCCCAACGCCAGCACGCAGGCCGCAGCGATCAGGCCCGCCCGCTTTTTATCCGCGGTTTTGTTTACGGGTTTTGCAGAATGTTTTTCCATAAACGAAAGCTCCTCGATAGAATATTTTGATCCCATGAAGCAGGGGGACCCCCAGCCCATAGGCGCGGCAAGCCACGCTAGTACAGCATATATTATACCTCATTCTTAAGGACATGGCAACCTGTTTTTTGCGGGGAGATATGAACATTTTTTTAATTTGCGCCCACATGAGGAAAAATGCCATAGCCCTCTTTAAGCTGCGCCGCGCGGGGATCCGCCTTTTGCCTGTGCGCTCTGAGAAAACTGTGAGAGCCGGTCATCCGATTCAATTTTGCGCGCGACTGGCGTGCAGTGCCGCCCTAAATGAAAAGAATACCCGGTCCCGGCTTTTGGTCGCAGTTGATTTTTCGATCCTTTTCGGCTATACTGAGGCATGAGCAGAACTTATAATTTGGGAAGGATGAAGCCATGTGGCAAAAAAGTTTTACGCGGTGCGGGTAGGCCGGAAGGGCCCCGCCATCTATCAGACATGGGACGAGTGCAAAAGGCAGGTTCACGGGGTGGAGCGGGCGGTCTACAAAAGCTTCCCCACCTGGGAAGAGGCCGCGGCCTTTTTGCGGGGCGGCGAGGCAAAGAACGAGGCGGCCTCGGAAAAAGACGGCTGGGCCGTGGCCTATGTGGACGGCAGCTACGATAAAAAAAGCGGGGACTTCTCCTGCGGGGCGGTGCTGTTCTGGCAGGGGGGGCAGGTGGAGTTCTCCCAAAAGTTTACAGACCCGGAGCTGGCCGCCATGCACAATGTGGCGGGGGAGATCATGGGCGCGCTGACGGTGATCCGGTACTGCCGTGAAAAGGGCGTTCCCGCGCTGGAAATACACCACGACTACGAGGGCGTGGGCTGCTGGGCGGACGGAAGCTGGCGGGCAAACAAGCCCGGGACCCAGCGCTACGCGGCGGAATGCCAAGAAGCGGCCAAGTCGATGAAGCTGCAATTCGTAAAGGTGAAGGGACATTCCGGCGACACATACAACGACATGGCCGACGCGCTGGCCAAAAAGGCGCTGGGGCTATGAGCGCATAAACCCGCCCGGCCTGGGGGAAGCTAGTTCCAAACCTGGAAAGGAAGTGGAACGAATGGAGTACCTAAACGCGTTTTGGGTGGGCGGCGCCATCTGTCTGGTTGGCCAGTTGCTCATCGACCTGACTAAGCTGACTCCGGCCCGCATCATGGTGATTTTTGTCACCATGGGGGTGCTGTTAGGCGGGGTGGGCCTATATGGCCCCTTGGTGGACTTTGCCGGCGCCGGGGCCACGGTACCCCTGTGCGGCTTTGGCTGGGCCCTTTCAGAGGGCGTGCGCAAAGCCGTAGTGGAGCAGGGATTCCTGGGAGTATTCACCGGCGGGCTGACGGCTGGCGCGGCGGGGACTGCGGCGGCGGTGTTTTTTGGCTATCTGGCGGCGCTGCTGGCCAAGCCCAGGGATAAAGCGTAGCGCCAAGGCGCGCCCCGGCTGCATAGGAGCGTCTAAAGAGCGCGGTTTTAACAAGAAGAAAGCTTGCTGAGTGCAACAGAAAAAGTTTCGTCAACCTTTTCAAAGGTTGCGGGACTCTTAGGGGCAGAGCCCCTAAGCCGCCAGAGGCCACTCCGCAACACTCCGGAAAACTGTTCTCTTTGGGGCGTGCCCCAGCTGCGTTGCTCCTTGCGTTTCCATCCCTGTTTTGCTATAATATTCTCCAAAAAGGAACAGGAGTGGATCTGAATGCAGTATTTATATCAGGAGGCTATTGTCCGCCCCATTTTTGAAAAATGGCGGAAGATCCTGCGGCTGGAAGAGGGCTGGGACGTGAAGCTTGAGCTGGTGGACGATGAATCCTTTCAGAAAACCGGCGACTTCAAAATCGACCCCACGGACCGCAAGGCCATTTTGATGCTCAACAGCCGGAATCCCCGCCAGGAAAACCCAGAGGAGGTCATCTGCCACGAGCTGCTCCACTTAAAGCTCTACCCTCTGGACCAGCTTACCGAGACCCTCATCGAAGGGCACTATGAGCCGGGAAGCGGAGCCTATCACGTGGTTTACACCCAGTTTATGGTCATGCTGGAGACCACCGTGGAGGAACTGGCCAAATGCCTTTTGGCCCAGTTCGGCATGGATAAGAACCTCTCTTATGGCCGGTGCCAGGGAATGAAGTCCTTCAACCAGCTGTATGACGGGCTCAAGCCTTTGGAATAGGCGTTTCGGACAGGAACCGGCCTTGCCTTACGCAGCAAGGCAGAACGCCGCCGCTCTCCCAAGCGCAGAGGGGAGCGGCGGCGTTTGTGAGGAGAGAGAGCCGTCTGTTTGGGCGGGCGGGTAACTTTTTTAAATTTGTCTTGCATTTTTCAAGGGAATCCCCTATAATAGGAGCTGGAAATATAAAATGCGGCAGGCTGGAAGGCGTTGCGCCGCCTCCCAGCCCTGTACGAGTGATACCGGCACTCAGCACAGCAATATAGATTGCACCACAAGCTTATTATACCCAACCAACTCCTTTAATTCAAGTATTTTCTCCCCAAATTCCTCTCCCACACAAAATTAGGGTATATAAGCCGTGCGTTCGCGAGAATTTCAGCGGTGTTGAGCGGTAAGACGGCACCGCTATTATATTTCCGGCGGAACCCCGGGGCGGAGCGCCCGCCCCACTGGGGGGATGCTGGAGGCAGTTTTTTAAAAGCAGAAAAACCGCAGCAGGTATCGGCCTGTCCGCGGTTTTTGCTTTTATTCGGGCTTTGTAATGGAGAACTCCGCGAGGATTTCCGGTTTATGGGCCATGCTGTCCGCTTCGGTGATCTCCCGAATGACCCGGCAGGGGTTTCCGGCGGCAAAGCTGCGGGGTGGGATATCCCGCGTGACCACGGCCCCCGCGCCAATGACGCAGCCGTCGCCAATGGTCACGCCGGGGCAGACCACCACGTTGGCGCCGAACCAGCAGTCGCTGCCGATGTGGACGGGCTTGGCCCAGCACAGGTGGGCAGGGGAGCCGTCCGGGCCGTAGAGTTCCCGGCGCTCTTCGGGGAGCATGGGGTGGACGGGGGTGACGATAGTCACATTGGGGCCAAAGTTGCAGTCGTCGCCGATGGTCACCTCGCCGTCGTCTTGAACGGTGAAGTTGAAATTGGCGAAAAAGTTTTTTCCAATTTTGGTGTGGACTCCATAATGAAACTGAATGGGCCCCTGGATGCGTGAGCCTTCGCCCAGTTCGCCGATGAGCTCTCTGAGGATTTGCTCCCGCTTTTCGTACTCGTCCTCAAAAGTGGCGTTATACTGGGTGTCAAGATTGTGGGCTTTCAGCTTGATGGCTTTCAGCTCCGGGTCCGCCGGGCTGAACACGATGCCGGAAAAAATACGCTTTTCTTCGTTTGTCATAGGGATCGACCTCCTTACCGCCTATTTTACACATTTTGCCAATAAAAATCAAGAGTGGGAAGAGCCAGGAGCCGCTCCGTACCGCTCTACTTAAAGGCCCGCGCCCATACCCTGGGATAAGCACAGGCAAACGGCTATTCTTCTGCATATAATTCTCGAACCCGCTTCCCCTAAAATGTGCAGAAAGATAAAAATCTAAGAATCAATCGCTGTAATCTCCGGATAGTTGGACATCAGGGTGATGATGTTATCCGGGTCGAAGCCCTTGGGGAACAGCACGGTCAGGGTGGCCTCGATGCAGCCGCTTTCATCAATATTCATATGGGTGGAGGTAACCTGTATGTTCATGCTGGTTAATACGGAGAGAATGCGCTCCCGGGTATCGTCGCCCTTTCGCACATGCAGGTGGATCCGCCCGGCGTTGTTGGCGTTAAAGATGCGCCAATTGCGATGGAAGAGGTATTGAATGAACAGAAGCATGAGGGTGCTGCCAATGCCCAGGGACCACATCCCCGCGCCAACGGCCATGCCGATGCCCAAAGTGGCCCAAATTCCCGCCGAGGTGGTGACGCCGCTGATGCTGGTTTTCCGGTTCCATATGATCCCGGCGCCCAAAAAGCCGATACCGGTGACCACGCTGGCCGCTACGCGGGAGGCGTCCACCGATACGCTGTCCCGGCCGATGACGTCAAAAAAACCGTATTTCGAGATAACGACCATCAGCGAGGCGGCCATGGCGATAATGGTGTGGGTGCGGATGCCCGCCATTTTCATGCGCGCCTCGCGCTCGTATCCAATGAGCAGGCCGCACAGTCCGGCGACCAATACGCGCAGCAGGTAATCGCCCTGTTCCAGTATATAGTCCATAATTGCGGTCATAACACGATCTCCTTTCGCTTTCTGCTGTTATCTTAATAGAACGGGCTCGGTTTCCGTTTGAGGATCAAAATGCGAACTTAAAACCTGAGTTCACTATCAAAAAAGGAACTCGATTGACTTTTTCTTGCTTTTCTGTCAAAATAGGAATAGAATGAGGAAGGTCATATATGGATGGTTTTGTGGAGGCTGGGGTATGAACCGGATCTATAAAAAGAAGTTTTGGAAGACGCTTTTTTTCTCTTACTTGACAATCTTAGTCTTTTCACTGCTGATCGACGCGATCCTGTTCCGCTCATCTCTGGACCGCATCGAGAAGAGCGTGGCGGAATCCAGCCGGACGGCCCTGCTCAAGGTTTCCGACTCGATCAGCCACATGGAATCAGAGCTGAGCGCTGTCACCAATAATTTTTTGGCAAGAGAGGAATACCTTTCCCTGCTCTATGCCAAGCGGGACCTGAGCAGCTATAAAATACAGCGGGTGGCAGACTTGCAGGACGAGCTGAAGCGTCAAGTGGCCTATAACAATTTTATCTCCGCCATCTATATTTGGTTCGAGAACTCCCAGCTGGCCGCCACAACCTCCGGCTACTACAAGACCAGCGCGGATTTTGACGGAATGCTGCTCAAGGAGTATGGCGTCACGCTGGACGAGCTCCGGGGCTGGATGCACGGATATCGAGAGATCGTAGTCTGTCCGGTTGACGGGGGAGACGGGGTGAACGAACAGCTGCTGGCGGTGACCTGCGGCGCGCAGGACAGCAACGGAACCGCTTCCATCATCGTAATGAAGCTCCGGTTGGACGCGGTCTGGCGGGTTTTGGAGGGAAACGATATAGAGCGGTTTTGGCTGCAGTCCCTTCGGAACGGCGGAATCCTTGCTCCCCGAGGCGGAGAGGAGCTGGCGGTTTCCCTGCGGGATTGGACGCCGGAACCGAACCAAACCAGCGACAAACTGCCCTCCTTTGATTTTGACGGGGAAACGCTGGCGTTGATGCGCACGGAGTCCGGCAGCAACTTCGCGGTGTATTCCGCCCGGAACTTTGACTCATATACGGAGACCCAGCGGCAGTACGCTCTGGTCTGCGCGGTGTTTCTACTGGTCTATTTGGCGCTGGGCATTGCCATGTCGTTTTTGCTCTCCCGGTATAATTACCAGCCCATCGAGCGGTTAAACTCCCTGCTCCTGCGATGGACGGACGGCGGCGCCGGCGGAGACCTGGCCATGCTGGAAGCGGGTGTAAACACGCTTTTGCGGTATTATCAGGACTATGAACACGAGAAGTTTCAGCTGGAAAAGGAGCAAAAGAGACGCTGGCTGCTTTCCCTGTTTTTAGGCGAGCAGCCGGAGGGGAGCGACTTTGCCGGCGTGCTGCAAAAATGCGGCCTGGACCTGTCGGCAAAACAATTTGCCGCGGTGGGCGTTTCGGTTGCCGATTACAGCAATCTGTTCTTCGACAAGGGCTTTGCTCAGGATAACGAGGCCTTCGAAGTGACCATGACGGCGCTCTACTCTATTTCGGAGGAGCTGCTGGGTCATTGCGGTCCAGTCTGCCTGTGCCGGTACGACGGCAAGCTGTGGGCCTTGGTGGGGGCCGGGCCGGGGGCGGATAAGCCGGAATGGCGCGCCCGCGTCCGGAGCGCTTGCGCCAGCGCGGAGGCCTTTGCCCGGGAACGCTTGGGAATTATAACATACTACTATGTGGAGGAGATCGCCAAGCCCCTCCGCCCCCAAAAGCTGCACAGCGCTTTTCGGGAGCTGCGGTGGGGGCTGGAGCAGATGGAAAGCTACTCGCTTAAGCAGGCCGTGGCGGGCCGCGCGGAGATCGAGAAGCTGATCCGCCCAGAAACGCCCCTGCCTCCAGAGGACGTCAGCGTAAAGCGCAAACAGCTTTTCTCCGCGGTAACGGCTGGAGACTTGGTGGACGCGGACCGGATCTATTTGGAGCTGCGCCAGCTGGACACGGCTTTTTCCGATGGTTCCTTCTCTACCGTGCGGGCGCAAAGCCTGATTTTGATGGGCTTTTTCATCTCTTTTCTGCCCAAAAATCTGGCGGACGCCAACCAGGAAGCCATCCGCCGCTTTATGGACAGCATCCGGGCCGAGCAGAGAGACGAGGGGCTCATCGCCCAGATGCACCAGTGGATGGAGTTTTACCACACCATTTGGAAAAGCAGCCAGCCGGAAGCGGAGGGCGCCGACGCCGCCGCAGCGGCGGCCAGCTATGTGCTGGGGCACTATACCGACGCGAATTTAAGCGTAGCGCTCGTGGCGGAAGAACTAGGCGTAAGCACCTCGTACCTGTCCCGGATCTTCCGCAAAAAATATGATATGTCCGTGCTGGACTATATCCACCGGCAGAGGATTAACGCGGCCAAGGTCTTTATCCGGGAGAGCTCCAACACGTTGGAGACCATCGCGGGGCTGGTAGGCTACTCCAATTCCCTGGCTCTAATCCGCGCCTTTAAGCGCTGCGAGGGGTGCACGCCTACCGAATACCGCCGCACCCTTCAGGAGGAAGGGAACGGCGGCAAGTCAGTGGACGCATGAACTTTTTGCGCGGGCTTCCAGGCTCCCCATTAAGGGAAGCAGCGGGCTATCCTTTGACTGAGCCGATCATAACGCCGGTAACAAAGTACTTCTGCACGAAGGGGTAGATGACCATCATCGGGATGATGGAGACCATGATGGAGCAGTATTTGATGAGCGGACGGTAGATGTCGACGGTGTTGGCATCCGCGTCCGCCACAATGCTGTTTTCCGAGGAGTTTAGCACAATCTCCCGCAGAACCAGCTGTAGGGGGAACAGTTCCCGGTCCCGCAGATAGATGGAGGCGTTGAACCAGGCGTTCCAGTGCTGAATGGCGTAAAACAGCACGATGACCGCGATGATGGCCTTGCTGACCGGCAGCACGATCTGGAACAGGATGCGGAAATGCCCCGCCCCATCGATGGTGGCGGCCTCGGTAATGGCGTCCGGCACCTCGGAGAAGGAGGTACGCATAATGATGATGTTATACGCCACACAGCAGCCGGGGATGATCAGAGCCCAGTAAGTGTCCATGAGCTTAAGGTTCCGCACCACCATATAGGTGGGAATCAAGCCGCCGTTAAAGATCATGGTAAAGGTAACCATGAAGTTGATGGGCTTCTTCCAATAGAGCCCCTTTACGCTCATTACATAGGCGGCCAGCATGGTGAGAAAAAGGCCCAGCAGGGTGGCGGATACGACCACCAAAATAGTATTGGCATAGGCGCGGACAATGCTGTTGTTTTGCAGCACCAGCTGATAACCGCCCAAGGTCATTTGGCCCAGGGGGCGGATGAGCACGCCGGAGTGGGCGCTGACTTTCAAGGGGTCGGAAATGCTCCCCATCAATACATGCCATACGGGAAGCAGGAAAACGGCGGAGAGCAGGATCAGCCCGATGGTATTGAACACGGCGAAGATCTTCTGCCCGGTTGTACGTTTCAGCATAGCATTCGATCTCCTTTCTTTTACCAGAGGCTGGTTTCGCTGATCTTGCGGCTGAACAGGTTGGCCACGAACAGTACGATGAAGTTGATGACAGAGTTGAACAGGTTGATGGCCGTGGAATAGCTGTAGTCCGAGTCGACGATGCCCACCCGGTACACATAGGATGAGATTACGTCGCCGGTCTCATAGGTGGAGGGGCCGTACATCAAAATGATCTTCTCATATCCCACGTTCATAATCTGCCCCAGGCGCAGAATCAGCAGGACCACGATGGTGCTGGTCAGGGCGGGAATGGTAATGTAGAGCGTCTGCTTCCAGCGCCCCGCGCCGTCAATGACCGCGGCCTCGTAGAGCTCTTGGTCAATGGCGGCCAGCGCCGAGATGAAGATGATGGAGTTGTACCCCAAGTGCTGCCACATATTGGACCCGATGAAAAGCGTTCGGAACCATTCCGGACGGGAGATCAGCGCGCCTCCCGTGTCGCCCAGGGCGGCCGCCAGCTGGGTCAGGACGCCGTTGGCTTTGGTAAAATCCTGTAGAATGGAGACCACCACCACCACGGAGATGAAATAGGGAAGGTAGGAGATGGTCTGGGTGATCTTCTTGAACTTCTTGCTGCGGACCTCATTGAGGCATAAGGCGAATATGATAGGGAAGGGGAAGGAGAACAACAGGCCGTAAAAGCTGATCAACAGGGTGTTGCGGATCAGGCGGAAGCAGTGGGGGGAGTTAAAGAACCGGATGAACTGATCAAAGCCCACCCACTGGGAGCCCAGGATGCCCTTCTTGATGGAGTAGTTTTGAAACGCCATGGCAATGCCGCCCATGGGGATGTAGTTAAAGATGATAAAGTACGCGATAACAGGCAGGGCCATCAAATAGACGGCCTTGTTCATGCGCCAGTCCCGCTTGATCAAAGCGCGCCGCAGTTTCTTTTCGTCCACCGGCGGCTTCAGCGCTCCGGCGCTGGCATTGGACTTTGCCAAAGTAGATCCCTCCTCAATGGTAAAGTGATAAATATAGGGAGCAGCGGAAAGGGCCTTCCTTCCCGCTGCTGCCTTTTTTTATGCCTTCGGAATCATGGACTGACCTTTTTTAGAAGGAACGGGAGTTATAGCGGTCCAGAGCAGCCTGCTGGATCTCGATGCACTGCTCGATTCCCATGCTCTTCAGGGTGTCGCGGTAGGAGTCATAGTCGTCCAGAGACATCTGGCCCATAATGAACTTCACGTTGCACTCCTGCACATAGGTCTCGATGTCGGTGTACATGGAGGCGTAGGTCTGGCCCTCTTCGGTGGTCATAGTCAGCCGGGCGGGCAGGAACATGCCGCAGCCGTACTTTTTCCAAAGCATATAGCCGTCCTTGCGCACATCGGGGCCGGTCTCAGACTGCATGCCCTCGTAACGGATGGGCGGGTTTTTGGCGGAGAACTGGACCAGCACCATGCCGGAAGACATGCCATCGGGGTTGCTGAAACGGTAGTCATAGTCGATCAAGCGGCCTGTGGAGGTAGAGTCGTCGTTATGCCACACCTTGCCTTCGTACTCCTCGGTACCATAGTTGGCGTTGAGGGCCACGTCCTTGGCAAAGAAGCCGTCCAGCCAGCGGATGGCCAGCTCGATTTTCTCAGAGTCGGCGGAGATCAGCTCCACGCTGTTGCTGATGGAGTTGGCGTAGCTGGCGTCGCGCCAGTTGGGCTCCACATAGGTGGGGTCGTCCTTGTCCTTGGTAGGCTGGGGAGCCGCTACCATCATCAGGTCCGGGTTGGTAGCGCCGCGGGAAATGTACACGTCGCCCAGGCGGGTGCCGTGGTCCATCAGAGAGCCGACCTTGTCGTTGAGCATCATGTCGTTGTCCGCGGTGGTGCCGCCGGAGGAGCGGGTGGCGAAATCCGGGTCCAGAAGGCCCTTCTCCCACCAGCTGTGAAGCATGGTCAGATATTCCTTGTACTGGTCGTCCATGGGGCCGTACTGCACCTTGCCGTCTCGCTGGTAGAAGTAGGGGGCGGTGTCGTAGCCAGCCATAAACTCGCCGGTATCAATGCCGTACTTGGAGGTGTAGAAGGGGGCCTCCACACCCAGCTGCTCTTTAAAGGCAGTGAGGACGGCTTCCCACTCGGAGTAGGTGGTGGGGACCTCCATGTTCACCTTGTCCAAGAAGTCCTTACGGATGGAAGGACCCCAGTCGGCATAAACCACGCCCGGCTCCATGTCGGACCAGACGTTCCACATGCCGTACAGCTTGCCGGTGTCGGAATAAGCGGCGCGGCGGAAATCATCGTTGCCGTTGAGCCAGGAGGTGAAGTTGGGGGCATACTCCAGGTTCTGGGCCATGTCGATAAAATAGCCGTCGTCAATGGCGGCGTCCTGGCCGTTGCGGTAAGAGTAGCTCTTAGGCTCGGTATGCAGCATGTCGGGCATATCGTCCGAAGCGAACAGCAGCTGGAAAGCATCGTTTTCTGAGCCGCTGGCAGGCACGATAAAGTCGATGTGCACGCCGGTCAATTCCTCATACCACTGGAAGAAATAGGAATCGTTGAAGTCGGCCAGCTCGGTCATGGAGCCAGCCCAGGGATACCAGTAGGTAAGGGTCTCGCCGCTGGTGGAGAGGGGGTAAGACTGCTGGTTTACCTCGCCGTTCTTCACATCGGAGGCGGGGGTATCCGGCTTATCGCCCTCGGAGGATTCTTCCGAAGAGTCTTCGGAAGGGGAGGAGTCCTGTTTGGACTCCTCCGATGCGCCGCTGCTTACAGCGGAGCTGGAGGAACCGGAGGAGCCGGAATCGCCGCCGCAGGCGCTCAGACAGGTGAGAACCATCGCGGCCGCCAGCAGCAGGGCCAGAAGTTTCGTGATCTTCATTCTTTTTCGTCCTTTCTTCATCATGAAGTTTTTTCGGCAGCGTTTGACCGTTTTTCGGCTTTACCTAAAACCGTCAAACCGCCCAAGTACTTTGCATAGCATATCCGCAAACCGGCAAATATGCTATGCCCGTCAGTATAGTTCATGTTTTGACGCAAAGCAAGAATCAAAAACAGTTTGCGCACTATCCTTTTATAACCGCCTCTCCGTTAGTCTGCCGGGATGCCTATCAAAAATCCCACTGGCGAAAGAACAGGAAAAGAGACAGCTATCAAAACAGGAACTCCCCCAGGTTCCCGTTTTGATAGCTGACGAGTATGATATGTACCCCTAAAAGCGAGTTTTGCAGGAAGATTAAGGCAGAAAGTCCGATTTTTCCAGGATTCCCAGATGAAGGAGCGCGTTCCTAATCCCATTGTCTGACACGGCGCTGGTTACGAAATCGGCGGCCTCTTTTACGCTGTCCGGGGCGTTGCCCATGGCCACGCCGGTCCCGGCCCATTGAAGCATACGGATATCGTTGATTCCGTCTCCAAAGGCGATGGTGTTCTCCCTTTGATAGCCATAATGCTGGATCACCGCGTTCAAGCCGGTCTCTTTTCCGCCGCCTTTGGGGATCACGTCCAAAATATCCCCGCCGGAGCTGGTGACTTCAATTCCCTCCAACGGCGCCAAAAGCGGAACGGCCTTCTCAAGGGGCATGTAGATGTTAAACTGAATGACCGGGTGCTGGCTGAGCCGGGCCGCGTCATAAAACGGGGGGAAAGGGATGCCCATCCACTGGTAATGCTGGCGGATTGATGGATGGTCCGTCAAGGGGAAAGACTCGACTTCTTCTAAAACGAAGCAGGGAAACTGCTCTTTCTGAGCCAAGGGAATGAGTTTGCGGATGTTCTCCGGATCGTGGGACATCCGGTGGATCACCGTGCCGTCCCGTTCCAGCACCAACTGGCCGTTGAAGGTGGCGAAGCCGTCAAAGGGAAACAGCTCCCGGATGGAGGGGGAGAGCCCCCGCACGGAATCGAGCATGGCGGGAGCCCGTCCGGTGGAGACGAACACCTTGACCCCTTTGCGCTGCAGCGCCGCCAAAGCGGCTGCGGTAGACTTGGGGAAGACGCTTTTTCCGTCCGTATGGTCCAAAAGCGTGCCGTCAATATCAAAAAATGCTGCTTGTATCACGTTGAAAATCCCTCCTGGATATGCTAATGTTTTCCCATTGTAGCATAAGGGTCTGGGTCGTGCAAGTATCGTTTTGTGAAATGCGGTTTCATTTAAGCGCTGTCTCTTAAGCGGCGAAGGCCTTCTGTGCCGCTTCGGATCAGATCCCCCCGTCTCACATGGAAACCCGACTGCCAGAGCCCTCCTTTTAGGAAGAAAAAACCTCCCGGGAATTGACAACGCCGTACATTTCGAGTACAATGGTCCTATTACATAAAAATAAGTTTTTTGAAAGGAGTTTCTTTTCCCATGCCTGAAGACCCTGACGGTACTTTTATCGCGACGATCGCGCTGACTTTGCTGTTCGCCTTTCTCGCGGCCTTATACGCTGCCGGAGAGTCGGCGGTCAGCTGCCTGTCCGTTTCCCAGATAAAAAAGGACGGCGACTCCGGCAACAAACAGGCCAAAGCCCTGCTCAAAGCCCTGGAGGCTCAGGCCAGCCTGATTTCGCCCTTGCAGTCCGGCCTTCTTTTTTGCGGGCTTTTGGGCCTGGCGTTCTGCGTGGCCGCTTTTGGGGGCAGAGACTACCCGGCTTTCGCTTTTTTGGAGAACGGGGCCCTGCGCCGGACTCTTTGCTGCCTGGCGGCGGCGGTGGTCTATGTGTTTCTCTTCTTCCTGCTCTGCGACCTGCTGCCAAAAAAAGCCGCCCGGCATGAGTCTCGGAGGTTTGCCTACCGCCACGCGCGGCTGATCTGCGGCCTTTCTCAGGCGGCTATGCCTTTTTTGCGCTTCACAGGCCTGCTTTCCAACGGCCTGCTGCGTTTGTTCCGCATCGACCCCCACACGCTGGATGACGCGGTGACCGAGGAAGAGATCCTCCAGATGGTAGGCGAAGGGGAAGAAAAGGGGATCATTGAAGAAACCGAAAAGGATATGATCGCCAATATTTTGGACTTCAACGACACTACGGCCGGCGAGACCATGACCCACCGCACAGACATTGCCGCCGTGGCAGACAGCGACCCGGTCAGCGAGGTGGTAAAAGCAGCTTTGGAGCACGGCTGCTCCCGGGTGCCCGTATACCATGAGGACATTGACTCCATAGTAGGTATCTGTTATGTGAAGGACCTGCTGCCCTATGTGGGCAGGGAGATTCCCGCGGAGGCCTCGCTGACCAGGCTGATGCGGCCCGCTTACTTTATTCCGGAAAGCAAAAAATGCAGCCAGCTTTTTACCGAGCTGACAGAGCGCAAGGTGCAGATTGCCATCGTGGTGGACGAATACGGCGGCACGGCGGGCCTGGTTACGCTGGAAGACCTGGTGGAATCCATTGTGGGCAACATCCAGGACGAGTATGACAACGAGGAAGAGGAAATCCACCAGGTTAGCGAGACTGAGTTTACGGTGGACGGCACCGCCTCTATTGACGAAATATCCGACCTGACCGGCGTAGAGCTGCCGGAAGGGAGCTACGACACCATTGGCGGCTTGGTTACGGAGCTGCTGGGACGCATTCCCAAGGAAGGGGAGCAGCCGCTGGTCCGTGTGGCCGGATTGTGCGTCAAGGTGCTGGAAGTGGAGGACCGGCGCCTGTCCCGCCTGCTGGTCGTCAAGGAGCCTCCGGAGCCGGAAGCGGGGAACAAAGAAACAAACGAGTGAGCCTCCATATAGAAAACGCTGGCTCATTCAAAAACTGAATGGGGGAGAGTCTTTGAGCGAAAGAGCGAAGACGCAAAAAAGAAAGCAGGACTTGGGATCGGACCCTATTGGGAAATTGATGTTTTCCCTCGCCGTTCCAGCCATTACCGCCCAAGTGGTAAATATGCTATATAACATTGTGGACCGCATCTACATCGGACATATTCCAGATATAGGCCCCGCCGCGTTGACTGGAGTGGGTGTCTGCTTTCCGATCATCATACTTATTATGGCGTTCAGCTCCTTGGTGGCCATGGGCGGCGCGCCCCAGGCCGCCATTGCCATGGGGGAGGGAGACCAGGATAAGGCGGAGCGGATTCTGGGCAACTGCTTTTCCACCCTGCTGGCCTTTGCCGTAACGCTGACGGCGGTTTTCCTGCTTTTCGGGGACCCCGTTCTCCGGGCCTTTGGAGCCAGTGAAAACACCATCAGCTATGCCAATGACTATCTAAGAATCTATGTAATGGGCACGGTTTTTGTCCAGATCGCCCTGGGTATGAATATGTTCATTACGACTCAGGGCTTTGCCACAGTCAGCATGCTGACCGTGGTGATCGGCGCGGCGCTGAACATTGCGCTGGACCCGCTGTTCATTTTTGTGTTCCATATGGGGGTCAAGGGCGCGGCTTGGGCTACCATTCTTTCCCAGGGCGTGTCGGCGGTATGGGTGCTTCGGTTCCTTTTAGGGAAAAAGACGGTTATCCGGATTAAAAAGGAGAATCTGCCGGTGCGGTGGGGGGTTATGCTTCCTGTGCTGGCTTTGGGCGTGTCGCCTTTCATTATGCAGAGCACGGAGAGCCTTCTCAGCGTTGCGCTGAACACCTCGCTTTTGAAGTATGGCGGAGACACGGCGGTAGGCGCCTATACGGTGATTGCCAGCGTGATGCAGATCGTCAACCTGCCCATGCAGGGCCTTTGCCAGGGCGCCCAGCCCATCACCAGCTTCAATTATGGGGCTGGAAGGATGGACCGGGTCAAAAGCTCCGTGAGGCTGCTGGTTACATGCACCTGCGTGTTCTGCGGCGCTTCCTGGGCGGCGGTGATGCTGGTTCCCCAGGTTTTCGCCGGGCTGTTTACCAGCGACCAATCCTTGATGGAGATGACCATATGGGCCGCGCGGATCTTTCTCTTTGGTATATTTGCCTTTGGGGCTCAGATGGGGTTTCAGCAAAGCTTTGTGGCGCTGGGCCAGGCCAAAGCCTCTTTGCTGCTGGCCCTGCTGCGGAAAATCGTGCTGCTGATCCCCCTAATCTACATTATGCCGCTGTTCTTTGAGAATAAGCTGTTCGGCGTGTTCGTGGCGGAGCCCATTGCGGATATTACGGCGGCGGCGGTAACTACCGTGTCCTTCCTGGTTTGGGCTCGGAAGGGGTTGAAGACGGCGGGACAATCGCGCAGTTGATGGCCGCCCCTTTTATTCCGTCCGGAAAAAGCCGGGAAATTGACTGTGCTTCCGGTTATAATGGAACCGGAGGTGAAACGGATGGATATTCTCGAAGGGCTCAACAATGCGGTGCGCTATATGGAGGACCATCTTCAGGAGCAGGTGGACTTGGGAAAGGCGGCTCGATTCGCGGGGGTCTCCGCGGACAGCTTCGCTCGTTTCTTCAGCTACATCAGCGGCATGACGGTGGCCGAGTACCTGCGCCGCAGGCGTTTGACCTTGGCCGCTTATGAGCTTCGGGAAAAGGGGACAAAGGTAATCGACGCCGCGATGAAATATGGATTCCAAAGCGCCGACGCGTTTGCCCGCGCTTTTGCGAGGCAGCATGGTTTTCCGCCTGTTTACGCGCAGAGGTCCAATCGGGCCTTGAAGGTTTATCCGCCCATTTCATTTCACATTCTGGTAAAAGGAGCGAAAGAGATGGAATTTCGTTTGGTAAACCTGAGCGGGATGGCATTGCGCGGGATTTCCCAAGACTTTGGATGCAAGGCGGGGGAGCGCTTTGACAAAGAGCCCGCAATGTGGAGCCCGGACCAGGACCGGGTTATGGAGCGCGTCTGCAACGAAGGGCCGGGCGTTTGGTATGGCCTTTGGGACCATGGAAAGTACTGGATCGCAAAGCCGGAGCCAGAGGCCCTGCAGGACGGCACGGATATGGTGCGGGTCCCAGCCGGTGCTTACGCGGTATTTACCAGCGGGCGCGGCGGTATGGCGGGAGAGGAGCTGCCGAAGCTCCGCGAGCAGATTTTTGACTCGTGGCTTTCCGATTCCGGCTACCGGCAGGCCGGTGATTTTGAGATGGAGGTTTATCATCTATATGCCCTGCATCCCCGGGAGGAGAAGCTGAAGCGCTTTTATGAGCTGTGGATTCCAGTGGAAAAGCTGCCCGCTTTGCCCGAACGCTAGAGCGGCGCTTCCGCGAGGCCCGGTCGCTCTTGGATTTTGCGCTAGAACAAAAAACCTGTCAAATATCTTACGATTAAACAGGGGCTCTTGCATAGGGCCCCTGTTTGTTATATAATTTTTCTGCAAACTTCAAGTCAACAAATGCGGACATTTTGGTTTGCGTAAGTTTTTTGCGAGAATCTCTTGACATGATATCGAAACGATATTATAATTATATACAGATAGGGAATTTGTCCTTTAAATAAGGAAAGGGAGTTTGTGAGATGCTTTCGATTAGCGGCGTAACCAAAAAGTACGGCAAGACCATTGCCAACGACAACATCAGCTTTGCCGTGGGTGATGGACAGATCGGAATTTTGCTGGGACCCAATGGGGCGGGGAAGTCTACCATTATAAAGTGTATCACCGGACTTCTGCGTTTTACCGGGCGCATCGAGATTAACGGGGCGGAGAATACCACTACTCAGGCCAAGCGCCAGCTGGGCTACATACCGGAAATGCCCGCCGTCTACGACCTGCTGACCGTATCCGAGCACTTGGAATTTATCCGCCGGGCCTATAAGCAGTATGATGAGGCATACTCCCAGCAGCTTCTGGAGCGCTTGGAGCTGTGGGACAAAAAGGATAAGCTGGGCAAGGAGCTCTCCAAAGGCATGCAGCAAAAGCTGTCCATTTGCTGCGCCCTGTGCCACAAGCCCCGGGTAATTGTCTTCGACGAGCCTTTGGTGGGGCTGGACCCCCACGCCATCAAGGAGCTGAAAAACGTTTTTCGGGAGCTGAAGGCGGAGGGCGCTTCGGTACTCATCAGCACCCATATGATCGATAGCGTGGAAGACTACTGGGATGTGGCGAACATCATGATGAACGGCCGCTTTGCCGCCACCAGGCTCAACAACGGTGGCCAGGGACAGGACTTGGAAGAGCTGTTTTTCCAGATCACGGAGGGCGGGGCGCAGCCCGCTCCCGCAAGCGAAGGCGGTGTGGCACAATGAAAAGCCCATTGGTTTATTTAACCGTTGTCAAGCTTAAGAATCAGCTCAAGGAGGCTGTGCGGCACCCCGCCAAGCTGATTTACGTGATCGTTTTGGCGGCGGCCCTGGTGCTTTCCACCATTGGCGGCCAGGTAAACAGCGAGCACATCGAGCTGCGGCCTCTACACGAGCTGACCGCCATTATGGTGCTCTTTTACAGCTTCATGTTCCTAATGACCTTTTTCAATGGCATCAATGGCGGCGCGGGCAACTATCCCATGTTCACCTTGTCCGATGTGTGCATGCTGTTCCCCTCGCCCCTGCGGCCCAATAAGGTGCTGTTTTACGGGCTGTTCCGCCAATTGGGGCTTTCGCTGCTGTTGGGCTTCTTCCTTTTGTTCCAGTACAACTGGCTTCATGGGTTGTATGGGCTGGATTACACCCATCTTTTGCTGATCGTGGCGGGCTATGGGCTATGCCTGTTTTTGGGGCAGGTCTGCGCTATGGCGGTCTATACCCGCACCAGCGGCAACGATAGGGCCAGGAGCATTTCCAAATTCTGCGTTTTTGGGCTGACGCTGGCTTTTGTGGTGGGCCTGCTGCTGCGCTGTGCCCCCAGCCTGTTTGCCCTGTCCGGCGCCTCTGAAGAAGGGCTTATCGCCTCAGGCGTTTCCGGCAGCTTGGAAGTCGGGGCAGCGTTTTTAGCTTCTGTGGGAATCCTTTTTCCAGTGTCCGGCTGGGCTGCCGGGGTGATCGGCGGGCTGTTCACTCAGAACTACCTGACCGCCGGCCTTTGCGCGCTGCTGATGCTGGCGGCCTTTGGGCTGGCCTTGGGCTTGGTTGTCAAGAATAAGAACAACTATTACGAGGACGTTTTGCAGACTGCCGAGGTGGCCCAATCCGCCATCACCGCGAAGCGGGAGGGCCAGCCCGCGGAAGTGACCCCAAAGAAAGTCCGGGTCGGCAAAACGGGCCTGGGCCGGGGCGCGGGGGCCAGCGCGCTCTTCTATAAGCATATGCTGGAAAACCGCCGCTCGGGAGCCTTCCTGTTTTCAAAGATGTCTCTGATCTTTATGCTGGTGATCATCGGGTGCACGGTTTTATATAGCTCTATTTTCTCCGATGAAGAGGATAAAACGGCTGCTTTTGTAGCGGTATTTACCATGAGCACTTATATGCAGATCTTCTCCGAGAGCACGGGGCGCTTCAACTGGGAGCTGACCAAGCCTTATATCTATCTGCTGCCGGAGCCCCCGCTGAAAAAGCTACTCTGGGGCATTGGGGAAAACCTGCTGGCGGACTGCTGTGAGGCAGTGGCAATCTTTGTTCCCGTTTCGCTCATTCTGGGCCTAGGGCCTCTGGACACCGTGCTGTGCATGGTGGCGCGGGTCACGTTCGCGCTGCTGTTTATCTCCGGCAATATGTTGGTAGAGCGGATATTCGGCTCCGTGCGCTCGAAAGGGCTGATGCTGTTCTTTTACTTCATCGCCATGATGCTGCTGGCGGTCCCCGGCATTCTTCTGGGGGCGGTGATGTCCGGCCTGCTGTCGGGCTTTGCGGGTATGCTGCTAGGGATGGCCCTGTCCAATACGCCCGTTGCGGTGCTGGTGATGTTCCTCTGCCGGAATCTTTTGCAGTACTCCGAATATAACGGAAGATAGGCCCTGCTTACAGGGAAATAGAGAGAGCCGCGTGGGAGAATCTTCTCCGGACGCGGCTCTTTTTTACGCTTTTCTCTTGACCTTTCTGTTGTTCTATATTATGATAGAATTCCGAGCGAAAAAGCCTTAGCCACAAACGGCGGCGCGAATGTGGTCCGCCACAAGCCGTTGGGCCAGTGGGGAAGGGGTGGAGCCGTTGAGAATCAGATCCGCGCGCCACTTAGTGGGCTCAATGTACTGCTGATGCCGGTAGCGCACCATGTCCAGATACACCCCGGCGATCTCGTCAAAGCTTAAGCCGCGCTGGGCCATGTTCCGGCGCAGGCGGCGCACGATGCGCTCGTCCGCGTCGCAGTCCACGAAAAGCTTTAGGTCCAGCTGCTCGTAAAGCCAGTCATACCACAAGGCGAAAAGGCCCTCTACCAGAATGACGTCCGGACCCTCCGCCGCGGCCTGGGCCAAGTCCTCCCGAAGCTTTTCGTGGTAGATGGTCTCTGGGCAGTTGTCGTCAAAATAGACCTTTCCGGTCACATGGGCGGCGGCCTTGGGGCGGACGGAGTCTGGCTTGAAGTAGCTGTCCATATGGAAGACCCGGACGTTCAGGCCACTCAGCTCACCTTCTAGCCAATTCGATAACGTGGACTTGCCGCTGGCCGTACCGCCGGAGATGCCTACGATAACAGGCTTTTTCATGAATCAAACACATTCCTTTCCTGCTGTTTTTTGGGACATTTTAGCATGGATGGGAACAGAATGCAAGAGCGGAAAGGAAATTATGAAAGATACTATGTTCGAGAACCAAGAACGGCGGGAGCGCGCCTTGCTGGCCGCCCTGGATACGGGAGAATATGACGCGGAGGCCTCCTTGGCGGAGCTGGCGGAACTGACCCGGAGCGCCGGGGCGGAGCCTGCCTTTCAGCTGACGCAGAAGCGCCCCGCGCCGGACGCGGCCACCTGCCTGGGCTCCGGCATGGCCCAGGAGGCCCAAGAGCTGATCCGGCAGGAAGAGCTGGACCTGGCCATCTTTGACCGGGAGCTGACCCCCACCCAGATCCGGAACCTGGAGGAGCTGTTCGGCGTTCGGGTCGTTGACCGGACCATGCTGATTCTGGACATCTTCGCCCAGCGGGCCCAGAGCCGGGAGGGCAAGCTGCAAGTTGAGCTGGCCCAGCTGCGCTATATGCTGCCCAGGCTGGCTGGAAGGGGTACGGCTCTGTCCCGGCTGGGCGGCGGCATCGGAACCCGAGGCCCTGGCGAGACCAAGCTGGAAACCGACCGGCGGCACATCCGGCGGCGCATCGGCAATTTAAAGGAGCAGCTGGCCGAGTCGGAAGCCGCCCGAAGCGTTACCCAGCGCCGCAGAAGAAAGAACGGGGTGGTCACCGTGGCTCTGGTAGGGTATACCAATGCGGGAAAAAGCACCCTGATGAACCGTCTGACCCAAGCCGGGGTATTGGCCGAGGACAAGCTCTTCGCCACCCTGGACCCCACCGCCCGGGCTATGAAGCTTCCCTGCGGTAAAACTGTCATGCTCATCGACACGGTGGGCCTGCTGCGCCGCCTGCCCCACCACCTGGTGGAGGCGTTTAAATCCACGCTGGAACAGGCCGCCACGGCGGATATCCTGCTCAATATCTGCGACGCCTCCAGCCCGGAGGCCCGGGAGCATCTGGCCGTCACCCAGGAACTGCTGCAAAGCCTGGGCGCGGGTGAGAGGCCGGTGATCCCCGTGTTAAATAAGTGGGACGCAGTGGAGGACCAGGAGCTGTCTCCCCGGCTTCCCGGCGCGGTGCGCATCAGCGCTTTAAACGGCGAGGGGATAGAGGAACTGCTGCGGGCAGTGGAGGAAAATCTGCCGGAAAAGACCTTCGAGGTGGAGCTGCTGCTGCCCTTCTCCAAAAGCGGCCTGGCGGCCAAGCTGCGGGAGGAAGGCGCTGTGTTCAGCGAGGAATATGTGGAGGAAGGACTGCGGATTTTTGCCAGGGTGGATGACAGATTGTATGGGCAGGTAAGGGAGTATGACCAAAGCGGGAAAGGGGAGATGTGAAGATGTTTTACCATGCCAGTCCGATCCACTGCATTGAGGTGCTGGAACCCAGAGTTTCCAACCATGGAAAGCCGATGGTCTATCTCTCTAAAAAGCGTGAAAACGTGCTGGTTTACCTTTCCAATGCAATTGAGAAATATTGCCGGGAAACGGGATTCGCTCAAGACGGCCCCTGGCATAAATGGGGCAGCTATGGGTTCCGGGAGGGGAAGCTGTGTCTGGACGAGTACTGGCCGAATGCCCTTGCGGAGACTTATGCGGGCGTCCCTGGCTATATTTATGCGGTCGAGTCCGTTCCCGGCGGCGAGCCCCTGGCCGAGATACCGGATGCGGTGTATACCGGGGAGCCGGTGCCTGTTTCCGGGTGTGAATATGTACCCGATGCCCTGGAGGCTATCCTAGAGGCGGAAGAGGATGGACTCATAATCATACGCCGGTATGCGGATTTGCCGGAGGCCATGCTGGATTGGATCGACAGCTGCATCAAGCAACAGTATGAGGAAGCGAGGGACATCCCCACATATAGACATTTTCTTCGGGGCAAATTTCCTGAAATTACTGCCTGGCTGAAATAAATATATGCATAATGGCACAAAATGAATAAATATACATTTCGCCCTTGCATTTTAAGAAAATGGGTGTATAATGTAGGAAGAAAAATACAGGAGAAAGGACAGATCATTCATGGCAAACGAAATCAAGAAGGTCGTTCTGGCATATTCCGGAGGATTGGATACCTCCATCATCATCCCGTGGCTCAAGGAGAACTACAACAATTGTGAAGTGATCGCCGTTTCCGGAGACGTCGGCCAAGGTACCGAGCTGGACGGCCTGGAGGAAAAGGCAAAAAAGACCGGGGCCAACAAGCTCTATGTGCTGGACCTAAAGGAAGAGTTCGTCCAGGACTATGTGTATCCCACGGTAAAGGCCGGGGCGGTCTATGAAAACAAGTATCTGCTGGGCACCTCCTTCGCCCGGCCGATTATTGCCAAGGGCATTGTGGAGATCGCCAAGAAAGAGGGCGCCGACGCCATCTGCCACGGCTGTACCGGCAAGGGCAACGACCAGGTACGTTTCGAACTGGCCATCAAGGCCTTTGCCCCGGACATGAAAATCATCGCCCCCTGGCGCATTTGGGACATCAAGAGCCGGGAAGAGGAGATTGAGTATGCAGAGGCCCATAATGTGCCGCTGAAGATCAACCGGGAGACCAACTATTCCAAGGATAAGAACCTGTGGCATCTGTCCCACGAGGGCCTGGACCTGGAGGACCCCTCCAATGAGCCTCAGTATCAGAAACCGGGCTTTTTGGAGCTGGGGGTTTGCCCCGAAGAGGCTCCCGATGAGCCTACTTACATTACGCTGCATTTCGAAAAGGGCGTTGCCACGCAGCTTGACGGCGAGAGCCTGAACGGCGTACAGATGGTGGAGAAGCTCAACGAGTTGGGCGGCAAGAACGGCGTCGGCCTGGCGGATATCATTGAAAACCGCCTGGTGGGCATGAAGTCCCGGGGCGTGTATGAAACCCCTGGCGGCGCCATCCTCTACCACGCCCACAACAAGCTGGAGGAGCTGTGCCTGGATAAGGAGACCTTCCACTACAAGCAGCAGGTAGCCTTGAAGTTTGCCGACCTGGTATACAACGGCCAGTGGTACACGCCTTTGCGCCAAGCGCTGTCCGCCTTTGTGGACTCCACCCAGGAGACCGTCACCGGCGATGTGAAGCTGAAGCTCTATAAGGGCAACATCATTGACGCTGGGGTAACCTCGCCCTATTCTCTGTATGACGAGGATATCGCCACCTTTGACGAGGACGAGGTGTACAACCAGGCGGACTCCGCCGGGTTCATCAACTTGTTCGGACTGCCCATTAAGGTGCAGGCGAAAAAGGGCCTGACCTATGACAAGTAAGATGGAGCGAATCGACATTTATAACAAGGACGGCGTACCCACCGGAAAGGTTCAGGACCGCTCTGAGCCCCTGGGCCCAGAAGAGTATAAGATGGCGGTGGGCATGTGGATTGTGGATAGAGGCGGCAGAATCTTCCTCACCCGCCGCAGCATGGAGAAAAAATACGCCCCAGGAAAGTGGGAGAACCCCGCCGGCCATGTGCAGGCGGGGGAGCCCCCCATTCACGCGGCGATTCGGGAGCTTTTCGAGGAGACCGGGCTTTCCGTAAGGGAAGATCAGGCCGTCCTGCTGGGGGCGTCCCGCACCTGGCCCTATCTGGGCCGGGACTTTGGAGTCCGCATGGATGTGGACTTGGCCCAGGTGCGCTTTCAAAAGGGCGAGACCTGCGATGCAAAATGGGTGGACTTCGACGAGTTTGCCGCCATGGCAAAAGAGGGGGCGTTCGCGCCTTCCCTGACGGACCATATGAGGGGCTACCGCGAGGCTTTCCTGCGGTTTACGGGAAACGGCGGCAGTCCGGCGCTTGATTTTCTAACAGGGGAGGATGAACCGTGAAACTATGGAAAGGCCGCTTTAAAAAGGAAGCGGATCCAAAGACCAATGATTTCAATTCCAGCATCGCCTTTGACAGCCGGATGTTCCGGCAGGACATCGAGGGCAGCATCGCCCACGCCACCATGCTGGGGCGGCAGGGCATTATTGATGAAGCGGAGAGTATGCGCATCTGCGTGGAGTTAGGGAAGATCCGGGAGGATATTGATACCGGCGTCCTGGCCATTGACCCTGACGCGGAGGACATCCATACCTTTGTGGAGCAGGAGCTCACCGCCCGGCTGGGGGATGCGGGGAAACGCCTGCACACCGGCCGCAGCCGCAACGACCAAGTCGCGTTGGATGTTCGGCTGACCCTGCGGGAGGACTGCCGGGGGCTGAAAAAACAGCTGGCTGGACTGATTCAGGTGCTGGCCCAAAAGGCGGAGCAGTATTGCGCCGCCGTGATGCCGGGCTATACCCACATGCAGCGGGCGCAGCCCGTGACCTTCGGGCACCATCTTTTGGCCTATGCCGAGATGCTTTTGCGGGACTTGTCCCGTTTTGACGACGCCTTACAGCGCATGGACCAGTGCCCGCTGGGCAGCGGGGCCCTAGCCGGCACCACTTATCCGTTGGACCGGGCATTAACCGCAAAGCTTTTGGGCTTTACAGAGCCCACGCAGAACAGCTTGGACGGGGTATCGGACCGGGACTTTTGCGCGGAGATCGCCTTTGCGGTTTCCCTGGCGATGGTCCATCTGTCCCGGCTGTGTGAGGAGTTGGTGCTTTGGTGCTCCTGGGAATTCAAATTCATTGAGTTGGACGATGCGTTCTGCACAGGCTCCAGCATCATGCCCCAAAAGAAAAACCCGGACCTGGCGGAGCTGATCCGAGGGAAGTCCGGGCGGGTCTTTGGCGACTTGATGAGTCTGCTGACCATGATGAAGGGGCTGCCCTTGGCCTATAACAAGGACATGCAGGAGGACAAAGAAGCGGTCTTTGACGCGGTGGACACCTTGAAGCTGTGCCTCACGCCCTTGACGCCTATGCTGGAGACCATGCGGGTACTGGAAGGAAACATGCGGGCAGCGGCCGCAAAGGGCTTTATCAATGCAACGGACTGTGCGGACTGGCTGGTTTCTGTAAAGGGAATGCCTTTCCGGGACGCCTACAAAATCACGGGCGAACTGGTAGCGCTTTGTATTGACCGGGGCCTGACCTTGGAGGAGCTGCCATTAGAAGAGTATCAGGCGGTTTGCGCGAGCTTTGACCAAGGCGTTTTTGAGGCCATTTCCTTGGAAAAGACGGTGGGCGACCGCAAGGTGTTGGGCGGGCCCGCGCCAGAAAACGTCAGGGCACAGGCCCAGAGGGTGTTGAAATTGTTGAAAGAATACCGGTAATGGTTGAAAAAAGCGCGTTCTGATTTTTTGGGTGGGAAGGAGTGTTACAATGAAGAAGATTCAGGTTGGGGTAGTTGGCGCCACAGGCTATGCCGGGGCGGAGATCTGCCGGCTGATTTTGGCCCATCCGCAGGCGGAGCTGGCGGCGGTCAGTTCGGTCAGCTTTCAAGGGATGGCCCTGTCAGAGGTCTACCCAGCTTACTACCAGATCTGCGATATGGTCTGCGTGGAACAGGAAGCGGTTGTGGACAAGTCCGACGTGGTCTTTGCCGCGCTGCCGCATGGACTCTCTCAGGACCTGGCGGCTCAGTGCATGGAAAAAGGAAAGGTTTTTATTGATATGGGGGCGGATTTCCGCCTGGAAAGCGAAGAGCTTTACACACAATGGTACGGCGGAACCTTCCAGGATAAGGAGCTGCACCATCAGGCGGTGTATGGCCTTCCAGAGCTTTTCCGGGAGAAGATCAAAGGGAAAAAGCTGATTGCCAACCCGGGCTGCTACACTACGGCGGTACCTTTGGCCCTGGCCCCGGCGCTGAAAGCGGGGCTGATCGAACCGGAGGGCATTGTTGCGGACTGCAAATCCGGTGTGACAGGAGCCGGACGGAAGCCGGCCCAAAGCAACCATTATCCGGAGCTAAACGAAAGTTTTTCAGCATACAAAGTGGCTAGTCACAGGCATACGCCTGAGATGGAACAGACGCTTTCCGCCCTGGCTGGGAAGGATGTTCGAGTTACCTTTGTGCCCCATCTTCTGCCCATCAACCGGGGTATTTTAGCGACTTGCTACGCCAGACTGTCCCCAAACGCCACGGAAGAAGCCCTTTGGGAGGCGTACCACGCCATGTATGACGGGGAGTACTTTCTGCGGCTGCTGCCCAGAGGTCAATGCGCCAATATAAAGAATGTTCGCTTTACAAATTATTGCGACATATCTTTCTTCCTTGATCCGCGGACTCATACGTTTATTGCTGTTTCCGCCATAGACAACATGGTCAAAGGCGCGGCGGGGCAAGCGGTCCAGAATATGAACCTGGCCTTTGGCCTGGAAGAGACCTCTGGGCTCCGCTTAACGCCTCCGGCCTTTTAAGGGAGATCGATTTCTGTGCGAGAAATAACCATACAGGAGAATGAGACATGGAATTTATTGACGGCGGCGTGACAGCCGCAAAGGGCTTTTTGGCCAGCGGAATTCACTGCGGCATCCGGAAGAATAAAACAAAGCCCGATCTGGCTTTCATCTACAGCGAGAGGGAGTGTAAAGCCGCTGGCGTTTACACCAAGAATTTAGTGAAAGGCGCGCCCATCGCGGTCACGAAAAGCCATATTGCCGATGGCACGGCCCGGGCGGTTATCTGCAATTCCGGCATTGCCAACACCTGCGCGCCGGACGGAATGGAGAAGGCGGAGGAGATGTGCCAAGTTGCCGCCAGCCTCTTCGACCTTTCCCCCGAGGATATTGTTGTGGCCTCCACTGGGGTTATCGGACCCTCCCTGCCCATTGAACCGATCCGGAACTCCGCGCAGGCTTTGAAGGACGCTCTGAGCCCCAATGGCTCATTGGCCGCGGCTTCCGCCATTATGACGACCGACACCTTCCCCAAGGAGGCGGCGGCGCGGTTTATGTTAGACGGCGCGGAGATTCGAACCGGCGGCATTTCCAAGGGCAGCGGAATGATCCATCCCAACATGGCTACCATGCTGTGCTTTGTCACCACTGACTGTGCCATCTCTTCGGAAATGCTGCAAAAAGCGGTCAAGCGGGCGGCGGACGCTACTTTTAATATGATCAGCGTGGACGGAGACACTTCCACCAATGACACCTTCCTGGTTCTGGCTAACGGCGCGGCTGAGAATCCGGTTATCGAGCAGGAGGGGGAAGACTTTGAAGCTTTTGTGGCCTCGCTGGAAGCGGTAAGCCGGAAGCTGGCTAAGATGATGGCTCGGGACGGGGAAGGCGCCAGCAAATTGCATGTCTGCCGGGTGGAGGGCGCACCGGATCTGGACGCCGCCCGGGTGGTAGCCAAGTCGGTGATCAGCTCCAACCTAGTAAAGGCCGCGATGTTTGGCTCCGACGCCAACGCCGGAGGCCGGGCCATGTGCGCTTTGGGCTATGCCGGGGCGGACATTGAAGTAGACAAGGTCGATATAAGCTTCCTTTCGGAAAAAGGGCGGGTCCAGGTGGTGCAGGCTGGATATGGAATCGCCTTTTCGGAAGAGCTGGCCTTGCAGGTGTTGGGCGCGGAGGAAATCACCACCCTCATTGACCTGCATATGGGAGCGGCCTGCGCGGAGGCCTATGGCTGCGACTTGACCTATGACTATGTAAAGATCAATGCCGATTACCGGACCTAAGGAGGTCTCTATGGGGAAAAAGCCTTTTGGGCTTCAAAGCCGGTGGGACATTCCAGCGGCAGCGGCGGCGGTTCTGCTTTATGCCAACTTTGTGGCTGTGCTCACGGTGCTGGTGGCCGCCATGGGCATGCTGTTTCTATATGGCTTTTTTCCAATTGTGACGGCTCTGCTGCTTTTGGCAGGCGTTCTTTGCCATTTCATTACCCGGCGGAGGACCGGCAGGCTCTGGCGCAGGCTGCTTCTGGGCGGCATTGCCGCCAATCTGTTGATTGCGGCGCTTTATATGCTAACCGTGGTCCTGTTTGCGCTGGCTTGGCTATGAGAGGAAGGGTGTGGAACATGCAGGTATCAAACAGTGAGCGGGCCAATATTTTGGTGCAGGCCCTGCCATACATCAAAAAGTACGCCGGGGCCACAGTGGTGGTCAAGTATGGCGGAAACGCTATGTTGGACGAGGAACTGAAAGCCGCTGTGATGAGCGACATCGTCTTGATGCAGCTGGTGGGCGTGAATGTGGTGGTAGTCCATGGGGGCGGGCCGGAGATCAACGCTATGCTGAAAAAGATCGGCAAAGAGAGCAAGTTTATCGGCGGCCTGCGGTACACGGACCAGGAGACCATGGATATCGTCCAGCAGGTGCTGGCGGGAAAGGTCAATAAGGACTTGGTTCAGCTTTTGGAGGATGCGGGCGGGAAAGCCATTGGCCTGTGCGGGCTGGACGGCTCTCTGCTGAAAGCGGACAAGCTGGAAGGGGACCTGGGATTCGTGGGAGAGATTCGGGAGGTCAATGTGGAGATCATCCACAGCTCTGTGAAAAACGGGTATATTCCCATTGTTTCCACCGTAGCCGCCGGGTATCATGGCGAGGTTTATAACATCAACGCCGATGTGGCCGCCGCCCGTATTGCCGCTGAGCTGGGTGCCATGAAGCTGATCCTTATGACGGACGTGCGGGGGCTTCTCCGAGACGTGGCAGACCCCTCCACCATTATTCCCGTCGTCAATGTGAGCGATGTGCGTCGCCTAAAAAAAGAGGGTGTCATCAGCGGCGGGATGATTCCCAAGATCGACTGCTGCGTGGACGCGGTGCGCCGGGGCGTTGGCCGGGCCCATATTATTGACGGCCGCATTCAGCATTCCATTTTGGTGGAGCTTTTCACGGACCAGGGCATTGGCACCATGTTTTATTAAGCCGGAAGGCGAAGGGAGAGATTCTTTGTGACCTTTCAAGAGATAAAGGACCAGGATCAGCAGTACATCATGCATACCTATGGAAGGGTAGACGTGGCGCTGGTAAAAGGGCGGAACGCTCGGGCGTGGGACGCGCAGGGGAAGGAGTACATTGACTTTACCTCCGGCATCGGCGTAAACTGCCTGGGCTACAGCGACCCCCAGTGGGCGGCGGCTGTGGCCGGACAGGCCGGGGAAATCCAGCATCTCTGCAATTACTACTATTCCCCCCAGAATACCGCGCTGGCGGAGGAGCTGTGCCAGGCCTCTGGAATGGCCCAGGCCTTTTTCTGCAATTCCGGGGCCGAGGCCAATGAGTGCGCCGTTAAAATAGCCAGGAAGTATGGGGAAAAGCGGAACGCGCACAAAATCGTCACGCTGGTAAATTCCTTTCATGGGCGCACCTTGACCACTCTGGCCGCGACCGGCCAGGAAGGGTTCCACAAGGACTTTCTGCCCCTTACGGAGGGATTCCTGTATGCGCCCGCCGGCGATTTAGAGGGGCTTGCTCAGCTGTTGGACGGGAGCGTATGCGCTGTGCTGATTGAGGGGGTGCAGGGCGAAGGCGGCGTGGTGCCCATGGACGAGGGCTTTGTGCGCGGCCTGCGGAAGCTCTGCGACGAACGGGACGTGCTGCTGATGATGGACGAGGTCCAGACCGGCGTGGGCCGTACCGGGTATTTTTACAGCTACCAGGGCTATGGCATTGTGCCGGACGTGGCCACCTCTGCCAAAGGGCTGGCCGGGGGGCTGCCCATCGGGGCCTGCCTGGTGGGGGAGAAGCTGCGGAATATTTTTAAACCAGGCCAGCAGGGCTCCACCTTTGGGGGCAATCCGGTGGTCTGCGCCGGAGCCAGAGAAGTGGTCCGGCGGGTGCGGGAGCCGGAATTCCTGGCCGAAGTCCGGGAAAAGGGACAGTATCTGACTGAAAAGCTGAAAGCCCTGCCCCAGGTGGAGTTTGTCCGGGGCCGGGGCATGATGCTGGGCATTCAGCTGCGTTCCGGCGGCGCCCACGATGTGTTGATCCAGTGCGCCGAGGCGGGGCTTCTGGTGCTGACGGCCAAGGAGCTGATCCGTTTTTTGCCTCCGCTGACCATTACGCAGGAAGAGATGGACCGGGGCCTGTCCATCTTTGCCCATGTGCTAGAAACTCTATAAGGAAGGATAATCATCATGAATCATCTTTTGAAATTGCTGGATATGAGCGGGGAGGAGATCATTGAGACTCTGAACCTGGCGGACCAACTGAAATATGAGACCAAGCACGGGATTGAGCACCACCACCTAAAGGGCAAGTGCCTGGGCATGATTTTTGAAAAATCCTCCACTCGGACCCGTGTATCCTTTGAGGTGGGCATTAACCAGCTGGGCGGCTACGCGGTGGTGCTGGGGGCTCAGGGCTCTCAGATTGGCCGGGGCGAGCCGGTGCAGGACACGGCCCGGGTGCTGTCCCGCTATGTGGACGGAATTATGATCCGCACCTTTGAGCAGGCCGAGGTGGAGGCCCTGGCTCAATATGGCAGCGTGCCGGTCATCAACGGCCTTACCGACTTCTGCCACCCCTGCCAGGTGTTGGCGGATCTGATGACCATCCGGGAGTACAAGGGCGCTCTGGAGGGCCTGAAGCTGTGCTTCATCGGCGATGGCAACAACATGATGAATTCCTTGATTGTGGGTGGTCTGAAAGTGGGCATGAACGTGTCTGTGGCCTGCCCGGAGGGCTACCGTCCGCCCCAGGAAATTCTGGATTTCGCCGGAAGCTACGCCGGCTTCCAGCTGACGGATTCGCCGATGGAGGCTGCAAAGAACGCGGACGTGGTCATTACGGACGTGTGGACCTCCATGGGCCAGGAGGAGGAGCGGGCCAAGCGGGAAGCCGCTTTCCGGGGCTATTGCGTAGACGCCGCGTTGATGGCTCAGGCCAAGCCAGACGCCATGGTCCAGCACTGCCTGCCGGCCCACCGGGGCGAGGAGATCAGCGAAGAGGTCTTCGAGTCCAATGCCAAGTACATTTTTGAGGAGGCCGAGAACCGGCTCCATGCCCAAAAAGCTGTTATGGTCCTGACTATGGGACGGCAATAAACGGCTCTCAACCGCCTTCGGAGGGTTTCTCCGAGGGCGGTTCTTTTGGTTTGAGCAGGGGCGGAAGGGCTCCCGTGCTTCGCAGGGCGGAGTAGCTTATGCAGAGCCCCATCACGTAGAACAGCACCCAAAGATCCCCTGCCGCGAAGGAAAAGTATACTCCCGCCATCATGGCCAAGGGATGAATCCTTGTAGTAGAGGCCACTAGCTTTGGCTCCACCAGCTGCCGGAGCAGGGACATGATCGCCCAGCCAATGAGAATACCGGCCGCTTTGGCATAGGCTCCGGTAAGAAGCTGATACACCGCAACGGGAACGAACACCAAACCAGGGCCGAATACGGGCAGAACGTCCGCCGCGCAGGTGAGCAGGGCGGTGAGGAAGGGATAGGGGATTCCCACCACGGAAAGGATGACAAACGCCTCACAAAAGCTGATAAAATAGAGCAGCACATAGGAGAGAAGATACCGCCGCCCGGTGCCGGAGCTGCCAGTTTTTGCGGCGCGGAGGACCTTCCGGGTCTTGAGGCTGAGCAGCCCCCGGACCCATTGTTTGATTTTGGGAAAGTCCCGGGTAAAGAAATAGGAGGCAAAGGCCGTGGCCAAAAGCAGCGCAGCCAGGACAGGCAGGGAGGAGAGCAGCCTCATTAGGCCGGACAAGACCGCCGTGACGGTCTCCATGCTGTTTTGCAGCAGGCTCATCCACTCCTGTTGGCTGCGCTGCAGCAGGTCCCAGTCCAGTTTATGGAATGCATCGCCTACACGCTGAAAGAAAGCCCGCACGGGTGGGGAGAATTCAGGAAAACCGCCTTCGGCCGCACGGATCAGGAACAAGGTCAGCTCCCGGATGGAAAAATAGACCAGCAGGCATAGGGGCAAAAGCAGCATTCCCAGAGCGAGAACTGCCAGCATGCCGGAAGCGGGGCCGCGGCGGGCATGAAATCTTTTTTGTAAATATCCCACTCCCGGCTGTAAAAGGACTGCCACCAGAAATCCCAGCTGGAAAGGGAGCGTGTAAAGAAAGCTGGCGCGCCACAATAGAAAGAGCAGGGTATAACCGCCCCAAAAGATCCCCAAGGGCGACAGGCGCTTAAGCTCATCCATTTGAAACATGGAACCTCCCGGTGGCGGTGAGAAAGATTCACTCCCAAAAGGGCAGCCCCCGCGCGCCACAGTTTTACTATGGCAGGGTGGGGGCTTGAATATACGCGGCGGGGCAATCGAAAGGCCCGATGCGGGTTTATAAGGAATATGCGGAACCTCTGGCGGCTATTCGCTCTCTTCACCCGTTAGAAGCCACATGACCGACACGTTCAAGATATCCGATAAAGCTAAAAGTTCAATGTCAGTAGCATACCGCAGCTGCCCCTCCAGCTTTGAGAGAGCAGAAGCGGTCAGATCCACGCCCCGCACCTGTAACTGCGCCAGAAGCTCCTTTTGCTTCATATTTAAGTTTTTTCGGGCAAATTCTACACGGGCTCCAATCAAATTCTTCACCCCTAATGACTGGCCGCGCAGCCTCATATGCTACATCCCCTCGTGATGCTTTTCCCAGTACAAAACAAATATGGTAGTCTTGACATATTATTATACTGTAATATCCGTTAAAAAGCAAGTCGTTTCTGCAAAAACCTTGGCACAGGCTCTAAAACAGAATTTTTCCCTGTACTTTTGCCAACCTTTTTGATATAATAACTTTTAGGGCCTGCCGGGACTGACCACGCTTTTTCAGTGGCAAGTCTGAGGCACGCACGGCGGGCCGCATATGAGAAACCAAAAAGGGGACTGCGGATATGAGCAGGAATTTTTCTGAACGTGAACTGACAATGCTGACGGACTTTTATGAGCTGACCATGGCCAACGGGTACTTTTTAGGCGGCTTTCGGGATACCGTCTGTTATTTTGACATGTTTTTCCGCAAGGTGCCGGACCAAGGCGGCTTCGCCATTATGGCGGGAGTCGAACAGCTGGTGGAATACATGAAGGGCCTCCGCTTTACGGAGGAGGACATCCAGTATCTGGGCAGGCGGAACATTTTCAGTCCGGAATTTTTGGATTATCTTCGGAATTTTCGTTTTTCCTGCGATGTGTGGGCAGTGCCGGAGGGAACTCCCATTTTTCCGGGGGAGCCCATTGTCACGGTGCGGGGGCCGGCCATTCAGGCGCAGTTTGTGGAGACCATGGTGCTGTTGTGCGTCAACCACCAGAGCCTGATCGCTACCAAATCCAACCGGATCGTCCGGGCGGCCCAAGGGCGGGCGGTCATGGAGTTTGGATCCCGCCGGGCGCAGGGGTTTGACGGCGCGGTGTATGGAGCACGCGCCGCCTACATCGGCGGCTGTGCCGGAACCGCGTGCACGGTAAGCGATCAGCTTTTCGGCGTGCCTGCGCTGGGAACCATGGCCCACAGCTGGGTACAGCTTTTCGACAGCGAGTATGAGGCTTTCAAGGCCTATGCCCAGGCTTATCCAAGCAACTGCGTGCTGCTGGTAGACACTTACAACGTGCTGAAGTCCGGCGTGCCCAACGCCATCCGGGTGTTTAACGAGGTGCTGGCGCCCCAGGGTTACCGGCCCGCCGGCATCCGCATTGACAGCGGCGACATTACCTACCTTTCCCGCAAGGCTCGGAAGCTGTTGGACGACGCGGGCTTTGAAGACTGCCCCATCTGCGCTTCCAATTCCCTGGACGAGTACATTATCCGCGACATGCTGGCCCAAGGGGCCAAGGTGGATTCCTTCGGCGTGGGCGAGAGGCTGATCACGTCCTCCTCCGAGCCGGTATTCGGCGGCGTTTACAAGCTGGTGGGCGTGGAGAATCCGGACGGCAGCGTGACCCCCAAAATTAAGATCAGCGAGAATGTGGCGAAGATCACCACGCCGGGCTTCAAGAGCGTCTGGCGGCTGTTCGACAAGGAGACCGACAAGGCCATCGCCGACGTGGTGACCCTGCACGACGAGGTCATTGACGAGGAAAAGCCCTATGTGCTCTTTGACCCGGACCACACCTGGAAACGCAAGACGGTGGAAAATTTCCACGCGGTGCCTCTGCTCACCCAAATTTTTAAAGACGGGGAATGCGTCTATACCCCGCGGGCCCTCAAGGCTATTAAGGCCTACTGCGCCGCGCAAGTGGACTCTTTGTGGGAGGAAGTAACCCGGTTTGAGAATCCCCACAGCTACTACGTGGACCTGTCTCAAAAGCTTTGGGATGAAAAGAACCGGATGCTTTCTGAAAAAAACTATTGACACTGGCCGGGTACTTCCGATACAATAGAGAGGTGAGCAAGCCGGGCAGTTGCGGGCGCGAGGCGAAAGCGCGCGTCTGAGGAAAGTCCGAGCTCCCCAGGGCAAGGATAACGGCTAACCGCCGCCGGGGGTGACCCTAGGGATAGTGCAACAGAGAGATACCGCCCAAGCTTTGCCGTCAGGCAAATCTTGTGGCAAGGGTGGAAAGGCGAGGTAAGAGCTCACCGGCGCATGGGAGACCATGCGGCCCTGTAAACCCTATCCGGAGCAACACCGTGGAGGGACGGCAGTTCAGTCTGCAGGCGCGGCCCGCGCGTCCCGAGGAGGTGGCGTGAGCCTGCCGGCAACGGCAGGCCAAGATAGATGACTGCTCAAGACAGAACTCGGCTTATAGACTTGGTCACAGGAAAGGGGCGCTTTTGCGTCCCTTTGACTTTGCATAATCATTCAGTTCGTTTGTCTCGATAGGAAAGGTCCTCGCGCAAAGAGAAACCCTGCTTCTCCCAAAATTCATTGCCTTCTCTATTTGTTCGAAACACTACCAGCGCGGTCTTTCGAATCCCTTCCCGCCTAAACGCCTGTAAGGAAAGATCCACTAGCCGGCTGGCAATGCCCTGGCGGCGGTAGGATTTTGCTACAGCTAGATGGTAGATATGGCCTCTGCGCCCATCGTGTCCCGCCAGAATGGAGGCAACGAGCTCTTGACCCTCCCAAGCGGCAAAACAGGTGCTGGGATTGCGCTCTAAGAATGCCTAAAGCCCTGTGGGAGAGTCGTCCCACTCGTTTAGGCCGACGCCTGGACAGGCTTCCCAAAGCTGGCAAAGGGCAGGGAAGTCTTTCGGAGTGATGGAATGGAATACCACAAGCTTTCCTCCTTTGAATAGATATTTTTTCAAGATTATGTATAATTATACACTCTGTTCACGGCGCTGTCAAGCGCAAGAATACCATTCATCTTTCTGACTTTAAAGGAGCTGCTATGGCTGCAAAAACGAAAATTGTCTATCAGTGTACGCAATGTGGCTACGAATCCCCTAAATGGACCGGCAAATGCCCCGAATGCGGGGAGTGGAACACCCTGCTGGAGATGGCAAAGGAACCGGCTTCGCCCCAGCGTACCGCAGTAGCCCGGAGCGTGGGAAATATCTCCCGCCCCACGCCCATCCGGGATATCAGCACCACCGAGGAGCACCGCTACCGTACCGGCCTTTCCGAGCTGGACCGGGTATTGGGGGGCGGCATCGTAAAAGGTTCCCTGGTTTTGATCAGCGGGGATCCTGGAATCGGCAAATCCACGATTTTATTGCAGATCTGCGAGTTTTTAGGCCGGGAGCTGCGGATTCTATATGTTTCCGGCGAAGAGTCCGCCCGGCAGATCAAGCTGCGGGCCTCCCGGCTGGGCGTGCAGAGCCCTAACCTAAAAATCCTCACAGAGACAGATGTGCAATATGTGGTGGAGCAGATTCGCAGCGAGGCGCCGGACCTGGTGATGATCGACTCCATCCAGACCATGAACCACACGGAGCTGACCTCCTCGCCGGGCAGCGTCACCCAGGTGCGGGAGTGCACCAACACCATGATGCGCTGCGCTAAGGCGCTGGACGTCCCCATCTTGGTGGTGGGCCATGTAAACAAGGACGGGGCCATTGCCGGGCCCAAAGTCCTGGAACACATTGTAGACGCGGTGCTTTTGTTTGAGGGCGACCGGCAGATGACCTACCGGATTCTTCGGGCGGTCAAGAACCGTTATGGCTCCACCAATGAAATCGGTGTGTTCGACATGGGGGACAACGGCTTAAAGCAGGTGGAGAACCCCTCCTTGGCCATGCTGTCCGGAAGGCCGAAGGATGTATCGGGCAGCTGTGTTACAGCGGTAATGGAGGGCTCCCGGCCTTTGCTGGCGGAAATTCAAGGACTTGCCACCACTTCCGGCTTTGGTACGCCCCGCCGCATGGCTACCGGCTTCGACTATAACCGGATGGCGCTGATTCTGGCCGTGCTGGAAAAACGAGCGGGGTACTATTTTTCTAATTTGGATACATACATTAATGTGGTAGGGGGTCTGCGCTTAGACGAACCCGCAGTGGACTTGGCCGTGGCCATGGCGCTGATTTCCAGCCTAAAGGACGCGCCCATCCGCGAAGATACGGTGGTGTTCGGAGAGATTGGCTTGACCGGGGAACTGCGGAGCATCAGCCGCAGCGACCTGCGCATTACGGAAGCGGCGCGGCTGGGCTTCCGCCGGTGCATCCTGCCCTACCATGGCCTGAAAAGCTTAAACGGAAAGAGCTTTGAGGGAATGGAGGTCATCGGTGCGCGGAATCTGCGCCAAGCCTTTGAGGCGGCGATATGAGCCTGCCCAGCCGCCTGCCAGAGCGGCCGGTCCAGCGGGTCCTGGTCTCGGGCGAATACCCAGAGCTGGCGCGAAGCTTGGTAGAATTGGGCATCGAGGCGGTCGCAACAGAGCCTGACCCCCGGCTTCCCGGTCCGGTCCGCTGGCACCCGGACATGCAGGCCTGCGTGCTGAACGGAACGCTGGCCATAGGCCGGGACAACCCTCTGCTGAACCGGCTGAGCGCTCTGGGAATTGCCTGCTGGGAAACCCGGCGGGCGCCTGAGCCCGTCTATCCGCATGACGTTCTATGTAATGTCTTGACCAGCGGCGCTTGGGCCATGGGAAACCCCAAAACAGCGGACCCCGCAATCATGCAGGCAGTGGAAGGGTTAGGCTTGCGCTGGATCCCCGTGCGGCAGGGCTATGCGGCCTGCTCCGCAGCTCTGGCAGACGCCTACAGTGTGATGACGGAGGACGCCGGCGTGGCTTCCACCTTAGTGCGGGCCGGCATAACCGTTCGAAAGCTGAGGCCCGGAGCCGTGGCCCTGCCAGGCTACGCCTACGGTTTTTTCGGCGGATGCTGCGGCCTGCTTGCCCCAAATGTGATGGCGTTTGCGGGCCGGGTGGAGAGCCATCCAGAGAGCCGCTCCATTCTCGGCTTTCTCAATGAGCGGGGAATTGAGACCGTTGAGCTGCTTTCGGGACAACTGTTGGACGTGGGGGGAATCCTGCCTCTTTCGTAAACCGCATTCGCTCCTTATGAAGCGCCGGAAAGCTTCATAAGGAGCGATATTTTTGCATAGAATAGATATTTGAAAGCCGCGCCATGGTTTGGGAGCGTTCAAAATGTGTTGCTATTGAGGAAGTAGGCGAGAAAAACATAACTTTTGCCGGTGCACAAACCGGGACCTTTTTTTCTACGCATTTACCCGCTCCGCAAAAAAAGACAAGAATTGACATTTCCCGACATTATATGCTATGCTTATATTCGTATACATGGTGGGACGGGCCCTTTGGGCTGTGGACGCTGTGAATTAAAGCATGTGATATTCTGCATCAAAAGAGGAATCTTTGAAACACGGAGGGGTATCCAGTGGAGAAAGCTTCCAAAATTATGGTTCTACTGCTGCTCTGCTTGACTTTTGTTTCTTGTAGCCACAATACGGAGCCGGTGACGGAATCCGGCCCGCTTCTCCAATTTGAGCGGTATGTGCCGCCGGACCAGCCGGAGAGTCCCCTGGCCGGTCTTTTGAGCGACCCGGCCCATGCGCTGTACTTTCCCGCAAGCCAAGATCAAGCCCGCCCTGACGAAAACCTGACCCGTGGGGAGGCGGCAAGTATCTTGTACGCCTTGCTGGGAGAAAAGCCCCAGCCAATGGAGAAGGTCCGGTTTTTGGATATTCCGGAAAACGCCTGGTACAAAGAGGCAGCAGAAGCGCTGGGGGAGTTGGGCGCTTTAGAGCCTTTGGGCACACAGTTTGCCGGGGAGTTCTCCGTTACCCGCAGCGAGTTCACATGGCTGCTGGCGCAATTTTTCCCCGAGGAGACAGGGGGCATGCCTTTCTCGGACGTGCCGCAGGACCATTGGGCCTATGCCGCGATTGAGGCGGGCGCCGCGCTGGGGTGGTTCCAAGAGGGGCTATTCCGCCCAGACGAACCATTAACGCGTGCGGAAGCCGCGGTAATCGTCAACCGGGCTCTGGGCCGGGAACCTGACCGGGCCACCTTAGAGAATGCCCGCCATGTTATGCTGTTCACCGATCTGCCGCCTAACCACTGGGGCTATAGCGACATTATGGAAGCGGCTCTGCCTCATGAGCACACGGAAAAAGGACGTTGGCTTACATACCACACCAGCGAGGCCTCCCGGGCCCCCGGATGTTATCTGATTAACGGCGAACTTTACTGCGTGCAGGAAAACGGCTGCTATGCCCGAAACACGCGGGTGGGGCTTCTGGACTTTGACGAAAACGGGCGCTATACCACAGGCTTTCCGGAGCTGGATGAGCGGTTGACCCAGCTAGTCCAAGCAAAAGCCGTGGAAAGATGGCCACTATCCCTTAATCTGCGTCTTCTCTATAATTATACCTGCAACAGCTTCGATTATGTGCCAGCCGGTATGGTGGAGACGGGTCAGACGGACTGGGAGGCAGAGTTTGCCTGGGAAATGCTGGAGCGGGGGAAAGGCAACTGTTATAGCTATGCGGGACTTTTCACCGTACTCGCCCGAAAGCTGGGCTATCATGCATGGGGGGTATCTGGTGATTTTTGCAATAGCTTTCAGGAATGGACCACGCATGGCTGGGTACAAATTGAAATTGATGGAGAGATTCTGTTATGCGATCCAGAGATTGAAGGCGTATACGCACCGAACCGTGACTTAGACTGGGACATGTACCTAAAGTATTATGGCGAAACGCCGACGACCTATTATTTGGACGGGGAAGTATACGGCGAGGATTTTGGATGGTAATGGGAGAAAAGATACATTTAGTATAATTAAAGCGAAGCCCTTCAATAAAGAAAAGCTTGGCATCTATTGGGTGTCAAGCTTTTCCTTTTGTTGTTCGCCGGATGGTGGAGGGGAGAGGAAGAGAAAAAACACCAGATGCACGGGCTTTGTGCATTGTGCCATGACAAGTCGGTGGGGTTTACAAGCAACTTGTAAGGCGATCCGCCTTGCCGGAAAGATGCATAATCTTGGTAGAAGTGGAAAACTTGTGAAGGAACTCGATTTTTCCGTTGAGATCGCCCCATGCCTTGAGCAAGAACCGTGCAAAATTGGCTTCTTGCACGCTAGTGTATTTTTATGCACGCAAACCAGAGGGCCGCAGGTGGGCAAATATACATTAGTAGACATAACATAGTTTACGTAATTTCTGTGCTATCTTACAAATTTGCAAAAATATACCATCCGCCCCTTGCAAAATGGCGCGGAATGTATTATAGTAGTAGGCATAGAGGCTTGTGCCGTTTCGGCATGAGGATGCGCCCGGCATGGTTTTCCACAAGCAAAAGCTGTGGCGGTCGAAAACTCAAGATTTGTTTTCCACATTTGCTAGATATACTCAAGGAAATTCCTCTGAACCCCACATTTTGATACGCTCTTGTCATAGGGTGGACAGTCTGTGAGAAATTCACTTCGACACGGCAAATAAGGTCCCTTTTCCCTTTGGATGAATAAAGCGAAACCACAGTTACGAATAATTATTCCGTTCCTTTTTCCGTTTCTTGGCGCAAAGCGAATAGCCTGCTCAAATTCCACATAAGTATGCTACATCTAAGATGAGCTTTTCCCGGGCAGCTTGAAAGGACGGTTATAAATGAAAAATGATGTGGCTTTGTTTCCATCAACCTTTTTACAGCGTTTTTCCAGCCGGCGTTTGCTTCTGCCTCTGGCCGTTGCCTTTCTTGCCGGCGTCACGGCCGGACCTGTAATGGCGGTTACTTTACAGCTTTTTTCTCTCGACTCCGCTGTGCCATTGTTTTTTTCGGGAATCCCTGCCCCCACCGCAGGATTTGGAGCTTGCTTCTCTACTGTTTTACTGAATTTGCTTAGCTGCCTTATCATTTTATTTCTGTTTGGCGTCACCGCTTTCGGAGCGGTGGGAATCCCGGTATTCCTGCTGGTTCGCGGTGCGGCGGTAGGCTTGGGCGCTCTTTGGTTTTTGCTGGATGGGGGAGGGATAGGGTGTTCTGCCCTATGCTATCTTCCCAGCGCATCGGCCTCGTCGTTGCTCTTACTGTTTTTTTCCACCCGAGCATTGGCGTTTTCCAACGGTTTGGCTCTGGCCGGGCTTGCTAAAAGCCGGCAAAGTCTGAATTTTTCTTGTTACTTCAGAGATTTTTTGGCATTCGCCTGTTTTGGCGTTGCTGTAGCTTTGGCGGGCGCTTTGCTGGCCAAAGCATATGCGGTATTTCTTTAAAGAAAGGTGGTAGCCGTAATGTATGACTATTATGCCATGTTCGGTGAGTACCTCACCAAACAAAAGACCAGTTCTGCAAACACCCGGGAATCCTATCTTCGGGACGCGGCAAATTTTCTCAGCTATCTCTCTGAGTTGGACGTCACGCCTCTTCAGGCGGACGAGCGAGACATTCAGGGATATGTGGACCGCCTGCACGACTTGAACCGTTCGCCCACGACCATCTCCCGAAATCTGGCTTCGGTGCGCAGTTTTTATAGATTTTTGATCTATCGGGGGCTTTTGGATCAAAATCCGGCCAAGGGCATCAAGCTCGATAAGGCTGAAAAGAAGCTGCCTCAAGTTCTGGCGGGGGATGAGATTGAGCTTTTGCTTTCCAGGCCGGACATCACCGAGCCAAAAGGCTGTCGGGACAAAGCCATGCTGGAGTTGCTCTATGCCACAGGCATCCGGGCTTCGGAGTTGATTAACCTAAATGTCAATGACATCAACCTGCGCTCCGGGGTCCTATATTGCCGGGGAAATAAGGGGGTCCGTTCCATCCCGGTCTATCCTTCGGCGGTGGTGGCGGTGTCCGACTATATTTACCGGATGCGCAGCCTGATCATCGGCCCGGAGGGGGGCGACGCGCTGTTTGTCAACCTGAACGGTGGGCGGCTGACCCGGCAGGGATTCTGGAAAATTGTTAAAAGCTACGCCACGGAGGCTGGCATTACGAAAGAGATTACCCCGCACACCATTCGCCACTCCTTTGCACTGCATTTGCTGGAAAACGGCGCTTCCGTCAAGGACATTCAAACCATGATGGGGCATGCGGATATTTCCTCCACACAGGTTTATGTGCAGCTGCTGGACAACCATGTGCGGCAAGTCTATCAGGACTGCCACCCAAAAGCGAAGCTGGGCTGACCTTTTTTGATGGGAAAACAGGGGAGAGCTAAAAAATGACCCGCTGCAGGCGGGCTGGAAAGGCATAAGTGAAAGGAGTAGATACTTTGGCTTTTTTGGGATTATTTGGGAATTATGACAAACCAGGCCCTGGGGTTAGCAAGGACGAGCCGCCCAAGGCTGCGCCGGTTCGCTTTTTTGAGATCTTTGCCCGGAAGTTTACCAAGCTGGTGCAGTTAAATTTGATTTTTATCATGCCTACGCTTGTGGCGGCGGGCCTGATGTTTCTCATCTATTTATGGCCTACGCATTTTGGAATCTCTCTTTCCGGCGGGGCGATTACCATAGACGGCTGGGCCACCTTTGTGGCTCCGCTGCCCCTGATTCTGCTCTCGCCCTTCATGGCAGGGTTAACGATTGTGACCCGCAACTTTGCCCGGGAAGAGCATGCTTTCGTCTGGTCGGACTTCTGGGATGCGGTGAAGGGCAATTGGAAATACTTTTTGCTTAACGGCGCGATTTGCTACCTGGTGTTTACCATTTTAATGTTCTCGATTATTTATTACTATAATATGGCTGCCTCTCAATGGTTCTATTATGTTCCATTATGGCTCTGCGTACTGTTTTCGTTGATTTTCCTTTTCGCTCAGTATTATCTGCCCGTCATGTTCGTTACCTTTGACCTAAAGTTTACCCATGCCTATAAGAATGCCTTTATCTTCACTTTGGCGGGCTTTGGAAGGAATATCCTGTTGACCGCTATTTTCGCGGGAATGCTTCTGCTTTTCCTCTTTTTGCCGCCGCTCAATATCGTAGTATTCATTTACGCGTTCCTGTTCTTCTTTATCCTGTTCTCTTTCATTTCTTATCTGGTCAATTTTACTGTCTATTCTATCATAGACCGCTATCTAATTCAGCCTTACAACCGCATGAAGGCGGGAGAAGAGCCAGAGGAATCTTCCACTTCTCAGGAAGAAGACTTCTCTGGGCTCTTTGCCCAAATTCCCGAGGAGCCCGATGAAAGCGAAGACCGTTATGTCTATGTAAACGGCAAACTGGTCAAAAAGTCTCAGCTGAAAGATAACGAGAAGGCAGAGTAAGAATGACAAAATGAAAAGACCGGAAAGGCTTGTCTGCCTTTTCCGGTCTTTTTTTGATTTTCATTCGTCCGCGCCGTTTTCGGAAGTGGGCTTTGGTTTTGGCTTCACTTTGGCCAGGGGATTAGAGTTTACCGCTTCTTCCATTTGCGAACTGGAGGTGTGGGTATAAATTTCCGTGGTGCCCAAATTTTCATGGCCCAGGATATCTTGAAGCACTCGGATATCCACATCGCCATAGCGGTACATCAGCGTGGCGGCGGTATGGCGCAGCTTGTGCACAGAATAACCGGGTCCGCCTAACCCAATTTTCTTAAGATATTTTTTTACAATATATTGCACGGTTTTAGGGCTGATCCGCTGTTTTCGGGCGCTGAGAAACAGGGCGTTTCGATCGACCACGCCGTCCTTGGGCCGGACGGCCAAATAGCTGTCAATGGCTTCCAGACAGGCCTGGTTTAAGTAGACGATCCGTTCCTTGTTTCCCTTTCCCAAAATGCGAAGGGTGTTGTTGTTTCGCAGCACATCGCTGATGTTGATCCCCACTAACTCGGAAAGGCGCATACCGCAGTTTAAGAAGAGGGTGAGCATGCACCGGTCGCGCTCCATGTCTGGGCCGTCCACTGCGTTCAGCAGTTCGATGCTTTGTTCGAGAGAAAGATAGTGAGGCAGGGATTTTTTAGCTTTTGGAGGCGTCAGAAGCTCAGTCGGGTTTTCATCCAGTAGGTGCTCATGGACGGTCAGATAATGAAAAAAGGATTTCAAAGCCGAGGACTTCCGTTGGCGGGTTGTGCTCATATTGCTGCGTTCATCCGCAATATAGTTCATAAACTCAAAGACATCATAGCTGCCCAGCTTGCGGATGAATTCCAGATCCACGTCCCGCACAACTACGTCCTCCAGAGGCGTTCCTGAAGGCACCAGGCCCTGGTTCATTTTCAAGAATCGAAAGAAAGTACGCAGGTCCATGCAGTAGCTGTCTACGGTTTTTGCGGAGAGTCCCTTGATATTTCGCAAGTACATGGCGTATTGCTGAACAATGTCCGGCATTTCATCCCGGATTGAAAAGCTCATCTGGCATAAAACCTCCCCTCAATTATACAAAATAATCATTTAGTACAATTGCGTTTTTCCTCTTTTGCCCTGCCCTTTGAGGGTTTTTCTGGCGCGCTGGCTGTAACACTGCACCCTCCCAGTTTCCCATACGCACCAATTACACAAAGGATTTGCGTATGGCAAGTGTTAAAGCGTCTGAGGGTGCTTCGGCTGCGCTTGCTCTATCTAGGCGTGCTGCTTGTCCAGAGTCCAAAGCTGCCAAGTATTTCTAGCTTACAGTACGGCTTTGTGAAAAACTTTTTTACCTTTTTTAATGACCAATCCTTCTTTTATTTGTTCGGCCGAGAAGCTGGTCCCAATATCCGAAATCTTTGTATCATTGACGGACACTCCGCCTTGCTGGACCAGCCGGCGGCTTTCTCCCTTGGAGGATGCCAGACCGGTCTTGACCAGAAGCTCCAGGATATTGATCTGCCCGTCTTGCAGATCTTCTTCAAAAAGCTGCGTGGTAGGCATATTGGCAGTGTTCGCGCCAGATCCAAAGAGTGAGCGGGCTCCGTCCTGCGATTTTTTGGCCTCTTCCTCGCCGTGCACCATCTCCGTCAGCTCATAGGCAAGAATCTCCTTGGCCCGGTTCAGCTGGCTGCCCTCCCAGTGGGACATCTCTTCGATTTCCTCCAAAGGCAAAAAGGTCAGCATGCGGAGGCACTTGATGACATCCGCGTCCTCCACGTTCCGCCAATACTGGTAGAAGTCGAACGGTGAAGTCTTGTCGGGATCCAGCCACACGGCATTGCCAGCGGTTTTCCCCATCTTATTGCCTTGGGAATCCGTCAGCAGGTTGATGGTCAAAACTTGGGCGTCCTTGCCCAGCTTGCGGCGGATCAGCTCCGTACCGCCCAGCATATTGCTCCATTGGTCGTTGCCGCCGCACTGCATGTTGCAGCCGTAGGCCTGGAAGAGGTGGTAGAAATCATAGGACTGCATAATCATATAGTTGAACTCCAAAAAGGACAGGCCCTTCTCCATCCGCTGCTTGTAACAGTCGGCCCGCAGCATATTGTTGACAGAAAAGCAAGCGCCTACCTCCCGTAGTAGATCCACATAATTCAGCTCCAATGTCCAGTCGGCATTGTTGACCATCTGAGCCTTTCCTTCGCCAAATTCGATAAAGCGCTCCATCTGCTTCTTGAAGCAGGCGGCATTATGATCGATGTCCTCCCTGGTAAGCATAGGGCGCATGTCGGTCCGGCCGGAAGGGTCGCCGATCATGGTAGTGGCCCCCCCGATCAGGGCAATGGGACGATTGCCTGCCATCTGCAAGCGTTTCATTAGCACCAGCGTCATAAAATGCCCAGCTGTCAAGCTATCGGCCGTACAGTCGTAGCCAATGTAGAACACGGCTTTGCCGTTGTTGATAATGTCCCGAACCTCATCCCGATTTGTAACTTGCGCGATAAGTCCCCGGGCTTCCAGTTCTTCATAAATCTGCATTTGATTTCATCCTCTCATGTTTTGAAATGGATTTTTTGGCTGATTTGCAAGTGTGCTTACTGTAATGCACCAAATTCATTCCAGGCTTTACAACGCTCGTCTTCCCTGTGCGGCTATATCCCAGCTTCTCATAGAAACGGCACAGATTGGGTTCTTCGGCAATCGTCATAAGCTCCCAAATAGAGGCGTTTGCGTAGAGCGCCTCCAAAGCGCGCATGGCCTCTTTGCCCAAGCCCCGCCCTTGATGCTCCGGCAGCAGGCCGATGGGCGTAACCCAGAGGGAATTTTCCGCCTGCTTGATGCAGGCAAATCCAGCGATGCTCTCCCCTTCTTTGATTAGGTAGTATTCTCGTCCCGGTTCGGCCAGCTTTCGGCGCAAAGCCTCTAAGGACTCCATGGCCGGGTTGGTCTCATAGTCCAGATACTTTGCCAGCAGCGCTCCAAAAGAACGCTTTTGCAACTCCTGCAAGGCTTCAGCGTCCATCGATTTTTGCAGCGTCACCATATTTTCACCACCTTCCCACAACGCAAAAAAGCCCCCTGGTAAAAGCATCACGCTCTTTCCAGAGGGCGGCAAACAGCCGCGGTACCACCTCAGTTCGTCGTGACCTCACAGCCACGGCCTTTCCAGGTACACTGAGGCATATAAAAAACAGCCTCTCATACCCTGGCAGTGTAACGCCTGCCAAACGGCTTTTCCTACTAACCTCGAATAGCGTTCCGAAAAACGGCTCGGGAAGGTAACTTGGGCGCTGCCCCGGTCCCGCTTTCACCAGCCGCGGGCTCTCTATACCACAGAAAACAGCGCTTACTCAGGTTCCGTCATCGCCTTTTCTGTACTATACCAGATAAGTGGTTAATTGTCAAGGCCTTTTTCCGTGAAAATTTTCAAGAGGCCTTTTTCTCTTTTCACAAAGAGGTCAGAGCAACCCCTCCGCTCCGCCCATATTCAGCGTAGCGGAAGCCTTCTAGCATTACCGATGCCGGTTTCTCCGCTGAACTGTAATTTTATCCTCCCTCGTGCTGCTCCAACATTTCTCCGGCCATGTCCAGTTGCAGCTGAGTGATTTCCTCCCCTCCGATGATCCGGGCCAGCTCCCGCTTGCGGCCTTCAAAGTCCAAGGGCTTTACCTGGGTGTAGGTGCGTCCGCTGGAAACATGCTTGCTGATTTGCAGATGGTGGTCCGCCATGGCCGCGATTTGGGCCAGGTGGGTGATGCACAACACCTGCCGGTTCCGGCTGACCTGCTTGAGTTTTTCTCCAATACGGTTAGCGGCGGCTCCACTGACGCCCGTATCCACCTCATCGAAAATCAGCGTGCCAATCTTATCCCTGCCGGAAAGCACCGTCTTGACCGCCAGCATAATGCGGGAGAGCTCACCGCCGGAAGCGATTTTTGAGAGGGGCTTGGGGGGCTCTCCCCGGTTCGCCGATACCAAAAACTGCAGCTTATCGCACCCCATGGCGGTAAGCGGTACCCGCTCCATTTGAGCGGTAAATTCTACTCCGGGCATATTGAGGAACTTTAGCTCTTCCTTCACCTGCTTTGCGAACTTATCGCTTGCGGTCCGCCGTTTATTTGAGAGCTCCTTGGCAAGGGCAATGGCTTTCCCCTTTTCCGCCTCGTATTCTTCCGCCAAACGGGCCCGCTCCTCATCGGAAAACTCAATGCGCCGCAGCTTTTCCTGGCAATCCGCCAAATAGTCCAGCATTTTTTCTTCAGTACCGCCATACTTAAGGCTCAGTTTATACAGCTGGTCCAGCCGCTCTTCCAAAGCGTCCAGGGCGGCGGGGTCGAAGTCCACCGTCACCTCATGCAGGGCTGCCTGCGCGTCCTCCAGCAGGTATCCCGCCTCCTGGAGCTTTTGCAGGGCCTCGCCCAGCTGAGGCAGGTAGGCGGCGATCCCTTCCAGCTCCTCTACCGCCATGGACAGCCCGGAGGTCACTCCGCTGTTCTCTTCGTCTCCAGCCAGCAAGGCCTTGGCGGCTTCCACCGCCGTGGATATCTTTTCGCTGTTGCGAATGGCCTCCCGCTCCTGAGCCAAAGCCTCCTGCTGCCCGGGTACCAGCTCAGCGGACTGGATTTCCTCAATTTGATACCGCAGCAAATCTGCCTGGCGGCTTTTTTCCCCTTCGTCAGCATTCAGCTCCTTTAGCTGGCGCTGGACCTCCCGCAGGCGGCGGTAGCTGGCCTGATACTGTTCCAGCAAGTTTTCCAAGCGTCCGAAGCTGTCGATATAGGTCATGTGAAGCTCTGGGGAGAGCAGCTCATAGCTCTCATGCTGGCCATGGATGCCTACCAGCCGGGGAGCGATACTTTTCAGCATGCTCACCGTGGCCGGCGCTCCGTTGAGTTTGCAGGAGGAACGGCCTTCCAGCCGGATATCCCGCTGAACAAGCAGGGTATTGTCTTCCTCGCGGGGCACGGAAAGGCTGTCCAAAGCAGTCAGATCCTCTTGCGAGAGGTCCGTGAACAGGGCCGATACGGAGGCGGCCGGTTCGCCAGTGCGCACCAGTTCCTTGGAGGTGCGTTCGCCCAGCACTGCATGGATGGCGTCAATGATAATGGACTTGCCCGCCCCGGTCTCGCCGGTCAGGACGGTAAAGCCCGGTTCCAGATCGATGGAAGCCCGCTCAATAACGGCGATGTTGTTAATAAAAAGCTGTGAAAGCACAGACAAAGCCTCCCCTATTGAAAACGGTCATTATGGACCGACCAGCTTGCGGAATTCGTCCTGGGCCAATTTAGCGGCGTCATTGGTCCGGCACACCACGAAGATGGTATCCTCGCCTGCCAAAGTTCCGACAAAACCGCTCCATGCCATGGTATCCATAGCGGCGCACACTGCTTGCGCCAATCCGCTCATGCATTTGATGACCAGAATGTTTTGAGCGGCCTCAACCGAAAGCACAGAGTCAGAAAAGAGAGAATAGAATATCTCCGACATATCCGCAGATCCCTCGCTGCCGGTGGCGTATTTGTAATTTCCGCTGGCTGAAAGGATTTTGATTAGCCGCAGCTCCCTGATATCCCGGGAAACGGTGGCTTGGGTCACGTCAAAGCCGGCCTCCCCCAGATAGTGCTGCAGCTCGTCCTGCGTCTCGATGTCATGCTTTTTAATTAAGTCCAAAATCGCAACTTGCCGTCGTGTTTTCATAGGTATCGCATCCTTTCTCGCGGAGATTTCATTGATTAACCAACAGCTTCTGGCTGAGTATATCGTAAAAATTGCTTTTTGTCAATTTGATAAAGCGGGGCGATTGGGGCGACTTGGTAATGGCGAGCCTATCCCCCGGCCGCAATTCAACGGGCGGCTCCCCATCCACGGTGAGGAACAGTTTTCCCCGATTTCTTGGAATATCCACCGTCAGCTCCGTGTCCGAGGCGAAAACGACGCTCCGGCTGAACAGCGAATGGGGGCAGATAGGCGTATAGATCATGCAGTCTAACGAGGGCTCCACCACGGGCCCGCCAGCGGAAAGGCTGTAGGCGGTGGAGCCGGTGGGCGTAGCGACAATAAAGCCGTCCGCCCGGCAGTTGTAGCTCCGCTCCCGGCCCAAAGAGACCTGGTAGTCAATAATGGCCGCTAGCTCCGCTGAGACCACCGCGTCGTTTAAGGCGGAAAAGCTTTGGCTACCGTGGGGGCCGGTAAGCGTGACGCGCAGCATCATCCGCCGCTCCTCCGGCAGATCGGGCTCCGTAAGCCGGGCGAGCATGGCCAGTTCTTCCCGCTCAAGGCCGGCGGTAAAGCCCAGCTTGCCCGCGTTGACGCCCAAAACGGGAATATCTCGGACAGCGGCGGCCTTTGCGGCGCGAATGATGGTTCCGTCTCCCCCGATGGCTAAGAGAAGCTGGCAGCTTGCCAAAGCCTCTTCCGCGGTCCTGCGGCGCAGGCCTTCCTGGTAAAGGCCAAAGGCGGGAACCACCTCCCAGCCGCAGGCTTCGAGGATTTCTGCGGCTTCCTTCGCGCAGGCTTCCGCATCTTTTTTTTCCAAGTTTGGCGCAACGGCGATCTTCATAGATGCTTCCTCCCCGTTGTGAAAAAAATATTTTGCGCGCCTATTTGTCCAAAGAGGCGTGGGAGGCGGCGGTCAGTTCCTCCGCGCTGGGGAGGCCGGGATCTAGGGCCGGAGCGGAGGACTGCTCCAAATACATGAGATACTCAATGTTGCCTTCCGGCCCTTTCACTGGGGAAAAATCCAGCCCCAATACGGAAAAACCGCTGCTCAAGGCATAGCCTTCCGCTTTTTCGATGACCTCCCGGTGAACTGCCGGGTCTCGAACAACCCCTTTCTTCCCTACCTTTTCCCGGCCCGCCTCAAACTGGGGCTTGACAAGGCATACCCCTTGCCCCCCCGGGGCCAGCAAGGGGGCGACGGCGGGCAGAATCAGGGCCAGAGAGATAAAGGAGACGTCGATGGAGAAAAAATCAACGGCTTCCGAGACCAGCTCCCTGCTCAAATAGCGGGCGTTCACCCTCTCTAAGTTCACCACGCGGGGATCGCCTCGCAGTTTCCAGGCAAGCTGGCCATACCCCACATCAATGGAGTAAACTTTATCGGCCCCGTTTTGGAGCATGCAGTCCGTGAATCCGCCGGTAGAGGCCCCAACGTCCATGCAGACCAGGCCTGTCAGGTCTAAATGAAAGGAGTCCACGGCTTTTTCCAGCTTCAGCCCGCCCCGGCTTACATACTTCTGGCCGCTTCCCCGCAGCTCCACTTGGGCGTCTTCGGGAAAGGCGTCGCCAGGTTTGTCTGCCTTTTGGTTGTTGACGTAAATCTCTCCCGCCATAATCCAGGCCTTGGCCCGTTCCCGGCTCTCCGCCAAACCGCGTTCTACCACCAGCAGGTCAAGCCTCTTCTTCGCCAATTCCGCCGCCCTCCTTTTTGTAATACTGCAAAACAGCCTCTACCATGCTCTTTTCACTCAGCTTTAGCCGCTCCAAGGTGCGGAACATCGGCGCGTGGGGCTGAAAAGGCTCATCCACTGCCCGTAGGGAGTAGCAGCCCTGAAAACCGGCCTCCAACAGGCCGCAGCCAAAAGCCTCGCCGATACCGCCCTGGCGGACCCCTTCCTCAAAGAAGAAGACCGCCTTGCAGCCAGCCGCTACCGCCACCGCTTTGGAATCCAATGGAAGGATGCGGTTAAGTTTTAGAAGCTTTACCGGCCAGCCCTGTCCGGCCAGCTGGTTCATGGCTTCGGCGGCAAAGGAGAAGAGCCTGCCATAGGTTGCAAGGCAGACCGGCGCGGCGGTTTCCCCATAGAGGGAAAAGGCCTCTGTCGTACTCCGGAAATAGGGCGGCTTATAGAGCTCTCTGCCCCTGGGGTAGCGGATGGCGCAGAGGCCTTTTCCCTCGTGGAGCAAGAAAGTAAGTTGATCGCGCAGCTCCTCAAAATAAGAGGGAGAATACAGGGTAACGCCCGGCACAGTGCGCAAATAAGCCGCATCGAAAAGCCCCTGGTGGGTCCTGCCGTCCTCCCCGACCGCCCCGGCCCGGTCAATGGCCAAGACAACCTTTAAACCTTGTAGGCTGACGTCATGGATGAGCTGATCATAGCTCCGCTGCAAAAAAGTAGAATATACCGCGAAAACCGGCAGCAGGCCTCCGGCGGCCAGCCCGCCCGCAAAGGTCAGGGCATGTCCTTCCGCAATGCCTACATCGTAGAAACGGCTTTTAAACTGCTGGCGAAAGCCCGAAAGCCCGGTTCCGGCCTCCATAGCGGCGGTAACGGCGCAGACTCTGGAGTCTTTCTCCGCCAAACGGCAGAGAGTCCGGCCGAATACATCGGAAAAGCTCTGCGCTTTTTCGCCGGTATCGCCCGTATCCACGTCAAAGCCTGAAAGCCCATGGTATAAACTGGGAGACTGCTCCGCGTATTGATAGCCTTTGCCCTTATAGGTGCGCACATGAAGCAGCACCGGCTTTCGGATCAGCTTCGCCGCTTCCAAAGCTTCGGCGAGGGATTTGATATCATGGCCATCGAAGGGGCCATAATAGGCGAAGCCCAGATCGTTAAAAATATTGGAATTGTATAGGAGTTTTTTTAGGTTTCCCTTCACCCGCCGCAGGCTTTTGGCAATGGGCGGACCCACTACCGGCAAGTGCCGCAATGCGTCTTCCACGCTGCTTTTGGCCTTGATGTATCCAGGCTTGGTGCGCATGTAAGTCAGGTAACGGGCGATGGACCCCACATTTTTCGAGATAGACATGGTATTGTCGTTGAGAATGACGATCAGGTTTCGCTTGAGCTGTCCGGCGTTGTTTAAACCCTCATAGGCCAGCCCGCCGGTCAGGGCGCCGTCTCCAATGACCGCCGCCACATAGCCGTCCCTGCCTTGCAAGTGGGCGGCTTCCGAGAGGCCCAAGGCCCCGGAAATGGAGGCGCTGCTGTGCCCGCTGGTAAAAGGGTCGCAGGGGCTTTCCTCCCGGCAGGGAAAGCCGGAAAGCCCCCCCTCCTGGCGCAGGGTGGCAAAGTCAGGATAACGGCCTGTCAGCAGTTTATAGGGATAGCTTTGGTGCCCCACGTCCCAGACAATGGCGTCCTCTGGCGGTCGGAACGCCAGGCACAGGGCCACAGTCAGCTCCACCACTCCCAGGTTGGAGGCCAGATGCCCCCCATTGTCGGAGACCGTGCGGATGATTACCTCCCGCATCTCCTGGCAAAGCTGCTCCAGCTCGGCCGGATCCAGCTTTTTCACGTCATCCGCAGAGCGGATATTCTCCAGCAGATTTCCCATACAATCCCCCTTGCCAGTTCTGCCCTCTCTTTCTTCCCCATCATTCAGAGAGGCCGTGCTGAAGCTTTGCGGCGGTTATTGTGTTCCGCATCAGCATGGCGATGGTCATGGGCCCTACCCCGCCGGGGACCGGAGTTAAGAAAGCGGCCTTCCGGTCCGCCTCTTCAAAGACCACGTCCCCGCAGAGTTTGCCGTTAGCGTCCCGGTTCATGCCCACGTCAATGACCACCGCGCCGGGCTTAATCATGTCTCCTGTAACAAAGCCGGCCTTTCCCACGGCGGAAACCAGAATATCCGCCCGGCGGCAGATTTCCGGCAGGTTTTGGGTTTTGCTGTGGCAGATGGTGACCGTACCGTTCTGGTGGAGCAGCAGCATGGCCATAGGCTTGCCTACAATGTCGCTGCGGCCAATGACCACGCAGTCCTTCCCGGCGATCTCCACGCCGGTGGAGCGGATGAGCTCAATGACTCCGGCGGGGGTGCAGGGCAAAAAGTGATAGCGCCCCTGCATGATCTTCCCCACATTGTACGCGTGAAAAGCGTCCACATCCTTTTCCGGAGCGATTGCCTCCACCACCCCGGCCTCGTCCAGCCCGTCCGGCAGCGGGGACTGGACCAGAACTCCATGAATCTTTGGGTCCCTGTTCAGCCGGCGGATGAGGTCCAGGAGGGCCTCTTGGGAAGTGCAGGCTGGCAGGGCATGTTCTTCTGAATAGATTCCCACGTCCGCGCAGGCTTTCTTCTTGTTGTTTACATAAATTCGGGACGCCGGATCGTCTCCTACAATGACCACCGCCAGACCCGGCTGCATTCCCTGCGCGGACAGTTCCGCCGCCTCCCGCGCCGCCTGGGCCCGTACCTGGGCGGCGATAGCCTTGCCGTCAATTCTCTGTGCCATTATTCCGCTTCCTCCTTGGCGCCGTTTTCGGACTCGGAGGCTGAGGCCTCCGCCGGTTTCTCGTTTTCTTCGCCTTGGGCAGGCTCTTCTTCCTCCTTTTCCGCTGAGCCGTTCCTCTCCATATCCTCCTCATAGGGCGGCAGGTCGCCGAAAATGGTGCTGGCTTCTAGCTGAGGCTCCCCCTCTTCCAGCCCCATTGCCTCCACCACCGCGGCGCTGCCGCATCCGGAGAGGCTTTTTCTGTGGCGGAAAAGGAACAGCAGGCCCACGCCCACTACGACGCATACCGCGGCTACCAGCTGGGAAATCTTGAAGCTGCCCAGCATTAAGCTGTCGGTTCGAGTGCCCTCAATGAAGAAGCGTACCGCGCCGTACCACACGATGTATAGGATAAAAGTCTGGCCGTCATAGCGGCGGAGCTTGCGGGTAAAGAAATGCAGCAGCACAAAGCCCAGCAGGCATAGAAGCGACTCATATAAAAAGCAGGGATGAACCGGCCCTTCCGGCACCACAGCCCGGGTGTTGTCGCTGAGCATGCCCCAGGGCAAAGCGGTGGCCGCTCCAAAGCATTCCTGGTTGACAAAGTTTCCCCAGCGTCCCACGCCCTGGCCGATGAGAAAGCCCAACGCGGCCAAATCCAAAACCGCCGGAACCCGAAGCTTCCGCCATTTGGCTACCAGGCCCCCAAAGACCATGGCTCCAATAAAACCGCCATAAATGGCGATGCCGCCGTCATGGATAAAGAGAATCTGGATGGGGTCGTTCCAGTACTTGTCCCCTGGATAGAAGAGCACATAGTACAGCCGCGCGCACACAATGCCTCCCACCGTGCCCGCCAGCACCGCGTCGATCAGCCGGTCCATGTCAATGTCCATTTTTTTCGCGCTGCGCCAAGCATAGACCATTGCCAAAAAGAAGCCGAAAGCAATGATCACTCCGTACCAGCGAATGTCATAGCTCCCAATGGAGAAAGCTACCTCGTTTACGGTAAATTGAAGCCCCAGTCCGGGGAACTCCACCAAATGGCTCATCTGCATCCTTCCTTTCTTGCAAAGAAAAAGTTCGAGTCGGGCTTGTGATAGAGAGAACTAGAGAAATGGCGGATCTCTGTTTGCCTAAAATGAAGGTATCGCTTCCGCTTGGTAAGCGATCGCGCTGCTCCGCCGCAAGTCAAAAAATAAGCTTCAAAAGGGTCTTTTAACAAGGATTGATTACGGAAAGCACGCTTCGGTCTTCCCGGAACAGAGCGCACTGTTTTACCGCCTGCTCCAAGCGCAGCTCCGCCAAGGCGTCGATATAGGCAAACATATCCTGGCCGCGAAAGGCGGAGTCAATTAGCCAGTTGGCGATGCTGGCCGGGCTGTTCAAGGCCGCGATGCAGTCGCCGTACAGGCTGCGCTTGGCCCGCTCGAAATCCGCCCTCTCTATGCCCTGCCGGGCCAGACGGGCCGCCTCCTCCCGAATCATGGCTACCGCCGCCTCCGGGTCCCGGGACTCGCCGCCAAACATGGCTGTGGCAAAGCCCGGCCCCTCAAAAAGCTGGTAGCTAAAGCTGGAATCGTTCGCCAGCCCCGCGTCCAACAGCCGCCGGAACAGAGGGGAAGCGTCTGAGGCCATCACCTCCAGCACCACATTGACCGCTGCCAGCTCTTGTTCGGAACGCAGCGGTCCGCGCTGGTCCTTGTAGCCGAACTGGAACACCGGCATAGAGACGGAGAGCTTCTCCTCCACAAAGGCGCGGACAACGGTTTCCGGCTCTTCTGGGAAAACCCGCCGGACCATCACAGGCGGGCAGGGCTTGAGCATCCGGCCGCAGACCTCCATCACCCGTTGCGGGTCGAACCTTCCCGCAACAACCAATGCCATATTGTTGAGGTTATAGAAGGTATGGTAGCACCGGTAAAGCAGCTCCGGCGTAATCTTCTCAATGCTCTCCGCCGTGCCTGCCGCATCCTCCCGAACGGGATGCCGGTGGTACATGGCCCGCAGGTAATTGGAAAACACCCGCCAGCTGGGGAGATCGTCGTACATCTTAATTTCCTGGGCGATGATGCCGCGTTCCTTTGCCACTGTCTCCTGAGTAAAGTAGGGAGACTGGACAAAGTCAAGCAGGATCTCAAGAGACTCATAGAGCCGGTCTGTACAGGAAAACACATAGCATGTGGAGTCATAGCCGGTATAGGCGTTGGCATTGGCCCCAACGCTGGCAAAGCGGGCAAAAGCGTCGCCCTCCTCGCTTTCAAACAGTTTGTGCTCTAGGTAATGGGCAATGCCTTCCGGGACCGTTTGGGGTTCGGATTCATCGCTTCGTTGAAAGCAGTTGTCCACCGACCCGTAGCGGGCTCCGAAAATCACCTGGGTGGCGCTGCCGCGCTCTTTGGGATGAAGGTAGACCGACAGCCCGGAAGGGTGGCGGTACTTGTAGCAGCAGTCCCCCGTACGGCGGCTGCGGACTAGCTCCGGCTCCATCCTTCCCCGCCTCCTTTCAGCGTGTAGGCCACCGCCGGCTTCAGCCGTTTGGCGGCGGCGGCCACGTCCTCGATGGTGCAGGCATTGACCTGCCGAATTGCCTCTTCCGGCGTCAGGCCGTCCTGGTCAAAGGCCCGGCCCAGGTACCAGCCTTCCACCTGGTGCAGGGAGTCCTCTACGGCCCGAAGGGAGCCGCACAGGTAAAGCTGGGCGCAGCGCAGCTCCTCCTGGGTAATGCGGCCTTTTTGCAAGGCCTCCACCTGTTCTAAAATGGCGGCCTCCGCCCGGTCCAGATCAGCGGTCTCCACGCCGCTTTCAATAAAGAGCGCCCCGCTGGCCCAGGAGTAGGCAGAGTCGCAGTAGTAGCATAGGCCCTGCTCTTCCCGCACATTCAGAAAGAGCTTGGAGCTGGTGGGCTCCCCCAGCACCGCGCTTGTAAGTAGGAAAAGCATCCTCTCCTCCGGCGCGGCCTGGACCCGATAGGCCATGGCCAGCTTGGACTGAGCCACGGGCTGTTCTTCCACGACCCTCAGGCAGTCCGCAGGCTCCCAGTAAGGCACAGGCCCCAACAGGCGGGGCCTGCCCAGGCCCGCGAAAATTTCTCGGAAAGCCTCCACATCCGGACAGCAGTCGCCCAATGTGAACACCTCGAAACGGGCCTCCCGCAAAAGGCGGGACCAAGCCTCCGTCAAGGGCGCGCGCTCCAGGGCCGCAATGTCTTTCCGGCTTCCCGCGCGGCCAACGCCCGCCGGCTGGCCGCTGAACAGCAGCTCGTGGCAGCGCTGGTGGGCATAAAGCATTTTGTCGCTGAATTCCGCGTCCTTCTGCTCCAAAAGCTGGCGCTTTTCTTGGTCAAAGCCGTCTTGGGGAAACAGCCCCTCCTCATCGGTCAGAGGAGTTAGGAGGGCGCCGAACAGCAGGCGGGACAGCTCCAAAAACATATCCTCGCCCCCAAAGGCATAGCGGCTGGCAATCCCTCCGGCGGAAAGGCTCAAGCACTGGTACGGGCCGATCTGTTGGACTCCGGAGGCCAAGGAAGCGCCGTATAGCTCCGCCAAGCGCCGGCCCAGAGCGGTGTAGTCCGGATACCGCCGGGTCGCCCGGGTCGCCAAGGCGGGCAAAATAGCGTATTGGGCCGCAGCAGCTCCGGTGGTCAGAGGCGTCAAGAGATTTACCGCGATCCGCATGGTTTTAAAGCTGGGGTCCGTAAAGGAAGTTAGCCTTACAGATGGGCTGAGCTGGCAGATCTTGGTCTCACACATGGCTGCGCTCCTATCGCATCAGCAAAAATACGTCAAATGGTGCCAAAAATGCGGTCCCCCGCATCGCCCAAGCCCGGCAGAATATAGCCGTTCTCATTGAGCCTCTCATCCACTGCGGCACAATAGATGTGCACATCGGGATGGGCCTCGGTCAGCACCTTCAGCCCCTCCGGCGCGGCGATGATGCACAAGAACTTGATGCTCTTCGGCTGGCTGCGCTTGACAATGGAAATGGCGTCCATGGCGGAGCCGCCTGTGGCCAGCATGGGGTCCAGCACGATTACGTCCCGCTCGGTAATGTCCTGAGGCAGCTTGTTGTAGTACTCCACCGGCTTCAAGGTGTCGTGGTCCCGGTACAGGCCGATATGCCCCACCTTGGCGGAAGGCACCAGATTCAGCATCCCGTCCACCATGCCCAAGCCCGCCCGCAGGATGGGCACAAAGGCCAGCTTCCGGCCGGCAATCACCTTAGTGGTGGTCTTCTGCATGGGGGTTTCGGTCTCAATGTCCATCAAGGGCAGGTCCCGGGTGGCTTCGTAGCACATCAGGTTTGCGATCTCGCTGACCAGAGCCCGGAAGTCCTTCGTCCCAGTGTCCTTGCTGCGCAGAAAGCTGAGCTTGTGCTGGATCAGCGGATGGTCCATTACAAATACATTGTCATGCTGATTCATAGTTTTCCTCCTAAAACAAGTTAGATTTCTCCCGACTCGATCTGCGCGATCTGCCCTACCCGGCGGGCATGGCGTCCCCCTTCGAACTCCGTGGCCAGATAGGCTTCCAGAATTTTCAATCCAGTGGCCTCGTCCACCACACTGCCGCCCATGCACAGAATATTAGAGTCATTGTCCTTGCGGGTCATCTTGGCGCATTCCACATTGGTGCAGACAGAGGCCCGGGCTCCCTTTACTTTGTTTGCCGCAATGGAGATGCCAATGCCGGTGGTACAGATCAGCACGCCCAGGTCAGCTTGTCCGGCGGCCACTTTCCGGGCAACCCGCGCGGCAATCAGCGGATAATCCACGGATTCCTTGGTAAACGTGCCAAAATCCTCAAACTCGATTCCCTTCTCTTTCAAATACCGCCGCACGGCCTGAGCCAATTCCAAGCCGCCGTGGTCGCATCCTATGGCTAATTTCATAGGCGATTCCTCCCCTGTTCCAGTTCCTTTTTTCGTTTCAGCTCCCGCTCTGCCTGGGGCAGGCGCAGATAAAGAGGCAGCAGCGCCGCAGGCTCCAGAGCGGGCTTGTCCGCAGCCAGCAGGGCCACGCTTCCCGCCCGCTGGTACCGGACGGCCTCCGGAGCCAAGCGCGCTCCCCACTTGGCAAAATGTTCGTGGCATAGGGCCGCGCCGTCTCCCAGAAGCAGGAGCCGCCCGCCATAAGGCCGGCATTCCTCGTCCAGCTGGGCAATGGAAACGGCCCGGTCCTCAGTCAGGCGGACCAGCCGGCCCTCTTCCAGCCGGAATAAGGCGTTGTAAACCTGGTCCCGGCGGGCGTCCATCACGGCGCAGAGAACGCTGTCCGCGCAGCTAGCCCCCCCATAGGCAATGGCCTCCAGCGTTGACACTCCACAGCAGGGCGTGTTAAACGGCAAGGCCATTCCCTTGACACATGCCACTCCAATGCGGACCCCGGTAAAGGAGCCCGGGCCGTTGGCCACGGCGAAACGGTCGATCTCGCCGCAGCTGAGGCCGAGGTTGTTCAGCAGCGCTTCCGTCATGGGCAGGAGGGTCTGGCTGTGGGTCTGCTTGGTGTTCATATAGAGCTCTCCCAGCAGCGCTCCATCTTTTGCAACCGCCGCGGAAGCCGCGCCCGCCGACGATTCGATTCCCAAAACCAGCATGCTACAGCCGTCCTTTCCAACCTTCTATGATGATACGCCGCTCATTCTCTTCCTGGCCGGGCCGGATGTCCACAACAATCCGCTCCTCCGGCAGAGCGCTCTCGATGTTTTCGCTCCACTCAATGGCCAGCACCCGGTCCGTGTCCAAGTAGTCAAAGAAGCCCGTGGAGTACAGATCCTCCCAGGTCTCGATGCGGTACATGTCGAAGTGGTCCAAAACCAGCCTCCCCCGGTACTCGTTGACCAAGGCAAAGGTAGGGCTGGAGGCCACGTCCCCGGCCCCCAGTCCGATGGCCAGCCCGCGGGTAAAAGCGGTCTTCCCCACGCCCATACCGCCTGTAAAGGCAATTACTTCCCCGCCAACCAGTTCAGCGGCCAGCTTTTCCCCCAGTGCCTGGGTTTCCGCCGGGGAACGGGTCACAAACTCCTGCGCCATATGCGTTTAGAACAGCCCGTGGATCACGGAGGCATCGTCCACATCGATTTTCTCCGCCGCCGGAACCTTGGGCAGGCCGGGCATGGTCATAATGTCCCCCGCGTAAGCCACCACGAAGCCCGCGCCGGAAGAGAGCTTTAGGTCGCGGATGGTGATGGTGAAGCCGGTGGGCCGCCCCAGCAGAGCCGGGTCGTCGGAGAGAGAGTACTGGGTCTTCGCAATACACACAGGCATCTGGTCGCCGCCCAGGGCCTTAATTTCCTTGAGGGACTTGACCGCCTGGTTGGTAAAGGTTACGCCCGCCGCGCCGTAAATGGTTTTAGCGATGGTCTCAATCTTCTCCTCCACCGGGGATTCATCCGGGTAAATGGGGGCAAAATGGGACTGGGTCCCTTCAATGACCTGGCAGACGGTCTCCGCCAGAGCTTTGCCGCCTTCGCCGCCTTTGCCGAAGACCTCGGAGAGGGCGTAAGGCACGCCCAGCTCTTTGCAGCAGCTGTCAATCACCTGGAGCTCCGCGTCCGTGTCCGTGCCAAAACGGTTGATGGCAACCACAACCGGAACGCCGTACTTGCCCATGTTTTCCACATGGGCTTTCAGGTTGACAATGCCCTTTTCCAGAGCCGCCACGTTTTCCGTGCCCAGGTCCGCTTTGGCAACGCCGCCATTGTATTTGAGCGCGCGCACCGTGGCCACGACCACCACGCAGTCCGGGGAGAGCCCGACCATGCGGCATTTGATATCCATAAATTTTTCCGCGCCCAGGTCCGAGCCGAAGCCCGCCTCGGTGATGCAGTAATCCGCCAGCTTGAGGGCCAGCCGGGTGGCCCGAACGGAGTTGCAGCCGTGGGCGATGTTGGCAAAGGGGCCGCCGTGCATAATTGCGGGGGTTCCCTCCAGGGTCTGGACCAGGTTGGGATTTACCGCGTCCCGCAGCAGAGCGGCCATGGCGCCTTCGGCCTTGATATCCCGGGCGTAAAGGGGCTTTCCCTCATAGCTGTAGGCGATGAGGATGTTCCCCAGCCGCCGCTTCAGGTCGGGCATGTCCTTCGCCAAGCACAGGATGGCCATGACCTCGCTGGCAACGGTAATGATGAAGTTGTCCTCCCGGGGCACGCCGTTGATCTTGCCGCCCAGGCCCACAATCACGTTGCGCAGGGCCCGGTCGTTCATGTCCAGGCAGCGCTTGATCAGGATGCGCCGGGGGTCGATCCCCAAGGAGTTGCCCTGCTGCATGTGGTTGTCCAGCATGGCGCAGCACAGGTTGTTGGCGGAAGTAATCGCGTGCATGTCTCCGGTAAAGTGCAGGTTGATGTCTTCCATGGGCAGTACCTGGGCATAGCCGCCGCCGGCCGCCCCGCCCTTGATGCCGAATACCGGCCCCAGGGAGGGCTCCCGCAGGGCGATGACGGCGTTTTTGCCGATCTTTGCCATGGCCTGCCCCAGGCCTGCGGTGGTGGTGGTCTTCCCCTCGCCGGCGGGCGTGGGGTTGATGGCGGTAACTAAGATCAGCTTGCCGTCCGGCCAGTCCTTCAACCGCTCAAAGGCCTCCGCGCTGATCTTGGCCTTGTATCTGCCATAAAACTCCAACTCGTCCTCCAAAAGCCCCAGCTTCTCCCCAATTTCCTTGATGGGCTTGAGCGCGGCGCTTTGGGCGATCTCGATATCGGTCATCATGCTAGCCTCAACACCTTTCCTGTTTTCTCATTAAGGGCTGTGACTATTATAAATTATCTTTCCAAATTAGTAAAGCCCGAATCAAAAAAACTTGCTGAATCCGTCCTTGTGTGCTATACTTAAAGGCAGCGCCGCACGAAGGCCGGCCTGCGTGCTTTGCATACGATTTCTCCGCATGGTTTCCGTCATAGCACACAGTTACTGCTTATCAGCGCCAGGTTGACTGCGCTCAGTCTGTGCACTCTGACGAAAACGAGATGGCGCAACTCGCGCACGGCCTTTGTGCGGCTTTCCCTCAACTTAGGTTTTTGTTCAGAATCCGCATTTATATGGCCATTTAAGGCTATGAATATAGAAGGATATTACTATGTGGAATCACTTTGGAAAAGCGTTTATCAATTACTTGAAGCGGGCGGACGTCATTCTTTGGCTGCTGCTGGCGGGGATTTCCACCTACAGCCTGCTCCTGCTGAAAAGCGTCTCCCGAGCTACGCCGGACGACTATTTCCGCACGCAGGTTATGGCCATTGGCCTGGGCGTTTGCGGCGCGGTGTTCGTCAGCCTGATGGACTACGCGGACCTGGCCGGTTTTTGGAAGCTGATCGCCGGATTCTCCGTGTTTTTGATGATCTATACCTATCTTTTCGGCGAGCGGGTCCAAGGCTCCGGAGGCGTGGACGCCAGGGCCTGGATCCACATTTTCGGGCGGACCTTCCAGACCTCGGAACTGGTTAAGGTAGCCTTCATGATCACCTATGCCAAGCATCTGGACCTTGTAAAAAGCCGGGGCCGCTTGGAGGAGTTCCCCCAGGTGGCGCTGCTGGGCTGCCATGCCCTGGTATTTCTGCTGCTGTGCCAGCTTCAGGGCGACACCGGCGCAACGGTGGTTTTTTTCTTCATGTTTCTGGCCATGAGCCTGGCCGCGGGGGTCCAGCTGCGGTATTTTGCCATTCTGGCTGGGATGATCTTAGTGGGGCTGCCCCTGGCCTGGCGCTATGTAATGCCCGACTACCAAAAGTCCCGGTTCATCGCGGTTTTCAACCTGGACGACCCGGATGTGCGGCTGCAAGACGGCTACCAGCAGTGGCAGGGGCGCATTTCCATTGGCAGCGGGAAGCTTAAGGGCCAAGGACTTTTCCAGGGAAGCCGGGTGGCCAGCAATGTGGTCACGTTTCAGCAAAGCGACTTTATTTTCTCAGTGGCTGGCGAAGAGCTGGGGTTCATGGGCTGTGTGCTCATTATGGTGCTACTGCTGCTGTTTATGCTCAAGGTCCTTCACGTGGCCGGCTCCGCCAGGGATGAGCTGGGGCGTTATATCTGCTATGGATATTTTGGGTGGATCGCCCTGCAGTCCGTGGTCAACATAGGGATGTGTGTGGCCGTGCTGCCGGCCATGGGAGTAACCCTCCCCTTTTTCAGCGCCGGCGGTTCCTCGGCGGCCTGTTTATATCTGGGCTTCGGGCTGGTGCAGAGCGTCCACATGCGGCGGCGGGAAATCGACGGGCTTCACTTAAACCACAAGTCCCCCCTGCGCTTTGCCTATAAACAGGGGAAAAAGAACAGGGAGTTCAAAAAGATGTAGCGCCGCCCAGCGAAGTGGGATTTTCAAGGGGCCGCAGAGCGGTGTGAGCCGCATTGGCAGTCTTTGCCCACCGTAAAGGGCGGAGCCATTGTGCCCCCCGCTCTCTCAAAGAAATAAAAACCAAAGCGCACCGGCAGCGGAGTCTCCCTGCCGGTGCGCTTTTATGATAGAGCCCTTTGCAACTGTCTTGCTTTACGCCTCATCAGAACGCGCGCCTTGTTCAATGCGCCTCAGGGCCGCGGAGTTGTTTTCTCTCCATGCACAAAACCGGACCGCAGCCGCCGCTTCAGAACGGCTTACCGCTTTCCTAGAATCAACGGCTGGCGGATGGAATTTATATTTTGCGTCAAAGTCCGGCCCTCATATGCCGTCCACAAATTCCCGGAACCGGGGAAGCATGCCGGTCTTGTCCGGCGTGTGGGGCGGCATTTGGAGAATGTCGTAGCCCGGGAGGTTGTTGCCCTCCACCAGTACGGGGCCTTTGGGGGTCACAGCCACATCCCAACCCACATAACGCATTTGAGGCACCAGCCGCGCCGCCTCTTGGCATAGGGCCTTGGCCTCCTCCCACAGCGGCACCTGGAAGCCCTGGATGGCCACGCCTGTCTGGGGATGGACCGTATATGTCTTGCGGTCCTTGTCATAGCCCGGGTACTGGACCCTGCCCGTGTCCATGTCCAAGGGCGCGAACATGCCGCCGGAATGCAGGTTGTCCACCGGCCGGCCGCCGTTTCCAATGCGGATATGGGCGTACACAATATGCGGCCCGCTTTCATTCAGAATAGTGACCACCCGGAGGGTGTTGATGGAGCAGGGGTTCAGCCGGTCCAGGTCCGGATGCTGGGCCAGCACCTCCTCCACAACCCCGGTATTCCCCGCCTTAAGCTGGTCATACAAGGCGGGCAGATTCGGATAGTCCTTGCGGTGAAGCTTCTCCACGCCCTTTCCCCCGGTGCCGTCCTCCGGCTTGACCATAACAGCCTCCCGCCCCTGCCAGAAGCGCAGAAAGTCCTCCAGACCGGCCTGGGAAAAGTCCAGCCATTCCCGTCCAATATAGGGGGCGAATTTTCGGTAGAACTCGCTTTTGTTGTCAAAAAAGTGATAGTATTCCCGATCGTTTAAAAGCTGTACTAGGGTATTGTTTACGCTGCGGGTCACATATGTGGCCCGCTGCTCTGGGGTTAGATTGTAAAACTCGCACAGCAGGTAATCATTGAAGCCCGCGCCATACTGGAACCCGCAGAACGCCACGTCCAAAAGAACGCTTAGACTGTTCCGTCCTGTGGCCTGGTGGACCGCTTTTACGGTGCGGAACAGCTCCGGAACGTCCATACGGGCGGCACAGTGCAGCACATATCCCAGTTTGCCTAGCATAAGCGTCCCTCCCTACCGGCCAAAGGCACGGCGCTGCTTTTCCGCCACCCGCTCCCGGCGGCGCTGGGTCTCCTCCTGGTTCAGCAGCAGCTCCCCTTCGTCCGTGATCTCCAGTACCGAGCCTTCCGCCGCCCCTGGGGGCAGCTCGCCCTGTTCGATGGCGAAATACCGCTGCTCCGCATCTTCGCACAGGGCATATTTGCCCTCGAAGCGGTCAATAATCAACTGTTTCATGATTCTTTCCTTTCTTTTTGCAGTCTTATTTCTCTGTTTTAATATGGATGGTTTCACCATCGAACACGACCACCACGTCTCCATCCACATCGGTCCGGTATATCTCGGCTCCGGCCTCTTCCAAAGCGCGCTGGGGCTCTTCACGGGGCAGCTTGTTTCGATCGCTTCCCACACTGATCACCGCCAGCTGGGGTGAAACCGCCTCCACAAAAGCGGCGGAGGTGGAGGTTTTGCTGCCGTGGTGGGCTACCTTCAACACATGAGCGGAAAGGGGTTGGCCGGATTCCAGCAGATCCTTTTCCGCCTTTTTCTCCATATCCCCACAGAACAGCGCGGTGAATCCCCGGCATTCCAGCCGGAGTATCAAGGAGGCGTTGTTGGGCTCTTTATAATCCTCCACAGGGCCCAATGCCGTCAAAGTGGCGGCGCCCAGCCGGACGGAACGGCCCGGCTTCAAGACCAGCTGCGGCAGGCCGTCAAGCGCCTCCTCTAGGGCGCTATACTCCAGGGAATCCGGCAGGACCTCAGCCGGAAGAGGCCCGCGCACAAAGGCGGTCACAGGGAAATCCTCCAACACCTGGGGCATGCCGCCAATATGGTCCCGGTCCGGATGGGACATAATCAGGTACTCTAAAGCCTTTACACCGAAGCGCCGCAAATAGCTGCCGGTCACATCGTCCGGCATGCAGTACCCCGCGTCCAACAGGGCGGAGTGGCCTTGGCTGCGGATGAGAATGGCGTCCGCCTTGCCCACGTCAATGAAATGGAGCTCCAGCAGCTCCCGGCTTCCCAATGGCGCGCTGAATCCGGAGGCCTCCAAGGCCCAGCCCCAAAACTGTCCGCCCACCGGCAAAAGCGAGAAAATGATCAACGCAGAAACCAGCCAGATGGCGGCCCGCTCCCAGCGTTCCTTCCACTGGCGGGTCCGGTCCGGTTTCCGTTTCCTCATTGAGTTCACTTCCTTTGGAAGGCTTAACGGTTTTGCCGCGCCTATGCCTAGGTGTAAATGGAATACGATTTACAGAAACGCGCGTTTCGGCATACCTTGCCAACATTATAGCACATCCCAATCAATTTGCCAAGCCGGAAGCTGTCGAGTTGGAGGGTGTTTTTTCCGATTCCAAGTAATCGATCAGCCCATTGTAAATGGCCGCCGCCATTTCTTTCTGATACGCATCGGTCGAGAGCTTTTCGGCTTCCTCGGGGTTGGAGAGGAAGCCGCATTCCACCAGCACGGCAGGCATTTGACAGTTGTGCAGCAGATAGATGTTTTCTCCGGCGGGCTTGTTTTCCCGTTTATTCTCCGGCTGCAGGGAGTCCACAATGCTCATTCGAATGGATTCGGCCAATTGAGCGCTTTCCTCCCGGTTGGTTGAATAGAACACCTGAGCGCCGCTGTATTTGCTCTGGGAAAAATGATTTTGATGGATGCTGATAAGAATGCACTCCCCTGCCTCCTCTACCATGCGCAGGCGGGCTTTCGTGTCCGATCTTTTCCGGGCCGAAATCGTGCCAAGGCTCTGGTCGCCAACGGACAAGTCGCTGTCTCTCACCATAATCACGTCAAACTGATTCCATTTCAAATACTTTTCCAATTCCAATGCAACCGCTAAATTCACGTCTTTTTCCAGCACGCCGTTTACTCCAACCGCGCCGCCGTCCTCGCCGCCATGACCTGCATCCAGCACGATTGTACCCTTTCTCTCAAACAGCTCCGCATGAAAAGCCACAATGCCAAAAGCCTGCAAAGTTTGGGCCGCGAAAAGTGCGAAAGCGCCTAAAAAGAGTATCCAGGCCCAGAAATTCCGTTTCATTGCATCCACCTCCCCCAAAAACTATGCCGCGCGGAGAGGCAGTATGCCCTTTTCAAACTCCGCCGTCTGTGATATAATGTACGCAAAGCGTGCATTAGCGAGTTTTTGCCCTTCGCACGAAGCGCTCGTTTTTGCTTCGCAAAATGCGGCGGAAACTCCAAGCGGAATTTCGATAGAATTTCAGATGCGTATGGGATGCGCAAAAAAGGATGGCAATCGGAATGAAAATCAAAGATTTGTTGGCGCGGGACCAGGTGACCTTTTCCTGCGAGATATTCCCGCCGAAAAAGGAGAGCGGCTTTCAAGGTGTCTTTCAAGTAGCGGATGAAATCTGCAAATTAGGCGTTGACTTTGTCAGCGTCACTTATGGCGCGGGCGGCAGTACCACGAAAAAAACGGTCGAGGTTGCCTCACATATCCAAAACGGCCAAAAAACGACCGCGCTGGCCCATTTGACCTGCATTGACTCCACAAAGGACCAAGTGCAGGCTCAACTTGCCCAACTGCGGCAGCAAGGGATTGAAAATATTATGGCGCTGCGTGGCGACAAGCCAAAAGACTTTACGGGCGGCTCCGACTATGTCCACGCCATTGACCTTGTGGAAGAAATCCGAAAGGCGGGCGGGTTCTGCATTGGCGGGGCCTGCTACCCGGAGGGGCATATGGAGTGCCCTCATAAGGCCGAGGATATTGCCCATGTGCGGGAAAAAGTAGAGGCTGGCTGCGATTTTTTAACGACCCAAATGTTCTTTGACAACAATGTATATTATAATTTCCTTTACCAAGCGCTTTCCGCCGGCATTCAGGTCCCCATAATCCCCGGCATTATGCCCATTATCAACGCCAATCAAGTCCGGCGTTCCCGGGAACTGTCCGGAGCCATTATGCCGCCCCGTTTTTTGGCCATCGCGGATAAATTCGCGGAAAATCCATTGGCCATGGAGCAGGCGGGCATTGCTTACGCAACGGATCAGATCGTGGATTTAATTGCAAACGGGGTGAAATATATTCACCTATACACGATGAACCGGCCGCAGACGGCAGAACGAATTTTGGCTAACCTAAGCCATATCCTGCGGTAAGGCGCCATGCTGAATCGAAAGGAGATATTGCGCTATTTAGGCGCCGACGCTACGAATGAGACCATGGACGCCCTTATCGACCGGGCCCAGGCGGCGGTAGAAAATGCCGTGCGGCCCCGGCATGTGGTGCGGCACGTCCCTTTGCAAGCAGATGTGGCGTTGGGACAGGTGGTGCTGGCAGGGACCGTGCTTTCCAGCCGGAACTTAGCCCGGCATCTTCAAGGCTGTGAGGAGGGATTTCTGTTTGCCTGTACCCTGGGCCCCGCAGTGGACGCGCTTATCAAGCGCTATGCCTTGACAGAGCCCCCCATGCTGCCTGTAGCGCAAGCGGTGGCGGCCGCCTATACGGAGCTTTGCGCGGATGAGGCGCAGCGCCCTTTGGAAGCTTATGCCAGCGAGCGGAACCTCTACCTGCGTCCCCGCTACAGTCCCGGATATGGTGATTTTACTTTGGACAATCAAAGATTTCTATTTGACGCTTTGGAAATATCCAAAAATATTGGTATAACATTAACAGAGGAATTCATTATGATACCATTTAAATCTGTTACTGCGGTAATTGGCCTTTCCCCTGACCCTTCCCTTTGCCACATCAACAAATGCATGACCTGCACAGCCAAAAATTGTCCTTTTAGGAAGGAAGATGAGCCAAATGTATGATTTCAAAGCCTACTTAGGAACACGGCCCTTGTTCTTTGACGGAGCAATGGGCACCGGACTGCAAGAAAAAGGCCTGCGCCCGGGGGAAATGCCGGAACGCTGGAATTTGATGCGTCCGGAGACCATTCTTGAGGTTCATCAAAGCTATTTGGAAGCCGGTTCCGATGTGATTTCCGCCAATACCTTTGGAGCGAATCCCCTAAAATGCCGGGAAAACGGCATGGAAGCGGAAGCGCTTGTAACAGCTGGCGTGAGATTGGCCCGCCGGGCGGTCGAACAGGCGGGACGGGGCGCGGTGGCCCTGGACATTGGCCCCACTGGAAAGCTGCTGGCTCCCTTGGGCAGCCTGCCTTTTGAGGAAGCGGTAAAAGCCTTTGCATCCATGGCACGGGCCGGCGCAGAGGCTGGCGCGGACTGCGCGCTTATCGAAACCATGGGAGACCTGTACGAGGCCAAGGCTGCGGTGCTTGCCGTAAAGGAAAATACTTCCCTGCCGGTGTTCGTTACCATGACCTTTGATCAAGAGGGGAAATTGCTGACCGGGGGAAGTATTACAGCTATGGCCGCAGTGCTGGAAGGCTTGGGCGCAGATGTGATCGGCCTTAACTGCGGCCTAGGCCCCCGGCAGATGTTGGAGCTGCTCCCCACCCTGCGGGCCAATACCGCTCTTCCCATTTTGGTCAACCCCAACGCCGGCCTGCCAGTGGAGCTGGATGGGAGGACTCATTTTGACGTGGGACCGGAAGAGTTCGCCCGGTTTATGGAGGAGATTCTTCTGGCCGGGGCTTGGATGATTGGCGGCTGCTGCGGCACCACGCCGGAGCACATCCGTAAAACCATAGAACGGTGTAAAGGAATTTCCTGTTCGCCTCTTCCCCAACTTTCCCAGACGGTGGTAGCCTCTGGCATCCAGACCGCCGCATTTGGAGACGCGCCCGTCATCATCGGCGAACGCATTAATCCTACGGGAAAATCCCGGTTTAAGCAGGCCCTGCGGGAGGGGGATATCCCCTATATCTTACGGGAAGGCCTCGCCCAGCAGGATGCGGGCGCTCATATTCTGGATGTAAACGTAGGACTGCCAGAGATTGACGAGGAATCCTTGATGAGCCGGGCTATCGGCGAATTGCAATCGGTCTCCCCGCTCCCCCTGCAAATTGACACGGCGGACCCTGCCGTGATGGCCAAGGCCATGCGCCTTTATAACGGCAAGGCTTTGGTTAATTCCGTTACGGCAAAAAAATCCTCGATGGAAGCTGTCTTCCCCCTAGTGAAACGGTATGGCGGCGTGGTAATCGGCCTGACCATCACCGAGGAAGGCATCCCGGAAACCGCGCAGGGCCGGGTGGACGCGGCGCGCCGGATCGTGGAGACGGCGGCCGCTTACGGAATTGACAAAAAAGACCTTATCATCGACCCGTTGACCATGGCGGTCAGCGCGGGCCAGGACGCCGCGCTGGTAACTTTGGAGGCGCTCTCCCGCATACGCCGGGAGTTGGGTGTCTACACCTCTTTGGGCGTGTCCAATGTAAGCTTTGGCCTGCCGCAGCGGGAAAATGTGACGGCGGCCTTTTTCTTGATGGCGCTACAGGCTGGGCTGAACGCAGCCATTATGAATCCTCTTTCCGAGGCTATGATGCGGGCATACCGGGCCTTTTGCGCCCTTTCCGGCTTTGATGAAAACTGCATGGCCTATATCGAGGCCTACCGCCAGCAGGGTTCCGCGCCCGCTCCGGCTGCTCCGGCGGCATGTTCCTTGCAGGACGCGATAGAACGGGGGCTGAAGGAAGCCGCTGGACAGGCAGCGGAGGAGCTGTCTCAAACTCTGCCGGGTTTGGAGATCATCAACACCCATATTGTGCCTGCCCTGGACGCTGTTGGCCGGCGCTTTGAAGAAAAGACCCTCTTCCTTCCCCAGCTTCTTATGAGCGCCGATGCGGCAAAAGCGGCCTTTGAGGCAGTAAAAAAGCATTTGGGCGCGGAGGCTTCGGAACAGAGCAAGCTGACCATTGTCATCGCTACGGTAAAGGGCGATGTGCATGATATCGGAAAAAACATCGTCAAGGTGCTTTTGGAAAACTATGGCTTCCGGGTTATTGACCTGGGCAAGGACGTGCCGCCGGAAGCAGTGGCGGAGGCGGTGAAAAGAGAAAACGCCCAGCTGGCCGGCCTGAGCGCCTTGATGACCACCACAGTGGCCAATATGAAGGAGACCATTGCCCTGCTGCGCCAGGAGGCTCCCCATGTAAAAGTCATGGTGGGCGGCGCGGTGCTGACCCAGGAATATGCGGATCAGATCGGCGCGGACTTTTACGGCCCGGACGCCATGGCCTCCGTCCGGTATGCCATGGCGTTGGCCGAGAAACTAAAGTGACTCTAGGCCTTGTTTGAAAAACGAGCCCTAGGCTTCTTCCCATAGTACAAAACAGAACGGATGCCCAGCAGGGTCCAGCATGGTGGTCCAATCCTGACCACCATACTGGGCTTTTGCATATTCCGCCCCAAGCCTCAATGCTTTTTCTACAGCGTCCTGCATTTCTTCCCGGCTGGCCACTCCGAAATCCAAATGGGCCATCATTTGCTGGCGGCCGGGTTCTTCCGGCCATATAGGCGGGATATAGGCCTCGTTTTGCTGAAAGCCAATGCCCATGCCCGTGTATGGTGATTGCAGGCGTAAAAAGCCGGACTCCTGAAAAACCAAGGGCCATTGGAGCAGTTTTTGGTAAAACCGGCAGAGCGCCGCTGGGTCCGGGCATTCCAGGATTACTGTTTTTAGCTCCAAATCAGCCGTCCCCTTCAAGAGAAATAAGATAGTCCAAAACCACGTTTCCCCGCTCGTCCGGCGTGGTGAAGCGCGGACAGGCGCAGCGCTAAAAGCACCAATCGCCCTCTTTGCGCCGCATGCCTTCTGCCTCCAGAACCGCAAGGCACTGGTTATGGGGTTCTAAGCCAAACAGCTCCCCATTATCGGGATTACCGTACAGATAGCATATGGCGTACGGCATCGCCGGGACATCGGCTGCCTCGAAGCCTTCCGGAGGCTGGATATCCGCAGGAAAAAACATGCCCAGCCAGTGTTCCGGTTGGCCGTCAATCACGTGGATGGCCTCGATGTAGCTATCCAAATTCAACGGGTGAACCGGCAGCGCCTCCAAAGCTTCAAACCAACCATTGGCCCACCATTCCCCCCAATTAGCGGGGCCGCTATACTTTTTCCCAATAAAGCGCAGAGCAGGCCAGCTTTCCTTTTCCATCTTTACAATCTTCATTCCGTTCGCCTCCTAGTACTTTAAATTTATTTGTTTTATCCAATCGACAGACTGCCGCAGCGCCTGTACTGTCTTTACTTCCAGTACGGCGCGGCAGCTGTTTTTTTCCGCTAACGCGGCATACCAAGGGATGTCCAGTTCCCCAGTGCCAAGCGGCAGATGATTTTCTGTCCTCGTCGCGTCATGAATGTGAAAATGCTTAAGCCGGTCCTGGTGGGCCAAAAAATAGGGCTTGTCCGGATTTCCCGCAGTCTGGTCGTGGCCAATGTCAAAGGTCAGCCCAAACAGCGGACTCCGCAGCAAAAGCTCCAGGGCCTTTTGTTGGTAAGGCAGCGCGAAGCCGCCGGTATTTTCAATGCAGATTTTCAGCGCCGCTCCCTCGGCAGCCCTCTCGCACTCGCGGACTGCTTTCGCCAAACGCTCCAAATAGCGCTCCGGGTATGCTTCATATAGATAGACCTTTTCCCCTGGCAGCGTAAAATGAACGCCGGATGCCAGGTGCATATTGATAACCGGTATGTGCAGCCGCTTAGCCGCCCCAATCGCCTCTAACATTGTATTGAGATATGCGTCCGCAACCCTGGGGTTAAAGTAGCACAGATCCAGATTTTCGTCCAAATGAATGGTATAGTAGATGCGATACCGGTCCGCCGCGTTTTGGAGCAGAGGGATATTCCATTCCTGATACTCGGGCAGGTTCATATTCAGCTCTACAAAATCAAGGCCCAACTCCCGGCACAGAGCGGCGGCGCTCTCCGTGTCAGGCGCTTCCAGTAAGGTGGGCATTCCCCAGTCCACACAGCTTCCCCCCTTTTCACATTAATACCAGTCCTCGGGAACCGGGTCTGGCGTAACAAAAAGCTGCGGCTCACGCTTTAAGAGCCTGACGGCAGCCTCCCGCATGTTCCGGGCATTGCCAATGATGCATTTGGCGTTCCCGAATTTTCCATACCGGATCGCCCCGCATTTGGCAAAGACCGGCTCCATCTTGATATAGTTCTCGGAGACGTCATCGCAGGCCAGGCAGTTGTGGCGGTGCATGTCTGTCTGATACCGCTCTCCCTGTGGCCCGATGATAGTAATATGCTGGGTTTTCTCATCCAGCCGGTCCGGAATGCCCTCCCATTCCTCTACGCCGTGTACAAAAGTGTTAGAACGCAGCGTGCAGCCTAAAAATAGGATTTCCGCGTCACGATCCAGGAGCTTCCCCCAGCAGCCCTCGCGGGGGCAGGGCGTGGTGCGGAGCTCCTCCCCCGCCGTATAGTCCTCCGCGTCCTTGCCTAAAGCGGCTACAGAGTGTGTGGGATGCAGAGAACGGATTACCCCTGGGCGACGCCGGAAGATTTCCGGCAAAATTCCCACGCAGGAGGGCAAAATCCGGCTGTCGAAGGTCAAGGTCTCCTTGCCAATCTGCCGCCAGGTGTGGGTCGGAAAGATCAGAAGCCCACCCCGCATATACTCGCTCCAGGCGTCCAGCAAGGCGTCCGCTCCCCCTTCTACCGGACCAACAGATTTCAGCGAGGAGTGGATAAGCAGCGAACCCTTGGGATTGATACCCATATCCGCAATATCATGGAGTAAGCTTTCTTTTGTAACCATCTATTTTCCTCCTTTCAAAGCCTCCCACTCGCTCCGAGAAATAGCATACACCTTAGAAATTTTGTCCGCCTCATTTTCGAATTCGCCAATCAGGCGCATTCCGTTGGAAACCGCGGTGGAATAGGAGGCCACATTTGTGTGCTTCATGTAAGAGAAAAGCATTTGAAAGGGAGTGTTCTCAAAAGCCCAGTCCCGGCATTTCCTGGCCGCTTCAGAGGCATAGCCCCTGCGCCAGCAGCTTTTGTGGATATGATAACCAATCTCCGGCTTGATCTTACCGTCAATATTCTGCATGGTAATGCCGCAGTCGCCAATAAGCCGGCCGGTTTCCTTCAAAACCACCGCCCACAGGCCAAAACCAAAAACCCGGTAGTTTTCCAGATTCCACTCAATCCAATACCGCACCTTGGACTCATCAAAAGGCTTGGGGTAGTGCCGCATAGTTTCCGGGTCGGAGAGGATTTCATACAGAGCGTCAAAATCCTCCGTGCTGAACTCCCGCAGAATAAGGCGGTTTGTTTCCAATCGCATCGCTTTTGCTCCCCTTTCAGCAGGCAATGTGCTTATTTTCGGTTTGGCCTCCGTTTGATCGCCAGCAGCCGCACATAATCCGCTACATAATTTGTATCCTCTGGTTGGAACATGACCCATTTCCCATCATGGTAGGTTTGTGCGCTGTCGTAAGCCTTTTGGATGGCTTTGGGAAAGGCATCACGGGCCTCCCCGAATTTATCCCGTTCGGTCCTGCCAAAAATTACCATGAACCCCATACAGCCCTCCCTGGCGTACAGGGCGCACAGCGTTTTTCCGCCCCGGCGGTATTTGTATTCATACCGCCACTCTTTGCCGCCTCTGTCCCATATTTGTTCCATCTCATACTTTTCATCAATGGCGGCACACAGTTCCACCCATACTTCATATAACCTTGGGCCCAACAGTTCCGCCAGCTCTTCCCCAGAGGGGACTTTTTCCAACATACCCTTTCACACTCCCCCGCAGAAAAATAAAAAACGCTATGGACCGTTTCACCATAGCGTTTTTGGAGGTGACACCCGGATTTGAACCGGGGAATGAAGGTTTTGCAGACCTTTGCCT
>CAOKRG010000003.1 GCA_948471095.1 uncultured Oscillospiraceae bacterium
GACTTTTGTCTATTTTGCTCTTGTTGTGGATGCACTTATGTGAACACGTCCTAGCCGGGGGCAGGTTTCCCCGGCCCGCCTTGTTTGAGGCATCAGAGGATAGCGGGGTAACATTGGCGTGTGTACCGCTATCCTGGTTTTTTCGCTCCTTCCCGCCTCGGGATTATATGCAAAAGAAAAAGCACCCGGTTTTTACCGAGTGCTTTTCTAATTGCCCTCATTCTTTGGACAACATCATGGCCAACACGAACGCCGGACCTACGAAGTAAATTGTGGCGGGGTTCGTATGGCTCTGGTATGGCAGGGGCAGAAGGGCTCGAACCCTCGGCACGCGGTTTTGGAGTGGGTGTTGAAAAAGCATCAGCGGACATACAACAGCCAGTTTTCCGCGCCGTTGAGCCGTTTGTGTTTCTAAAACTCGCGTTCCCAAAAGTTTTGATGATTTATTGATGATATTGAGAATTTTCAGCCTCCAAAGGACGGCCCTCAGTTCAAAATCTGCTCACAAAACTGTGTCAGTTCATTGACCCCGTCCTTCGCGGTTTCCCAAACCGTATCAGTGTCGATCTTGCCATATTCATGCGCCACAACATTGCGCATACCACGAATAGCCCGCCAGGGGATTTCCCGGTAGGTTTCTTTGAATCCTTCAGAAAGATGGTTCGCCAACTCGCCGATTTGCATCAGGCAAAGGCACACGGCGTTGCGGTAAACCGAATTGCTTACAAATGCATCGTAAGATTTATGAAAAACAGTATGAGCTTCGTCAATTTCAGCGCAATACCGTCTGATTTTCACAATGATCTCCTGGTCACGCAGGCTAACATCCATAAACCAAAATCTCCTCGCTGGATATGCGGTCCAAAAATTTCTGCTCCAAGCTGTTGGTGGTAAGCAAGTCCAGCTTTTTGTCAAAGGTTTCCTCAAGATCACTGTATAGGCCGCCCAACTGTATCAGCCCTCGGAGAGAGCCTTTATCCACCCGGAAATCCAGATCACTGTCCGGTTTCGCCTCACCCCGGGCATATGAGCCGAACAGGAATATCCGCGCCACGCCATACTGCTCGGCAATGGGAGCCACCAGGGCTTTTATTTCGTCGATTGAATAGATTTTTGATGTCATGAGAAACACCTCCTACCGTGATTTAAGTATAGCACAATTCTTTGCCGGGTTCAAGTGTCAATCAATTCTCAGGTAAACCTCAGGTTGATATTTCACGCCCACCTTCAACCATCTATATATTGTTAAAATGTTCCCATTCCCCTATAATAATCTGGAAGAGCAAACCTGCCCTATCCCAGCAAAATGGTAAGGAGAATAGTGATGTTTGACAATGTGAAAGCTGGACAGAAAATTGCGGATTTGAGAAAGAACATGGGCCTGACCCAGGATGAACTTGCCAGCCAGCTGAATATCAGCCCCCAGGCGGTGAGCAAATGGGAGAACGGCCGCGCCATGCCTGAGTTGTCCCTGCTGGTGGAATTGGCGGAGATCCTCGGCAGTACCATCGACGCTATACTTTTCCCGGATGCCGCTCGTCCTGCGGCAAACGCGAACTTTGAACATATCCTGCTACCCTACGCCCCCATCGCGGACTTTTCTGGCAGGACATGGCCCCGGAGCATGGCCTATCCTGCCATGCTCCAGGCGGTCAAGCTGTTTATGGGCCTTGAGGAGCATAGGGACCCCATGGGGCGGCAACTGAACGACGACACGGAATATGTCCTCCAGTCCGCGTTTACTTCCATCTGCTTTGGGTACTCCTGGGGAGCGGATGACGCGCTGGACACCGGCCTTTCCGTATATGGCCTGCCTGGGAAACTCTGCCGGAGGACAGACTGCACGGAAGAAGATTTTATCTGTCTTGCAGTGGAAAATATCCTGAGCGGTTACCCTGTGATCATCCTTCCTCGTGAATACTCGGATATGATACTGGCAACCGGATTTTCCCATCAGGGGAGGGTGCTGAAGGGCCTCCCGTTCCTGGATGGGGATGACGAGAAAAATTCCGTCATGTCCTTCCAGCAGCCAAAAAACTTCCCGGAATGGTATGCAAAGAAGCCGGATATGCTGTTGATAAAACCGGGTTCAAAGCCTGTTTCCGTTCAGGGAAAGTGCAGAGAAGCCCTGAAAAAAGGGCTTGCGCTCCTGCAAAACGAGCGAGGTATTTCTGACGAACCGCTGGTCGGGTACGGAACGGTCATATACGATAATTGGTGCCGGGAGCTTCAAAAAGAGAGCAATAGGGGTATAGCTGATATAAAGTGTTTGTCCCCGCATATTTTCATCCATTATGAGGGGAAACTTCGTATCAAGCAATTTCTGGAGCTTTGCGTGCGGCTGATAGACGGTTTGGACCACCGGCCTATCACAACGGCGATCTCTAAGTATGAGGAGATCGTCAGTATGTGCGAAAAATTCCTGCAAGGACTGCAAACTCCCGAGAGCGCCGGGGAGGCCAACGAAAAACGGAAAACATTGATCGCTATTCTGCAAAGGAGCAAGGAGTTGGAGATGGACGCCCTCAAAGAGATTTCAACTGTCATCCTGTAAAATGTTTTAGAAAAAAGGCTTGACTCTGCCGTTGGGGAAGCGTATATAATACACTCAAAACCACGGAAAGGGTGTTTTACATGACAAATTTAATCAAAATCCGAGAGGTCACAGAGCGCTACAATATCCCCGCGCGCACATTGCGGTATTATGAGGACATGGGGCTCATTGAGAGCGCCAGGGTGGCGGATTACGCCTACCGTCTGTACGACCAGCGGGCGCTGAAGCGGCTGGAGCAAATTCTTATCCTCCGCAAGCTGAATATCAGCATCAAGGACATCCAGCTCATCTTCCAGTCTGCCGGGTCAGATGTGGTTCTGGATGTGCTGGGGAGGAAGGTGGAGGACATCAACGACGAGGTGGCCCTGCTCCGTGACCTGCGGGATATTATCCTGGAGTTTATCGAGCAGATCAGGAAGATGGATTTCAGCAGCGACAGCGACGTGAAGCTGCTCTATGAGCGGGCCGCGACCGTGGAGACCCGCATTGAGAATATCCCTTATGAGGGCAACGCCTCCAAGGTGAACCGCCTGTTTGATATTTCGGAGAAACTCATAAAGGCCCCGGAGGTGCGTATCGTGCAGATCAACCCCTTCAAGGCGTTTTCCTCCGGCGCGGACAGTATTGAGAACGTGATGGGGCCCTTCCAGGAGTGGCAGGAGGCGCACAACCATCTGGTGAAGAAGATGATGTACGGCTCCCCGGACTTCCTCTGGTTCGAGGAGGACAAGGCCACCTGGATCTGGGCGGTGGAGGACGGCGTCACCGCGGAGGACGTGGCCCCCTATGAGCTCATTGAGTTCGAGGGCGGGCTGTATGCCGCCGCCATGTCGGTGGACGGGGACGATGACATCGGCAACCGGGTCCACGGGGGAATCCTCAAGTGGATAGAGGACAGCGGCTTTGAGCTGGACGAGCGCCCGGGGCACAGGGCCATGGGGCATATGCTCAACCCCACAGAGGAGATCAAGAAGGCGCTAGGGTATGACCAGATGGACCTGTACGTACCCATCAAAATTCGGGAGAGGAAATAAGCCATAGCAAGTTTTGGCTGCTGGCGGCAAAGGGGCGTTTTCCAGAGGAGGAAATGCCCTTTGCGTTTTATAAGGAGGCGCGCGGGATCGATGAAAACCGGGTAAGCCCCATGGTCTGGGGACAGAAGATACGGAGGGGTCTACTTGGAAAGCGTTTGACACGAAAGCTATATAGCACATTGCATAAAATGTTTTTATGAAACCGCTTGACAATTTGAAAGCATTGTTGTATAATCCAGGTGCACGGCAATAAACCGATAAAGGAGGAGTTATTTTGCGATCCCGCCTGTTTGCCGCTTCCGCCCGCTATCTGGCGGTCCCGATTGCCCAGGAAGCCCATGTTTTCCCACCCGATGGGGAGCTGCAGATTTTGGGCCTGTACCGCGGCGGCCAGCTTTTGGAGGAGTACGAGCTGAAGCTCTCCGCCCAGCCGCGGGCCTGGAGCGTGCTTTTTCTGGAGCCCTATGCCGGCGAGGAGCTGGAGCTGCGGCTTGAGGGGGGAGACGAATCCCTCCTGGACCTTATTGAGCTGTCCGGCCGGCCTAAGGACGGGGAGGAGCTGTACGGCGAGCCGGAGCGTCCCCTTGCCCATATTACCCCGGCCCATGGGTTTATGAATGACCCCAACGGCCTTTTCTATTACGGCGGTACTTATCACTATTTTGCCCAGCTGAACCCATACGGCTTTTCGCCCGGCAATACGCACTGGATGCACATGGTAAGCCGCGACCTGGCCCATTGGCGGGAGCTGCCCTACGCGCTGCTGCCGGATGAGACCGGGCGGATGTACTCCGGCGGAGGGATTGTGGACGAGCAAAACAGCTCCGGCCTTGGAAAGAACGGCGTGCCGCCAATCTTCCTGTTCTACACCGCCGCGGGGAGCAAGTCCCGCTGGAGCAAGGGCCGCCCCTTTGAGATCGCCGCGGCGGTGAGCACCGACGGCGGCGGTACCTATGAGAAGCTCCCCGAGAACCCGCTGATACCCAATATCTGCTTTATGAACCGGGACCCGAAGGTGGTCTGGGAGCCGGAAGGGGAGAACTGGGTCATGGCCATTTTTTTGGACAACGACCGCTATATGCTCCTATATTCCAAGGACCTGCTCCATTGGGAGCGGGGGGAGACGCTCCGCCTGCATGGCTCCGCCGAGTGCCCGGACCTTTTCCGCCTGCCTCTGGACGGCGATCCGGAGAAGATGAAGTGGGTTCTATGGGGTTCGACGGACTGCTACATGGTGGGGCGCTTCGAGGGGCGGCGCTTTATCCCGGAGGCCCCCGCGGTGGAAGGGAACAGCCATAAAGTGTTTTCCGCTTACAGCGACTCCGCCTGGTCCCCCGGAGGGTACGCGGCGCAGACGTTTACCGGGCTGCCCGGCGGGCGGGTGGTGCAGCTGGCCTGGATCCGCACGTGGAGGTCCGGCGGGCCCTTCAGCAGCTGCGCCAGCGTACCCAATGAGTTGAGCCTATACACAACGCCGGAGGGGCCAAGGCTGCGGATATGGCCCGCGCGGGAGGTGGAAAATTTGTACCAGAGCGGCTTTTCGTTCCGAAACCGGGGCCTGGAGGAGTTTGAGCGCATTCCCCGAGGGGCTCTGGGCGAGGCCATGGACATGACCATCCGGCTGACCGTGAAGCGCGGCTGCCCCATTGCCTTCTCCGTGCGCGGGGTGCTGATGGTCTATGAACCGGAGCTCTGCCGCCTGCTGCTGCCCAGCGGGGCCTACGACGTGGGGCCGGTGGGGGACAGCCTCGAGCTGCGGATCATCACCGATAAGATGTCGGTAGAAGTCTATGTAAACGGCGGGCAGTTCCAGATCGCCCTGGCCGGGGTTTTGGACCCGGCCCAGACGGATATTAAACCGGTCTATCTGGACCCGGGGGTGGGCGTCGATTTTGAGGTCCACCGCTTGGGCGGCATTTTTGATGGGCAAGAGCAACTATAATATAATTTGGAGGTTTTACCATGAGCAAGAAAACGGATTTCTACCCTTCGGCAGGCCTAAACTGCGCCATCACCAGCACTTCGGGCAGCTTTGACCCCCAGCTGCCGCTGGGCAAAGAGGCGGGCACCGCGCTGCATTCGTCCGGGGAAGGGATCGTGCCTCCCGGGATTATGATGCTGGAGGGCGGCAAAATGCGGCTGAACTTTATGGCGGGTACGGCCCGGTCCGTAACGGCGGAGCTGCACCGCAGCACGTATGAGCTGGAGAAGGGCGCGGACGGCCTGTGGACGGCCGTTGTGGACGGCGGCGACGGAGGCTTCTGCCCGGTGACGTTCTTTGTGGACGGCGTGGAGGTGCTGAACCCCCTGGCCCCGATCGGCTTTGGCGCGTCCAGGCCCATAAACTATGCGGACATTCCCCAGGAGGACAATGATTTCTTCCTGTGCAAGGATGTGCCCCATGGCTCCGTGACCCAGGAGTTTTACGCCTCAAAAACCACCGGCACGGTAAAAAGCTGCCTTGTCTATACGCCCGCGGGCTATATGAAGGAGGCTTCCGGCGAGTACCCGGTCCTCTACCTCCAGCATGGCCACGGGGAGAACGAGCAGTGCTGGGTGCACCAGGGCAAGGCCAATTTCATCCTGGACAACCTGACCGCCGAGGGGAAGATGACCCCCTGCGTGGTGGTGATGAACAACGGCATGGTCCAGAAGGAAGAGGACGGCCTGCGGGTGCTGGATCCCGAGCGCATCGAGCAGCTGCTCCTTACGGACTGCATCCCCTTCATCGAGTCCCGCTACCGGGTGAAAACCGGCAAGTGGAGCCGGGCCATGGCGGGCCTGTCCATGGGCTCCATGCAGACCAGCGCGGTCACCCTCAGCCATCCAGATATGTTCGGCTACGCCGGGGTGTTCAGCGGCTTTGTCTCCCCCCGAAAGAGCCGCTTCGAGGGCCGCGATTTCCTCAAGGCCCTGGACGATAAGGAAAAGTTCCAGCGGGACTTCAAGGTGTTCTTCCGGGGCTGCGGCGTAGACGACGGGGTCGCCATTGAGGCCTTCCGGGCCGACAGCGCCATGTTCGCGGAGAAGGGCCTTGCGCCGGACCAGTGCCCCGCGCACATCGAGGCCACCTATCCCGGCGAGCATGAGTGGAACGTGTGGCGCAAGTGCCTGCGGGATTTTGCCCAGTTGATCTTTAAATAGGAAGCTCACAGCCGAAGAACCACCACTCAGTTAATGGTAACCAATGTGCGCGGTCCAGGTGCGTTAGGCACCTGGCGAATTCTTAAGGCAGAGCCTGCAAGTTCATCGGAGATGAACTTGACCGCCGGAGGCGGCCTTGCCCTTGCCCTTAAAAAGGCGGCGCAGTAAAAACGGATAGATCGGAAAGCCAAATCATCACACGAAATGAAAAGCAGCGCACTTATGCTGCGCCGCCGTCCCTATGTAACGTCTTAGAGCGAAGCGAATAACAGTGGACTGTTTCCTGTGTGGCCGCCTTTTGTGGGATGAGCTGACTGTTCCGCAAGGATGGCAGCTGCATCGGACAGTCCGCTGTTTTTCGCTTCGCTTAAATGCGCTTTCTAAGGGCGGCGGCGCAGAATGGGTGCGTTGCTTTTTCTTGGGGGGATGATTTAGCTTGTCACGCTAAGTTTTTTTACTGCGCCGCCTTTTTAAGGTCAAGGTCGCCTCCGGCGGCTTAAGGACTCCGTCCCTAAGAACCCTGCCACCTTTGAAAAGGTGGACGAAACTTTTACTGTTGCGTTCAGTGAGCCTTCTCCTTAAAAACGCGCGATTGACCCCCTGGGCTTCATATTGACAAATTGGGCATTTTATAGTAAGATATTATTTATAGGTGCGGGTCCGGCGCGGCTCGCGGCCCAATATCTTGCTGCGGCCTGACGCGGCTTTGGAGTGATGAATATGGCTACCCTGAAAGATGTGGCGGCCAAGGTCGGCGTGTCGGTCACTACGGTGTCCAGAGTGCTGAACAACCGGGGAGCGATCAGCGAAAAGACCAGGGAGAAGGTGTTCCAGGCCATGAAGGAGCTGGACTATTTTCCCAATGAGATGGCCCGTTCCCTGTCAAATCGGAACAGCTACCTGCTGGGGCTCATCGTCCCGTATATATACCACCCCTTCTTTTCACTGCTTACCGACGCGGTAGAGCTGGCCTGCCGCCGGGAGGGCTATAAGCTGCTGCTCTGCGCTTCCGGCAATTCGGCCCAGCGGGAAAAGGAGCATTTTTCCATGCTGCGGGCCAACAATGTGGCGGGGGTGCTGGTGTGCAGCCGTCTGGAGGACGCGACCGACTACTTGAAAGCGGACTTCCCCCTGGTGAGCATTGAGCGCACCATTGCGGACATCCCTTCGGTTTCCTGCGACAACTATAAGGGGCGGCACGCTGGCGGCCCAGGAATTGGCTGCCAGCGGGTGCCGCCACGTGCTGCTGCTCGGCAACCGGGTAAAAAAGTATATGCCGGCCTATCTGCGCTACCAAGGCTTTGAGGAGGAGTGCGTCAGGCTGAAGCTGGCGCTTCGGAAGTACCACCTTGGAGAGGAGGACCTTTTCGCCGAGGGCCTGCAGGATAATTTGGCGGCGGTGTTCGAGGAGGATCCGCTTTTGGACGGGGTCTTTGCCACCAGCGACGTGCTTGCGGCCCGGCTGATCACCAGCTTGGCCAACCTTCCGAGGAAGCCGGAGCGCCTGGCCGTGGTGGGCTTCGACGGGGTGAATGTCTCGGAGTATTGCAACATAAGCACGGTGGTGCAGCCCATTACCCAGATGGGGGCCTTCGCGGTGAACAATCTGATCCGGCGGATCAACGGCGAGATGGTGCCGGACCGCACCGTGCTGCCGGTCAGTTTTCTGCGCCGTGCCAGCTCCGGGCCGGGAGCCAACGTGGCGGGCCGCTGAGACGCAACAGGAAGGAATCAACCAAAGCAGGAGAGCCCCGGCTTTCCTGCTTTTTCGTTTGCGCGGGCACGGCGGCCTAGACAATCGATTGCGTTAATCCCGGCCTAAAAACCGGAAACATGGGGCTTTATAGGATAATATGGAGAATTTTGAAAGAAAAAATTTAAAAATTAGCCAAAAAACCATTGACTTTCTTCGCAAAGCGTACTATAATGTCCACATCGGACAAGTTAATCGGTTGCGTAAACTTGCCGAAAGAGCAGCGGGAATATTCCCGCTGTGCATTATCCCCCGGGATAATGCACAATCCAAAGCCTGGCTGCGATCCGTATTCCCCAGGCGAAAATTACTTAGGAGGTAGATTTTAGAAATGGCGAAGAAAATCACAGCGGTACTGCTGGCCCTCTGCCTGATCGTGACGGTCTTTGCGGCCTGCGGCGGCAATGAGGGCGGCAGCTCTTCACAGGCCGGGGGCAGCTCCAGCGAGGCTTCCAGCTCCGGTGGGGAAAGCAGCGGGGCGGAGAGCTCCGAGGCCAACGAGAACACCGGCGACGTGCCCACCATCTCCCTGATGGTCACCTGCGGCACCACCCCTGCCGACACCGCCGACGTCGAGGCGGCTCTCAGCGAGATCACCCGCGAGAAGATCGGCTGCAATGTGGAGCTCATCACCATTGAGATCGGCAACGCTTCCCAGCAGATGAACCTGCTGCTGGCCGGCGGCGACGACACCCTGGACGTGTTCTATGCCGGCATCGGCACCAGCTTTGTGAACGTGGCCAGCCAGGGGCAGGCCATGGAGCTGGACAGCTTGATGGAGCCCTATGCCGAAGAGATGAAGAAGGCCCTGGGCGAGAACGTGTACGAGTCCGGCCGCATCAACGGCAAGCTGTACGGCATCGGCCGCCTGCTGGACCAGGCTTCCGTGCCCTGCTTCACCATCCGCGGCGACATCGCCCAGGAGTTCGGCTATAAGAACGGCGACAAGATCAACCTGGAGAAGCTGACCAAGCTGTTCCAGGACGTGCACGACAAGTATCCCGACACCCCCATCATCGGGCCCAACAACGGTAGCCCCAACATCGGCGACAGCCGGGTGGACTCCCTGGGCGACGGCAACAAGCTGGGCGTTCTGGGCAATATGGGCCAGGACGAGACGGTCATCAACTACTATGAGAGCGAGTACTATACCGAGCTGGTAAGCTACTTTAAGCAGTGGAAGGAAATGGGCGTTTATATGCCGGACCTGCTCAACTCCACCGAGGCCCCCGTGGACTTCATCCCCACCGGAAAGTGCTTCGGCTGCTTCGCGGGCCACTTCAGCGCCGAGATGAACGGCATCTGGTCCACCAGCAACTTCGGCGTCGACTGCGCCTCCCTGCAGATCTATGACGACACGGTGGCGGTTACCCCCGGCGCTTACGGCTGCATCAATCCGGCCACGAAGAACCCGGAGATGGCCGCTGGGCTGCTGCACCTGCTGTCTACCAACGCGGATGTGGAGAATCTGCTGATCAACGGCATCGAGGGCCAGCATTATCAGGTGCTGGACGACGGCTCCGCCACGTACCTGGAGGGCCAGGACATCACCAGCGTGGGCTGGTGCCTGGGCTACTCCTGGGCCAACCAGAACTCCACCCTCTCCATTCCCTTCGACTATCCCGCCGACTACTTTGACCAGCTGCTGGCCGCCAACGCGGCTGCCAAGCAGTCCAAGGCCTTTGGCTGCCAGTTCGACCTGACCGGCGTTTCCGACGCGGTTTCCGCCTGCACCAATGTGGTCAACCAGTACGCCAATCCTCTGGCCGCGGGCTCTGTGGAGGACTTTGACGCGACCCTCAAGAAGTTCCAGGAGGACCTGAAGGCCGCCGGCATCGATGAGATCATCGCCGCCCGCCAGGAGCAGCTGGACGCTTTCCTGGGCAAGTAATCACCTACCTGTATTAGGAATAGACTCTGTGAGATAGGCAGATAAAGGGATTTATCTGCCTATCCCCATAATATCGCCCGGTGCCTGTTTCTCCGGGCCAAGAAAGGAACCGTGAATCCAAATGGCAAAGCAAGCCCCTGCCAACGCCCTGAAAACGGCGCCCAAAAAGCAAGGCGGTTTCGCGAAATGGCTGCCCCTGTACGTGCTGATGATCCCGGGCCTTGCCTATCTTGTTATCAACAACTACCTGCCCATGTTCGGGCTGACCTTCGCGTTTAAGAAGATCAACTATAATGTGGGCGTGTTCAATAGTCCGTGGTGCGGCCTGGATAATTTTGGCTTCCTGTTTAAAACCAAGGACGCGTTTATTATCTTCCGCAATACGATCTGCTACAACCTGGTCTTTATTCTGCTGGGCAATGTGCTGGCCATTGTCATTGCCATTATGCTCGAGCAGATCCGCACGAAGGCCCTCAAGGTCTACCAGACCTGCATTTTGATCCCTTATCTGCTGTCCATCACGGTCGTCAGCTACCTGGCCTTTGCTTTTCTAAGCACCGACAACGGCTTCATTAACAACTCCATTTTGGCTCCGCTGGGCGTCGAACCCATCAGCTGGTATTCCACGCCCAAATATTGGCCGTTTATCCTGGTCTTCATCAACCTGTGGAAGGGCTTCGGGTACTCCTCCATCCTGTATTTTGCCACGCTTATCGGGGTGGACGGCTCCTATTACGAGGCGGCGGTAATCGACGGGGCCTCTACCTGGCAGCAGATCAAGTACGTGACCCTGCCGTGCCTGAAGACCACCATCATCACGTTGGTGATCATGGCGATCGGCCGCATGTTCTATTCGGACTTTGGCCTGTTTTACCAGGTGCCCATGAACAACGGCATGCTCTTTGACGTGACGAACACCATTGACACCTATGTTTACCGCGGGCTGCTGCAGCTCAACGACGTGGGGCGGTCCTCCGCCGCGGGCTTCCTGCAGTCCCTGCTGGGCTTCACCCTGGTGATGATCACCAATGTCATCACCCGCAAGGTGGACCCGGACAGCGCGCTATTCTAAGAGGAAAGGGATGAAAAAGTAAATGATCACTTCAAGTAAAGCTGCCAAGATTATACCCAACGTCGTATTGGTCATTCTGACGCTGCTGTGCGTGATTCCCCTGCTTTTGCTGCTGATGGCCTCCATTACGGACGAGCAGACGCTGACCATGAACGGCTACTCCTTTTTCCCCGCCAAGTTCAGCGCGGCCTCCTATCAGTATATCTTCAAGGCGAGCCAGACCGTGTTCCGCGCCTATGGCGTAACCTTTTTCGTCACGATTATAGGCACTGCCTGCAACGTGCTTATGACGGTGCTCCTGGCTTACCCACTGGCCCGGCCCGGCCTGCCCGCCCGCAATGTGATCGCCTTCCTGGTGTTTTTCACAATGCTCTTCAACGGCGGCCTGGTGCCCACCTACATCATGTACTCCCAGGTGTTCCACATCCGGGACACCATCTTTGCCCTGCTGATACCGACCTTCCTGATGAGCCCCTTTAATGTCATCCTTATGCGCAACTACTTTAAGACAAACATCCCGGACGCCATTATCGAGGCCGCAAAGCTGGACGGGGCCAGCGAGTTAAAGACGCTCATCGAGGTAGTGCTGCCCATGTCCACGCCAATCATCGGCACGGTGGGCCTGATGGCGGGCCTTGCCTATTGGAACGACTGGACCAACGGCCTCTATTATATCGTCAAGCGCACGGATTTGTACAGCATTCAAAACGTGCTCACCAATATGCTCAACAATATCCAGTTCCTGAAATCCTCCGCCCAGCAGCTGCAGGGCGTGAACCTGGAAATGGGCGCGATCCCAAGCGTGGGCGTACGCATGGCGATCGCCGTGGTGGCGGTTATCCCCGTTATGGTGGTGTACCCGTTCATCCAGAAATCCTTCGTAAAGGGCATCGTCATCGGCGGTGTAAAGGGCTAAGGCCTTATAACCGGTGGAGCGCGGGGCTTGATTTCACCGGCGCGGGCGCAAAATGGCGGGGCGCGCCTTCGGGCGGCCCCGCCGTCCTATATCGGGAAATCGAGCTATCTGTAGAAAAGGAGGCCGTTATGGCTAGAATTCAATGCAATCTTTTTTCATACTCCCTGGGGCACGGGGTGGATATCGAGGTGACGCTGCCTTCGTTTACCTCCTGTAATATGGAGGGGGAGCATACCCATAGGCTGCCCGGCAAATTCCCGGTCCTTTATCTGCTCCATGGCCACGGCAACGACTATGCCGTGTGGCACCGGTATACCAGTGTGGACCGGTACGCCGAAGAGGGCCGGATCGCGGTGGTGACCTTTTCGGTAGGGAACGTGCCGTATGACAACGCCCCCGGCGGGAACAATTTCTACGACTTTTTGGAAAAGGAGCTGCCGGAGTTTGTGGAAAATTATTTCCCGATTTCCGATAAGCCGGAGGAACGGTACATCGCGGGGCTTTCCATGGGCGGCTACGGCGCGCTGCTCCACGGCCTGGAAAACCCGGAGCGCTACAGCGCCATAGGGGCCTTCTCCCCGGCCGTCTTTACCGGGGAGCAGATCAAGGACCGGGCGAAGTCCAGGGGGATAGAGATGAGGGATCTGTACGCCGTCACGGAGAAGGCGGCGGCCGGGGGAAAGACGCCGGATCTGTTCCTGTGCGTTGGGGACAAGGACTTCCTGTACGAGGCTGTGACAAAGTACCATGGCTTCCTGGAAACGGTCTGGAAGGGCGCCCGGCTGCGTTATGACGACATACCCGGCTATGGGCATGAGTTTGCCATCTGGGACATGGAGATACAGAGCTTCCTGGAGTGGATCAAGCGGGAGGACGTGTTCAAGCGGCTGGGGCCCAATAAGGTATAATATTACCTCAGAAGTTAGTAGGAAAATACTGCGCGGTCCAGGTGCGTTAGGCACCTGGTGGGGTTCTTAGGGGCAAAGCCCCTAAGCCGCCGGAGGCCATAACATACTTAAACAGGCCGTAGGCCTTATCGGGACGCAGTCCCGACTCGAAATTTCCTACTATTTGGTGGAGGAATAATAATAAAGCTTATTCATAACGGAGGAAACGAGAATGCGTAAGGAATTTGAGCGTGTAACCCCGGAATCCGTAGGGATTCCCAGCGGGGCGGTCGGACGGCTGCTGGACCAGCTGGAGAGCGGCTTTACCGAGCCTCACGGCCTGATGATCATGCGGCACGGCAAGGTGTGCGCCGAAGGCTGGTGGACGCCGTACGCGCCCGGGCTGCGGCACGGGCTGCAGTCCCTGTCAAAGACCTATTCCGCCACGGCGGTGGGCATTGCCTATACGGAGGGGCTCCTGAAGCTGGAGGACCGGCTTATTGATCTGTTCCCGGACCAATCCCCCCGGGAGCCCAGCGACAACTTGAAAAAACTGACGGTCCGGGACGTCCTCTGCATGGGCTGCGGGATGGAGGAGATGCCCGCCCCCAGCAAGGACTGGATCCGGGAATTCCTGGCCACGCCCGTGGTCCACGAGCCGGGCTCCGCCTACATGTATAACAGCGTGGGCTCAACCATGCTCTGCGCCATCGTACGAAAGCTGACCGGTATGAGCGTCCATGAATACCTGACCCCGCGGCTGTACGAAAAGATCGGCATCGACCCCGAGAACGTGGGCTATATGCATATGCCCGATGGAACCGAGGTGGGCGGCGGCGGGTTCTACACCACCACGGAGGATAATCTGCGCCTGATGAAGCTTTACGCGGACGGCGGCGTGTGGGATGGGCAGCGGATATTGGCGGAGGACTATGTAAAGAAAGCCACCAGCCTGCAAAACGAGTCCGCCACGGAGGCCAAGGGGAATCCCGAGGCCAAGGACAACTTTGTGGGGTATGGCTTCCAGATCTGGATGTGCAGGCCGAAGGGGGTCTACCGTGCCGACGGAGCCATGGGGCAGTTCTCCATTGTGGCGCCGGACAAGGACATGGTCATTTCCATCAACGAGACAGCCACCGGCGCGCACTGGGCGCAGCACAGCTTGGACGTGATATGGGAATTTTTGGACGCCATACCTGGGGATCCGGCGCTGCCGGAGGACCCGGAGGCCAGCGGGCGGCTTCGCCGGCGCATGGAGGCCCTGGCCTTGCCCGCGCCGCGGTTTGCGCCCCACAGCCCCAAGGAGGGCGAAATATCCGAAAAGCGCTATAAGGTGGAGAGCGGAAGCCTTACATGGAACCAGAACTCCGTAAACTGGATGAGCGGCTGGGCCGGCCCGGGGGGGTTCGCGGACTTTTCGTTCCGGTTTATGCCGGGCAGCTGTACGCTGCGCTATACCCAGGACGGCGGGGAGAGGGCCGTGGAGATCGGGACCGACGGCCTGCGGCGCTTGAACCGGGTTCAGGAGGCGGGCTCGCCCCTTAGCAAGCTGTGCCTGCACGGCTGGTGGAGCGGGGCGGAGACCTTCACCGTGGCGGCGCGCTGGATAGAGACCTGTTTTGAGGACCTATACCACTTTACGTTTGCCGGGGACGAAGTCCGCGTGAGCCGGGAGGCCTCCATAGGCGGCTTTGGACCTGCCGGACAGGGGGAGCCCGTTATAGCCAGAAGGGCCTGAGAGCGTTTTGAGCGGGGCCGCTTTATGCCATTCCGCCTTGCAATATGGGGCAGAATGTGATAAACTTATGTTAAATGCAAACAGATCAAGGAGAGTTGCTTATGTTAAAGGATATTTTGGAAAAGCTGGAAGGGGCCTGCGCGAATTGGACGCCGCCAGAGGCGCCCGATGATATCCCGCAAGGGGATATGCCCGGCGACGGCGTGTGGATCGGCCCCCAGTCCATGGCGAAAGCCCGGGCGGCTTTTCAAGTCCTGCTGCCCATGCTGAAAGAAGCCCTGAAAGGAAACGGGAAGGCCGTCGTATCCGTAAGCGGCGGAAGCGGGACCGGGAAAACCTGCGTGGCCGCGCTGGTGGCATACTATTTGAACCAGCTGGGGGTGCCGGCCTATACGCTGTCCGGGGACAATTACCCGAAGAGGATGCCCGAGCTGAACGACGCCGAGCGCGCGAGGATATTCCGGCTTGCGGGGGTAAGGGGGATGCTTGCCGCCGGATGCTATAACGGGGAAAACGCCCGGACGCTGAAAAGACTCCAGGAGGAGGACCTGGACTCCGATCCCGCCCAGACAGGGGCGCACCCTTGGCTGGCGGCATACCAGGCCGCCGGCCGGGAAGAGCTGAGCCGCTACCTGGGCACGGCGGAGGAGCAGGAATATGACCAGCTGGAAAACGTCCTGACGCAATTCAAGGCGGGCCGGGAGAAAATCTGGCTCAAACGCATGGGCCGGGAGGACACGGCCCTATGGTATGAGGAAAAGGATTTTTCCGGCGTTTCGGTCCTGCTATTGGAATGGACCCACGGCAACAGCGGTCTGTTCGCGGGGGTGGATATCCCCATCTTCCTATACAATACCCCCGCGGAAACCCGCGAGTACCGGCTGGCCAGGGGAAGGGACTCCAATGCGGACACCGCCTTTATCACAATGGTCATCGAGCTGGAGCAGGCCAAGCTGGAAGCCCGCGCGCAGGCGGCAAAAATCATTGTGTCAAAGGGCGCGGAGATCCTTTCCCGTGAAGAGTGCATGGCCCGGATCGAGGCCGGGCGGAGGGGCGAATGATGGATAAGAGCCTTGGACCAATGCTGAACGCCTACCCGGACAGCCTGGGGGGAAATCTCCGGGGCGCGGTTCAGTTTTTGAGCAGCCCGGAGGTGCGCGGCGCCTTCACCTCCTTTTACATCCTCCCAAGCCTTTTCCACTCCGACCTGGACCGGGGCTTCTCCGTGGTGGATTACGGCCTCAATGAGGAGCTGGCCGCGCGGGAGGACCTGAACGCCCTGGAGGATTTGGGGGTGGACCTGAAGCTGGACTTCATTTTGAACCATCTTTCCGTTCAGTCCCCCCAGTTCCAGGACCTGCTGGAAAAGGGGGAGGACTCGGAGTATAAGGACTTCTTCATCGACTGGAATAAATTCTGGGCGGGCTGCGGAGAGATCGGAGCGGATGGGGTTCTGGAGCCGGCTCCCGAATACACCAAGGACATGTTTTTCCGCAAGCCCGGACTGCCGGTGCTGTTGGTGGAGTTTCAGGACGGCAGCCGAAAGCCCTACTGGAACACCTTCTATCAGCAGGTAGAGGAGGACGAGCAGGGCAAAAAGCGCTATCTGGGTCAAATGGACCTAAATATAAAGTCGCCTTTGGTCCGTGACTTTTATGAGCGGACCTTGGCAAGGCTGGCGGGCTACGGGGCTAAAATCGTCCGGCTGGACGCTTTCGCCTACGCTCCCAAAGAGGCGGGCGCCAGAAATTTTCTGAACCAGCCGGGGACCTGGGAGCTTCTGGGCCAGCTTACGGAAATGGCGAAGCCCTATGGCATGGCGCTGCTGCCGGAGATACACGCCAGCTATCAGGAGGGGACCTATCGGACCATCGCCGGGAAGGGGTACATGGTTTACGACTTCTTCCTGCCGGGGCTGGTATTGGACGCCTTTGAACAGAAGAGCGGCCGGGAGCTGGCCAGGTGGGCCAACGAGGTAATCGGGAGCGGCATGCGGACCGTGAACATGCTGGGCTGCCATGACGGCATCCCTGTACTGGACCTGCAGGGGCTGCTGCCGGAGGAGCGCATCCAAAGCCTGATCGGCACGCTGGTGAAGCGGGGCGGCTTTGTAAAGGACCTCCACGGGGCAAAGAACGTCTACTACCAGGTGAACGCCACCTATTACAGCGCGCTTGGGGAGGACGACAGAAGGATGCTTCTTGCCCGGGCCATTCAGCTGTTTATGCCGGGCAAGCCGCAGGTATGGTATTTGGACCTGTTCGCCGGAAGGAACGACTATGAGGCCATGGCCCGCGGAGGGGCCGGGGGGCACAAGGAAATAAACCGGACGAACCTTTCGGGCGGGGAGGTTTCCCTGGGGCTGGAGAGGGATGTGGTGCGCGGACAGCTCCGGCTGTTAAAGCTGCGGGCCTCCTGTCCGGCGTTCCGTCCGGAAGCGGAGATCTCTGTTGCCGCCCAGGGCAGCGGGCTCTCGATGCGCTGGACCACAGGCGGGGACAGCGCGGAGCTGACGGCGGACCTGGAGGACGCTTCCTTTGAGGTCAGCCTTTGCAGCGGCGGGGAAAGCTCCGTGTTTATGCGGCAATGATGGGCCGCCTTTCAAAAATTGATCGAGGGGGAAAACGAATGAACCTTTATGAAATGAGCAGCCGGAAGAGCTTCGGCTTTTCGGCGGAGAACCCCACCGGGACCCGGAACGGCGGGACCCGGGGCGGGGACTGCGAGAAGCTGCGGCCATGCATTGACATTCAGCCGGGGGAGACTGCCGTCCTCTGTGACACGGAGGGTCCGGGCATGATCACCCATATGTGGTTCACCGGCTATATTGGGCATTCCTTTGTGCTGCGCGTTTATTGGGACGGCATGGAGGAGCCTTCGGTGGAGGCGCCGGTCTCCGCGTTTTTTGGGTGCGCCTATGACGAGAACTTTATGGACCGGGACGGCAATTACCCCGTGCTGAATTCCGCAATGGTGCTGGTGGCGCCGGGCAGGGGGTACAACTGCTACTGGGAGATGCCGTTTCGAAAGAGGTGCCGGATCACCATGGAGAACCGCGGCGCTGCGAAACAGACCCTGTTCTACATGATTTCCGGCTGGCACGGCGAGATTCCCGAAGGCAGCGGCTATTTCCACGCGGCATACCGGCAGGAGCATCCGGTGCAAAAGGGCAGAAGCTATACGGTGATCGACGGCGTTACAGGCAAGGGCTGCTTTGTGGGCCTCAGCCTTGCCGCCGGTATGAACGGCCATAACACCTGCTGGGTGGAGGGCGAGGCGAAAATGTATCTTGACGGCGACCGCTATCCAACCATGAACTACACCGGTACGGAGGACTACTTCGGCGGCGCTTACGCCTTTGGCAACGACGTGTACCAGCACCGCTACCAGACCTTTTCCGGCCTTTATACCGGGTTGTACGCCATTTTGGGCGACACCGGCGACACCTATAACCACCAAAAGCGCTTCCTGCTGTACCGCTGGCACGTGAAGGACCCGGTCTATTTTGACCAGGATTTCCGCATGACCATCGACAACCTGGGGTGGACCGGCCCGCGGTACGACGACTATACCACGGTGGCGTATTGGTATCTGGAGAACCCCGCCCAAACGCCGGTAAGGCTGCCGGAGGATGAGGAGATGGTGATGAAATAAGCGCTCTTTGTCCCCAAGCATCCGGACTTGGGGGCTTTTTCGCGGGGCGCTCCGGTTCTGCCGATGGCGCGGCCCATGGAGCAGAGCGCCTCTCCAATCACGTTATCCCGCGTTCTGGAAAATCTATCGCCTTTCACAAAAAGAAAAGGGCGCTCCTTACAGAGCGCTCTTTTCGTAAATTCACTTAAGAACCGGCGAGGCCAATTCTAAAAGCGAGGCGGCTCAGGAGGCGCTGCCGCCACGCTTGAATCAAAAGCTTCCTTGCGTCCGTCCATCCTCTCCCTGGATGGGCGGACGCCGCTTCCTTTTTTATGAGTGTCATACTTTGAGGCAGGTTTGCGAGCAATCAAGGCTTGGCAAACGCTCCCCGTTGGCGGAGAAGGGGGCTCCCGATAGGGAAGACAGGAGGACTGCCACTGTTCTTAAGAAAATCAAGCGCGAAATTAAAAAAATCAAAGAAAGCTTTGAAAAAATTAAAATAAGGCCTTGACATCTCTTAAGTGCCGCGCTATAATAAAGACACAAACAAAACAAACCCCGAAGGAGATGGGCGATATGTCAATAAAGAGCTACAACGCACCGGCCCAATGCCCCGTGTGCGGCGGCTCCATGCAGGTTACGGGGCTGAAATGCCCCGGCTGCGGCACCGAGCTGAAAGGGAGCTTCAGCCCCTGCCGGTTCTGCTCCCTGGACGAGAAGAACCTGCGCTTTGTGGAGGTCTTCCTCCGGTGCCGGGGATCCATCAAAGAGGTGGAACGGGCCATGGGGGTCAGCTACCCCACGGTGAAGAACATGTTGGAAGCGGCCCTCTCCGCCCTGCGGCTGGACGAGGACCCGGCCCTGCGGGAGGCCAGGGAGGAAGAGGACCGGCAGGAGATTCTGTCCCGGCTCTCCCAGGGGGAGCTGAGCGTGGACGCGGCCGTGGAGGCCCTGAAACAGTTGAAAGGCGGGAAATGACCATGAAAAAGGAAGGCTTACCTAGAATGCTGGCCTACAGCGACCTGAGCCGGGACGCGGCCCTGCGGCTGGCCGCGGAGGAACGGTGGGAATCCATGCTGCGGCATGAACTTAAAAAACACGGGAAGAAAGGCGGGAAATAAGATGAGCGAGAACAATCGGGCGATTTTGGAAATGCTGGAACAGGGAAAGATTTCGGAAGAGGAGGCCGCCCGGCTGCTGGACGCGCTGGACGCGAAGGAAGCGGCCGGGGAGGAGGCTCCCGCCAGCCAGGCGGAGGCCCCGGAAGAGAAAAAACCGGACAGCATAACCGTCAGTCCGGGCGAAGGAATGAAGACGGTCCTGGACGGCCAGGGCGGGGCGGAGGCTATAGGGGCGGGCGGAGCCGAAACGCTGCCTGTGCCCCCGGTCCCTCCCGTACCTCCCACGCCCCCGGAAGCGCCCGCCATGCCGGCCATGCCCGCCATGCCGGCCATGCCCGCCATGCCGGCCATGCCCGCCGCGCCGGCGCCGCCCCTTTCCGGCGACCCGGAGGCTCTGGAGCGCTACAACGAAGAGGTGGAGCGCTTCCAGGAGAAATGCCAGAAGCTGATGGAGTGGCACCAGGAGGAGATGGAGGAACACTGCCGGCAGGTGGAAGAGCGCCAGGAGCGGTATCAGGCGCAGATGGACGCCTACCACCGGAGCCTGGAAGAGCAGCATGAGCGGCACCGGGAGCAGATGGAGCGCTACCACCAGCGCTTGGGGCAGCCGGGCCAGGAGGCGCGGGCGCAGCAGACCGGCGGTTTTTTGACGGGGGAGGAGTACAGCCGCGCCTACAGCCAGGCCTATGAGAAGGTGTACAGCGCCGGATACCCGGAGGTGGAGGAGCTGGGGCCCGGCACGCCCGAAGGGCAGTCCCGCCTGTCGGAGCTGTGCGGGGAGGCCGCCCAGGCCGCTGAAGAGGCGGTGCGCCAGGCACAGGAAGAAAAGCGGCAGAACGCCCAGCCCGGCGGCGACTGGCAGGACCGCACCCGCTGCTGGGGCGCGCGCCTTGGGGACATTGGCGCGGAGATCCGCCGGGCCATGCAGGGCCTGGGGGCTCAGATCAGCGATGAGGTCCAGGAAGCCATGGAGGATTTGCAGGACGCCATGAGCGAGGTTCAGGACTCCCTGGGGGAGGTTGCCGAGGCCTGGCAGGATTGGGCCGAGGAAGAGGACGAAGACGAAGAGGACTGGGACGAAGAGGATTGGGAGGAAGACGAGGACGAGGAGGAAGACGGCCGCGTCCCCCAGCCGGCCCAAGGGGAGCAGACGGCGGACGGCTGGTACGTCAACACCAGCCAATGCCCTTTAAGCGCCCTGGAAAAGCTGGACGTCAACTGGCTTTCCGGCTCGGTGGAGGCCGTGCCCTGGGACGGCGGTTATGTGGAAGTCTCGGAGCGCAGCCGGAAGCCCCTCAATCAGGACCAGAAAATGCGGGTCTATGTGTTGGACGCCCGGGAGCTGACCATCCACTTTACCGCCCAGCAGCACAATTTCAGCGGGGCATTCGGCCGGGGCTGGAATATCTTTTTCCCGGAAAAGCACCTGACGGTAAAAATCCCCCGAGAGCTCTGCGGCCAAGTGGGAAACCTGAAAATTCACTGTGTGTCTGCTGGAGTCCGCGTGTCGGAGCTCAGCGGGGAAGATTTTAAGATAGACACGGTTTCCGGAGAGGTCAACGCCAGCGCTCTGCATGCGGAGCATATGAAGCTCAACAGCGTGTCGGGCCGTGTGTACGCGGTGGGCAGCTCGGCGGAAAAAATCCAGCTCAGCTCGGTTTCCGGCGTGGTGGAGGCCAGCGGGCTGGCGGCGGAGAAAGCCAAGTTCTCTTCTGTGTCCGGTAAGGTTCTGGCCCATGCCAACGCGGAGAGCTTCGAGGTCTCCACCACCTCCGGCAAGGCGGAGCTCCAGGTGGACCAGTGCCCGGAGAAGGCCCGGCTCACCTCGGTTTCCGGCAGCGTGTCCATCATCCTGCCGGAGAACGACGGCTTTACGGTTGGCTACAACGCGGTCAGCGGCAGGCTCAATTCGGAGTTCCCCCTAACTGGAAATTTGGGCAAGAAAAAGGGAAAGGGCGTCTATGGCAACGGCTCCACCTCCCTGACCATGCACACCACTTCCGGCAGGATGAATATCCAGAAGGCAAAATAAGCGTATAAGTGCTCTGCTAATAAATACAGGCGGTACAGGACCTTTAGCGGGTCCTGTACCGCCTGTTTGCTCGGCCTCCGGCGGCTTAAGGGACTTTTTTGTAAAAAAGTCCCTTAAGAATCCTCAAAAAACTTTACACGTTTGGCGGGGGTGGATACCGCAGGCTGGGCGCTCGGTTTGGGGCTTGCCGTTGTCCCTTAGGTTAAGGCGGACTTGCACGGTTACCACTCAGCCCCCTCGCGGGCGGCTTCGCTTACCGGTACCCCACCGCCCGCACGCGCGTGTGGATGCAACGTCACGTTGCCGGTTTGGGGCTTGCGGCTCTCCCTTAGGTCGAGGCGGGCTTGCACGGTTACCACTCAGCCCCCTCGCGGGCGGCTTCGCTTACCGGTACCCCACCGCCCGCACGCGCGTGTGGATGCAACGTCACGTTGCCGGTTTGGGGCTTGCGGCTCTCCCTTAGGTCGAGGCGGGCTTGCACGGTTACCACTCAGCCCCCTCGCGGGCGGCATAGCTAGCCGGTAACCCAACGCCAGCACGCGCGTGTGGATGCAACGTCACGTTGCCGCATGTGCCCACCGCTAGGTGTGGGGGGGTTAGTAGGTGCCTTCGGTGTTGAAGGTAATGGCCTCGCCCTCCTTCTTCCGGGAGCTGGCCCGGCGGCGGTTCAGCTCTTGCAGGAACAGGTCCTCGTCAAAGGGGATCTCCACCGGCTTCTGGAGCCAGCTGGAAAGGTGCATGGCGTTGGAAAGGGTCAGGCCGTTCACGCCCTCCCGGCCGTCCGCCACCAGGGGCTCGCCCCGCAGGATGTTGGCGGCAAAGGCGTTCAGGACCCCCACATGCTGGGGGTTCTCCCCGTCCGTCTCCACCGGGACCTCCTGGCACTCCGGCTTTTGGAAGCCCTCCTGGGAGGCGCGGCAGAAGTCCCGCTCGTCCTCCTTCAGCTGCCAGAAGCGCAGGGCGCCGTCCTCGCAGACCAGCTTGCCCAGGGTGCCGGTGACTTCAAAGCGGTTGGTCCCCGGCGCGTCGCCGGTGGTGGTGACGAACACCCCGGTAGCGCCGCCGGGGAATTCCAGGTAGGCGGTCACGTCGTCCTCCACCTCGATGTCGTGCCACTTGCCCTCGTGGCAGAAGGCCTGGACCCGCTGGGGCAGGCCGCAGATCCACTGGAGCAGGTCCAGCTGGTGGGGGCACTGGTTCAGCAGGACCCCGCCGCCCTCGCCGGCCCAGGTGGCCCGCCAGTCTCCGGAATCATAATAGATTTGAGTGCGATACCAGTCGGTGATAATCCAATTGACGCGTTTTAGCCGGCCCAGCGCGCCGCCCTGGACCATCTCCCGCATTTTGCGGTAGAGGCAGTTGGTGCGCTGGTTGAACATCATGGCAAAGACCTTGCCGCTTTGGTCCGCGGCGGCGTTCATCTCCCGCACGGCCTTGGTATAGACCCCGGCGGGTTTTTCGCACAGCACATGGAGGCCCTGGGCAAAGGCCTCCTGGGCCAGGACGGGGTGCTGGTAGTGGGGCGTGGCGATGAGCACCGCATCGCACAGGCCGCTGCGGATGAGCTCGCTGCCCTCGGGGAAGACGGGGATGCCGGGCAGGTTTTCCTGCGCCCAGGCGCGGCGGGCCTCCCGGCGGTCCGCCACGGCCGCTAGGACGATCTCGGGGGTTTTTCCGGCCAGAATGTTTTGGGAGTGGCCGCTGCCCATATTGCCCAGGCCGATGAGGCCCAGCTTGACTTTTTCCATAAAGGGGACCTTCTTTCTAGGAGGATGGTGGTACTATAAGGATAACGCATTTGGCCGGGAAAAGCAAGGGGGTTGTTCCCCGAGGGAGCACCCAAACGCGTGGATATGTGAAATTAGCCAGGTCAGTGAGCCAGTAAAAGTTTCGTCATTCTCGACTGCCGTCTCGGTCGAGTTGACGAAGCCAACTCGTGCGCTGGGAGAATCGCTCTACTTGGCTTTGCCAAGTAGCCGGCGATTAGCGCCCTTTTCAAGAGGTGGACGAGTTATCCAAAGGATAACTCGTGGGTTCTTAGGGGACTTGACGAAGCCAACGTTATGAGTCCCGCAAGTTCATCTTTGATGAACTTGGCCGCCGGAGGGGGAAGATTGCCAGTGGCAATCGTTCTGACCCGACCGAGCCGGCAGGCGAGACCCCTTCTATTACTTCTATAACAACGCCCTTTGGATACTCCCATTTCCAGGGGGAGCACTCAAACGCCCCGTTTCGCAGATGGCCCCGGCGGCTCTCCTCCCAGGGCTCCGCCTCTCTCCGCGTTTGGTCCATATCCAAGCGAATCTTGTTGCCTTCCGGCCTTTCCTGTGCTATAATGTACGCAAGGCGTACATTGCGAGTTTTCGCCCTTCGCGCGAGGCGCGCGTTTTTGCTTTGCAAAAATGCGGCAAAAACTCAAAGCGGATTTATTCTAAAAGCAATGTACGCAAAGCGCACATAACGAGTTTTTGCCCTTCACGCGGAGGGCGTGCGATTTTATTTCAGCCCATGGCTGGGCCTAGGGAGGATTTTCGTATGGTCAGCAGGATCTATGTGGAAAAGAAAAAAGGCTATGACGTGGAGGCGGTGGGCCTCCTGGCCGACTTGAGGCAGAGCCTGGGTCTGGAGGGCCTGACCGGCCTGCGCATCGTCAACCGGTACGATATGGAGGGCCTGTCCCAGGAGCAGTTCCAGGCGGCTGTCGAGACCGTGCTCTCCGAGCCCAATGTGGACCAGGTGTTTCCGGAGGAATACCCCCTTCCGGGGGACTGCCGCTGGTTCGTCACCGAGTACCTGCCCGGCCAGTTTGACCAGCGGGCCGACTCCGCGGCCCAGTGCGTCCAGCTGCTCACCGGCGGGGAGCGCCCCCTGTGCCGCACCGCCAAGCTCATCGGCCTGCGGGGGGCCTGCGGCGAGGAGGACTTTGCCCGGGTAAAGTCCTATCTGATCAACCCTGTGGAGTGCCGGGAGGCCTCCATGGAAAAGCCCGCCACCCTGGCCATGGAAAGCCCCACTCCTCCGGACGTGGCCCGCGTCGTTGGCTTCACCGGCTGGGACGAGGCGGCCATGAAGGAGTTTTTTGATTCCATGGGCTTTGCCATGACCCTCTCCGACCTGCTCTTCTGCCAGGAGTACTTCCGGGACCAGGAGCGCCGGGACCCCTCCCTGACCGAGCTGCGGGTCATCGACACCTATTGGAGCGACCACTGCCGCCACACCACCTTCCTCACCCGGCTGAATGACATAAAGGTGGAGGACGGCCCCTTGAAGGAGGCCGTGGAAAAGGCGCTGGCCGGCTATCTCGCCCTGCGCGCGGAGCTCTATGGCCCGGATACGGACCGGCCAGTCTCCCTGATGGACATGGCCACCATTGGCGGCAAGTACTTGAGCAAAAAGGGCCTGTGCCCGGACCTGGACGTAAGCGAGGAGATCAACGCCTGTTCCATTGAGGCCAACGTCACCGTGGACGGCGAGGCCCAGCCCTGGCTCATCCAGTTTAAGAACGAGACCCACAACCACCCCACGGAGATCGAGCCCTTCGGCGGGGCCGCCACCTGCCTGGGCGGGGCCATCCGGGACCCCCTCTCGGGCCGGGCCTATGTGTACCAGGCCATGCGGGTCACGGGCTCCGGCGACCCCACCGTGCCCGTGGAGCAGACCCTGCACGGCAAGCTGCCCAGCCGGAAGATCACCACCGGCGCGGCCCAGGGCTATTCCAGCTATGGCAACCAGGTGGGCCTGGCCACCGGCCAGGTCACGGAGCTCTACGACCCCGGCTATGTGGCCAAGCGCCTGGAGATCGGCGCGGTGGTGGGGGCCTCTCCCAAGGAGAACGTGCGCCGGGAGCGGCCCGCCCCGGGCGACGTGGTTGTGCTGCTGGGCGGGGCCACGGGCCGGGACGGCATCGGTGGGGCCACGGGCTCCAGCATGGCCCACACGGAAAAGTCCGTGGAGGTCTGCGGGGCCCAGGTGCAAAAGGGCAACCCGCCCACCGAGCGGAAGATCCAGCGGCTGTTCCGAAACCCGGCCGCGGCCAAGCTGATCAAGCGCTGCAACGATTTCGGCGCGGGCGGCGTGTGCGTGGCCATCGGCGAGCTGGCCCCGGGGCTTGCCATTGACCTGGACAAGGTGCCGAAAAAGTACGAGGGCCTGGACGGCACGGAGCTGGCCATTTCCGAGAGCCAGGAGCGCATGGCCGTGGTCCTGGCCCCAGGGGACGTGGAGGCTTTCCGCGCCTTGGCGGCGGCGGAGAACCTGGACGCCCAGACCGTGGCTTTGGTCACGGAGGAGCCCCGGCTGAAAATGAACTGGCGGGGCGACCGGGTGGTGGACCTTTCCCGGGCCTTTTTGGATACCAACGGCGTGACCCAGAACGCCAGCGCGGTGATTGCCGCGCCCCAGGGGCAGGCCTACCGGAACGCGGTGCCCCAGGCCCTGGAGGGCAAAACCGGCGCGGAGGCCCTGCTGGCCAATATGGCCCGGCTGGAGGTCTGCGGCCAGAAGGGGCTTTGCGAGCGGTTCGACTCGGTGATCGGCGCGGGCACGGTGCTGATGCCCTTTGGCGGCACGTACCAGCTCACTCCCGAGGAGGCCATGGTGGCGAAGGTGCCCCTGCTTTCCGGCGAGACCGATGACGCCACGGCCATGAGCTACGGATACATTCCCGGGGTCAGCAAATATTCCCCCTTTATGGGCGCGGCCTACGCGGTGGTGGAGAGCCTCTCCAAGCTGCTGGCCGTGGGGGCCGACCCCCTAAAGGCCCGGCTCACCTTCCAGGAGTATTTTCCCCGGCTCCACGAGGACCCGGCGCGGTGGGGCCTGCCCGCCGCCGCCCTGCTGGGAGCGCTCAGCGCCCAGACCGGCATGGGCCTGCCCGCCATTGGCGGCAAGGATAGCATGTCCGGCTCCTTCGAGGATTTGGACGTGCCCCCCACCCTGGTAAGCTTTGCCCTTAGCATGACCAAGGCCAGCCGCACCCTCTCCGCCTGCGTGCGCCGGCCCGGGACCCAGCTGGTGCTGCTCCCCGTGCCCGCCGGGGAGGACGGGATGCCCCATTGGGAGAAGCTCAAGGAGCTCTACCGCCAGGTGCAGGCCCACATCCATTGCGGAGACATTACCGCAGCGGGCGTGGTCCGGGAGGGCGGGGCCTCGGCCTGCGCGCTGCGCATGTGCTTTGGCAACAAGCTGGGCTTTAAGTTTGAGAAGGGCCTCTCCCGCGAGACGCTGTACGCCCCCATGGAGGGCGCGCTGGTGGTGGAGGTCTCTCCCGAGGCGGAGATCTCCTGCGGAATCCTGCTGGGACGCACCACGGGCGGCGGCCTGGTGGAGCTGGACGGGGAGAGGATCCCTGTGGACGCTCTGATCGACGCCTGGATGGGCACCCTGGAGAAGGTCTTCCCCAACCGGGCCGCTCCGGCCCCCATGCCCCAGGACGTGCCCCTGTACGGCCAGCGCAGCGGGAGGGCTCCGGCCATTAAGGCGGCCAAGCCCCGGGTGGTCATTCCCGCTTTTCCGGGCACCAACAGCGAGGTGGACTCGGCCCGGGCCTTTGAGCGGGCGGGGGCCGAGGCCGAGGTGCTGGTGGTGCGCAACCTGACCCCTTCGGACATCGAGGAGACCATCCGCCGGCTGGAGCGGGCCATCCGCAACAGCCAGATTATTATGATCCCCGGCGGCTTCTCCGGCGGCGACGAACCCGAGGGCTCGGGCAAATTCATTGCCACCACCTTCCGCAACCCCCTGATTGCCGAGGCGGTCACCCACCTGCTGGAGCAGCGGGACGGGCTGATGCTGGGCATCTGCAACGGATTCCAGGCCCTGATCAAGCTGGGGCTGGTACCCTATGGGAAGATCACCCCTCCCAGCGCCAACGCCCCCACCTTGACCTTTAACTCCCTGGGCCGGCACGCGTCCCGGCTGGTCTACACCCGGGTGACCAGCGTCAAGTCCCCCTGGCTGCGGGGGGCCAAGCCGGGGGACGTGCACACCATCGCCATCTCCCACGGGGAGGGCCGGTTTGTGGCGGACCAGGCCGCGCTGAAACAGCTTGTGGAAAACGGCCAGATCGCCACCCAATATGTGGACCCGGACGGGGCGGTGAGCGGGGACGTTCTGTGGAACCCCAACGGCTCCGTGTGCGGCATCGAGGGCATTACCAGCCCGGACGGGCGAGTCCTTGGCAAGATGGGCCACAACGAGCGCTGGACCAAGGGCCTGTTTAAAAACGTGCCCGGCCAAAAGGACCAGAGGCTGTTCCGCTCTGGGGTGGAGTATTTTGCGTGATTTTAGAGGTAAAAAATGGGGGATACTAACATAAAATATGATGAAAAGTTCGGAATAAACACCTTTAAGCGGGAGATCTGCGCCGAATTGGGCGGAGATTTCTGGGACAGGCTCACTGAGGATATCAGCCTGCCGGACATCGATACGGAGGCCGCCTGCCAGTGCCGCCGTATGCGGGCGTTTATGGAGCGCTTTGAGAGCATGGCCGGGCCGGAGACGGCGAAGGACATCCTCTGCCGGGTGCGCCACGGCCTGCACCCGTCCCAGAGCGCCTGGGCCCGGGAGGAATTTCTGAGGGCCGGGGACCTGGACGTGTTCCTTCGGTCCCATATGGAAAAGGAGCTGGCCCGCTTTGAGGAGCTGAACCGTAGCGGCGGGGACTTCTACGGCCAGTACATCACGGACGAGGTGCTTGCCTTTATCCGCGGGAACCCGTCCATGCTGGCCCCGGTGCGGGTGGGGAGCGTGCTGCATGTCATGGCCTTCCCTGCTGATATGGGCGGATACCTTGGGGCCTTGGACCCGGCGGAGAAGCGGTACCACGCCTGCCACTGCCCCTTTGCCAAGGAGTCCATCCGTTCCGGCGCCCCTGTCTCCCCTGCCCTGTGCGGCTGCAGCCTGGGACATGTGATGAACTTCGCCGAGGCCTTTCTGGACCGCCCGCTCCAGGGAAGGGTCGTAAGCTCTGTGCTGGCGGGGGACCTTAGCTGCCAATACGAAATCGATATTCCTCGGGATATCATGGACGAATATGTAAAAACTTAACTTAATAGAAAGCGTGATACCAATGTCCATGCAGTTAAACCGCCAGCTCCCCCTGCCCGCCGACCTAAAGGCCCAGTACCCTCTTTCTCCCGCCATCCAGGCCTTAAAAGCCCGGCGGGACCAGGAGATCCGGGCGGTGTTCGAGGGCCGCTCCGATAAGTTTTTGGTCATTGTGGGCCCCTGTTCCGCCGACAACCAGGACGCTGTGCTGGAATACGTCCACCGGCTGGCCGAGGTGAACGAGGCGGTAAAGGACCGGCTGGTGCTCATCCCCCGGGTGTATACCAACAAGCCCCGCACCACGGGCCAGGGCTACAAAGGGATGCTCCACCAGCCCTCGCCGGACAAGGCCCCGGACCTTTTGGAGGGCATCATCGCCATCCGGCGTATGCACATCCGGGTGATGGAGGAGTGCGGCCTGACCGCCGCCGACGAGATGCTCTACCCGGAGAACCGCAGCTATCTGGACGACGTGCTCTGCTACGAGGCGGTGGGGGCCCGGTCGGTGGAGAACCAGCAGCACCGGCTTACCGCCAGCGGCATGGACATCCCCGTGGGCATGAAGAACCCCACCAGCGGGGATCTCTCCGTCATGCTCAATTCCATCCAGGCGGCCCAAAGCTCCCACAACTTTTTATACCGGGGCTGGGACGCCACCACCGAAGGCAACCCCCTGGCCCACGCCATTTTGCGGGGCGGCGTGGACAAATACGGCACCTGCGTGCCCAACTACCACTATGAGGACCTGATGCGCCTGTGCGAACTCTACCAGGGCCGGGACCTGAAAAACCCCGCCGCCATTGTGGACGTAAACCACTCCAATTCCGACAAGAAGTACAAGGAGCAGGTCCGCATTGTCAGCGAGGTGCTCCACAGCCGGAGGTACGACCCACGCGTTCGGGCGCTGGTCAAGGGCGTGATGATCGAGAGCTACCTGGAGGAAGGCTCGCAGCCCATCGAGGGAGAGCGGATTTACGGCAAGTCCATCACCGACCCCTGCCTGGGCTGGGCCGATACCCGTAAGCTGCTGTTCCATATTGCGGAAAACGTATAAGGGCAAAGGCTCTTTTGTTCAATCATCTGTCAGAAAAAAGCAAGCGGGTCCGGTTTTCCACCGGCCTGCTTGCTTTTTGCATGGCGCGCGGCTTGGCTAGAGCTTGAAGTCCTCCGGGTCGAAATCCGTACGGAGGGGCGGGGACGGGCGGGGGGTTCGAAGCAGAGGATTGTAAAGGTAGGAGCGGCAGTTCTCGCCTGGGCCTGGGAGGCGGAGGGTGCAGGCCGGGCGGTCCGCGGGCCCGCCGTTATGGTAGCAGTAGGCGCAGTCCTGGGGGACCGACTGGCCGAAGAGGGGGGATTTTTTCTTTTTGCCCATGAAAAAGATTCCTTCCTGTGGCAGGATGTTTTCGACTCTGCGGCCTCCTGGCTCAAAAGGGGCCTTTGAACCAGGAAGCGGGGCCGCCTAACTCCCGAACCGGAGCGGCCGGCCTCTAAAGTGTCTTACTCTATTATAGTGGATGAAGCTGAAGTTCGCAAGGTGAAATTTTGAGAGGGTTAGCGCGGCGAGTAAGCCTTTTCCTCATCTGACGCCGTCCCGGCCCTTCTCCACCAGCAGCAAAAACGCCCCGCACATGAGCAGCAGGGAGGCCCCGCCCAGCAGCGTGCCGGAAAACACTCCGCCTCCGGCCCCCACCGGGGCCAAGGTTTCCACCGCCGCCCGGGGCGCCAGGCGGTTCAGCAGCAGGAAGCATCCGGCGGACATGAGGCCGTGGACAAGGCGGCACAGGAAGAATTTCCACAGCTTGCAGGGAATCTCTGGGAAAAAGGAAAACACCTGCAAATGGACGCACAGCCCCCCAAAAGCCAGCCCGAAGGCGTAAAAGACCCCCGCGCACTGGAACCGCGCCGCCTCTCCCGCGCCGCCGGTGACTTCCAGCAGGAAGGCCAGCACCGCGGCGGACTCAAAGGGGCTGAACAGCCCGGTGCGGGCCAGTTTGGCCGTAAGAATCCCATAGAGGCCGCTGCCCAGCAGGATGGAGGTGAATCCGGAGAACAGCACCACGCAGGCGCACATGGCCAGGGTGCTCTGGGACGCGTCCCGCACCGAGGACGTCAGCGCCATCGCCAAAGGGGCGGGACGCTCCACCGGCGGGGACTCCGGCCCCAAAGGCGCGCGGAAGGCGGTGATTACCCCCAGCAGCAGGCCGGAAAGAGTCACCGAGGCGAACAGCAGCAGGCCCGCCCGGGGGCTTCCCAGCAGGCCGAAGCCCACAAAGCTGACCACAAAGGCAAGGCCCGGGTTGACGCAGAACAGCAGCATCCGCCCCGCCTGTTCCCGGGTGATGAGGCCCTTCTCCAGCAGCAGGGAGGCCCCGCGGGCCCCGGCGGGATAGCCTCCCAGAAAGCTCATAAAGACCGGAACCCCGCAGCAGCCCGGAAGCCGGAACAACCACCGGACCGGCTTTTGCAGAAAACGCCCCAAAAAGGCCGAGGCCGGGGAGCGCACCGCGAAGCTGGCCAGGGCCATGTAGGGGAAGAGGGAGGGGGTCAGCACAGTCAGGCAGTAGCCGATGCTTTGGGCAACGCTTTGGCGGACCGTCTCCGGATAGGCCAGCAACGCGGCCAGGGCCAGCAGAAAGCCCAGGGCGCTCCAGATTCCGGAGCGGGAGAGGGACCGGGAGAATTTAAATTTGCGCTCCATGCAGTCAAGTCCTTTCTAAGTTTGGGTGTGTCCAAACGCGCGTTTTGTTAAGAGAAAAGCCCGCCAAGTGCAACAGTAAAAGTGTCGTCATTCTCGACTGCCGTCTCGGTCGAGTTGACGAAGTCAACTCGTGCGCTGGACAATCGCCACTGGCGATTAGCGCCCTTTTCAAGAGGTGGACGAGTTATCCAAAGGATAACTCGTGGGTTTTTAGGGACAACGTCCCTAAGCCGCTGGAGGGCGCTGCTCCCCTGTGGGGAGCGTTTAGCGCCGACCGAGCCGGCAGGCGAGACTCCACTCCGTATTACTCCCCCAAAATGCGTCCTTTGGACACTCCCCTAAGTTTTGTCTGCCTATGCTTATGCGGGCTTTTGGTGATACATGCGGCCCGGCCCACATAAAATGATGGAGACGTTAGGAAAGGGAGGCGGTCGGATGGACAGGAGCGGCGGGGCGGTCATTGCCGTGACCGGGAACCGGAGCGCCGTGGTGGACGGCTGCGACGGCATTGTGGACTATGATTCGGAAAAGGTGGTCCTTCGGACCGGGCGCTTGACCGTACGGATTCATGGCCGGGACCTGCGGCTGCGGAGGCTGACGGAAAACGGCGCGGTGGTGGAGGGAATCATCAGCAGCTTGGAATACAGCTATTAGGAGGCTTGCTTGTGCTGGAAAGGGCGTATCATTGGTTGTCCGGCTATGTGGAATTTCAGGTAGAGGGGGACGGCGCGCGGTTTTTCACCGTGGCGGCCAAGCGGGGCATGGCGTTTTGGGGGTTTACCCGGGCGGAGGGCAGGGCCGCGGCCCGGGTGAGGCCGGGAAGGTACCGGGCCCTGCGGCCCTTGTGCCGGCGCTGCGGGGTCCGGCTTCGGGTGCGCAAGAGGGGCGGCCTGCCCTTTCGGCTGCGGCAGCTGAGGAAGCGCCCCGGCCTGTTGGCGGGCGCGGCGCTGGCGGCGGGGCTGTTCTGGTTTTTGTCGGGCTTTGTGTGGGGGGTGGAGTTCACCGGCTGCGAGAGGACCCCGGTGAACCAGCTGGCCCAGTGCGCCCGGAAGAACGGGGTCTATCTGGGAGTCCGGAAGCGGGAGCTGGCCCCCCGAAGCGCGGCCAACGCCATTTTAAACGACATGCCCCAGTTAAGCTGGGTTTCGGTGAACACGGGAGGGTGTTTTGTCCAGGTAGCGGTAAAAGAGGGCACGGCCAAGCCCGAGCCGGAGAAGAGCCGGGAGCTCTCCAACATGGTGGCCGCCCGGGAGGGGGAGGTGGTGCACATCGAGGCCCAGCAGGGCCGGCCGGAGGTGAAGCTGGGCCAGGTGGTGGTCAAGGGGCAGCTGCTCATCGCGGGGCTTTACCAGGAAGTACCCGACCCCTACGGGCCGCAGCCGGATAAGCTCTACCAGGTGGCCGGAGCGGCCCGGGGAAAGGTGATTGCCGAGACCTACCGGGAATTCACCGTTCAGGCGGAGGGCGCCGTCCAAGAGCCCCAGGAAGTTGGGCGGGAGGTCCGGCTGTGGGCCGAGGCGTTCGGCCTGCGCCTTCCCCTGGGCCTGTGGAGCCGGCCGGAAGGGGAGGTCCGCACCTGGCGGGAGGAGAGCCGGGCCACCCTGCTGGGGGTGGAGCTGCCCCTGGCCCTGGAGCGGGAGACCGTGGTCCGCCTGGAGCGGCGGGAGCGGACGCTGACAAAGGAGCAGCTAAAGACCGCGGCCCTGCTCAAGCTGCGGGAGGCCCAGCGGGCGGCTCTGGGCGAAGAGGGCAGCGTGCTCCACGAAACCCTGGACTTCACCTTTGCCGAGGGCCGCTGCATTCTAAGCGCCCAATGCCGGTGCCGGGAGAACATTGGGGAGGTTCAAGTAATATCGACAAATTAGACAATATATTTCAAATATATTTGGCGAATGAGTCTATTTTTAAAGCTTGAACCCGAGCGCTGATGTGTGGTATAATAGCTATGGAAATCTATGCCGCAAAAGGCGGCCTACAAGCTCCCCGGGCTTGTTGGAAAGGAGGGGGCGGCGTTGGAACTGATTCCCCTGCTGGCGGATTTTACGTCCCCAGAGGTATACCGGGTCTATCAGGCCTGCATGTACCAGCCCAGCCCCGCAAAGTTCTCCGCCCTGGCGGAGCAGCTGCTGGCCAGCCCCTCTCCGGCGGCTTTCGGATGCAGGCGGGGGAACCGCCTGGCCGGGGTGATTGCCCTGCGGCAAGCCGGGGACCGGGGGGAGATCGTAGGCATCGCGGTAGAAGAGGCCCTGCGGGGCCAAGGCCTTGGCAGCCGCCTGGTGCAGGGGGCCATCCAGGCCCTTCGGCTCAAAAAGGCGGCGGCGGAGACGGACCAGGAAGCGGTAGATTTTTATCGAAAGTGCGGCTTTTCGGCAAAGGCTTTCACACGATCGTATGGCGGGCGGGAGGTTCTCCGCTATGCCTGCGTGTGGGAGGCGCCGGAGGATGAGCCGGAGAAGGAGAAAAATTGGAACAAAGGATCAATGTAGATAGGATCGAGCAGGCGGAAGAGCTGTTTGGCAGCTTTGACAGCAACATCAAGCTCATTGAAAAGGAATACGGGGTGGCTCTGGTCTTTCGGGATTCGGAGCTGAAGATCACCGGGGAAGACCCGGCCGGCGTGGACAAGGCGGCCCGGGCCGTGCGCAGCCTGATCACCCTTACCGGCGGCGGGGAATCCCTGAGCGAGCAGAATGTCCGCTACTGTATGCGCATGGTGGACGAGGACAGCGAGGACAAGGTGGCAAAGCTGGCCGGGGACTGTATCTGCCTGACCAGCAAGGGCAAGCCCATCAAGCCGAAAACCGTGGGCCAGCGCACCTACTGCGATGATATTAAAAGCAATACCATTACCATTGGCGTGGGCCCCGCGGGCACGGGCAAGACCTATCTGGCGGTGGCCATGGCGGTTACGGCGTTCCGGGCCCAGCAGGTGAACCGGATCATTCTGACCCGGCCGGCCGTGGAGGCGGGGGAAAAGCTGGGCTTTCTGCCCGGCGACCTGCAGCAGAAGGTGGACCCCTACCTGCGCCCCCTGTACGACGCCCTGTTCGACATGCTGGGGGCCGAGGCCTACCAGCGCTATGTGGAGCGGGGCAGCATCGAGGTGGCCCCCCTGGCCTATATGCGGGGCCGGACCCTGGACGACAGCTTCATAATTTTGGACGAGGCCCAGAACACCACCGGCGAGCAGATGAAGATGTTCCTGACCCGCCTGGGCTTCAACTCGAAAATGGTCATCACCGGCGACGTGACCCAGATCGACCTGCCTGACGGCAAGCGCAGCGGCTTGAAAGAGGCGGTGCGGGTGCTCCGTGGGGTGGAGGACATCGCTGTTTTCCGTTTTACGGAAAAGGACGTGGTCCGGCACAAGCTGGTGCAGGACATCATCCGCGCCTATGAGAAGGCGGCGCGGCCCAAGAATTAACCGAAAGGCTCTGGCTGGAATCGGGATGGGCGTTTCTTGTGAGCCCTCCTGGTTGCTTTGCTCCCCGCGCCCTGGGCGGGGAATCCCGCATAACGCAAGAAAGGATGGTCAACAATGGAGAAGATTCGGGTAATCATTTCGAACCGGCAAAAACAGGTCAGAATTCCCACCGGAGTTCGAATGCTGATCCGCCGCTGCTGCCACGCGGTGCTCCAGATGGAGGAATTCCCTGATTCCGCCGAGATCAGCATCAGCTTTGTGGACAACGAGCAGATACGGGAAATGAACCGGCAGTACCGGGACAAGGATTCCGTTACGGATGTGCTGTCCTTCCCCATGGGAGAGAACGGCCATTATGACATGAACCATGAAACCGGGGCCAAGATCTTGGGGGACATTGTCATCTCGGTGCCCCGGGCGATGGAGCAGGCCCGAACGTTCGGACACTCCTTGGAGCGGGAGATCGGCTACCTGACCGCCCACTCCATGCTGCATCTGCTGGGTTATGACCACGAGGACGGAGGCCTGGCCCGGGTGCGCATGCGGGAAAAGGAAGAACGGGTCATGCGGGAGCTGGGCCTGCCCGCCAGCAGCAGCTATGCCCCCGAAGAATAGGAATTCTGCCCAACGGCGGAGCTTGGTCCAGAGCTTTCGGGACGCGCTGCGGGGAATTTGGCGCTGCGTCCAGTCCGAGCGGAATATGCGCATACACGCCCTGGCCTGCGGGTATGTTATGTTTTTTGCGCTCCAAATTCATGCCAGCCGGGGAGAGCTGGCTTTGCTGTTTTTGGCGATGGGGCTGGTCACCGCCGCCGAGGCCCTGAACACGGCGGTGGAAAAGCTCAGCGATTTTGTGGAACCGGCCCGGGACGAAAGAATTGGCCGGATTAAAGATATGGCGGCGGGAGGCGTACTGCTGGGCGCGGTTTTCGCGGCCCTGGCGGGGTGCGCCGTTTTCCTGCGGCCGGAGCTTCGGCATGTGCTGGCGGAGCTGGCCGGAACGCCTTGGAAGCTGGCCTTATTGGCGGCAAGCCTGATCGCGGGCGGGCTGCTTGTGTTCGCCGTACCGCTGAAACGGGAGTGAAGGGGAGGACATGGCGTGGTGCGTTCCGTTGTCAGGATGGAGGAAAACCGGGCCCTGGGCGCTGCCTATGCGGTGGTGGAAAAGGGCGCCCTAGGCGTACTCCTGGTGCTGAAGGACCGGGAGTGCGGCGTCTTTGACTATACCGCCATGAACTCGGACAAGTTCCAGTATCTGCTTTTGAAGCATTATGACACGCCTTCCAGGGCCTATGAGGACTTTCTGAAACTGGTGGGCAAGATGTGTAAGAAGCGCGAGGACAGTAAGTATTTCCGGAATCACTTGCCGGAGGATAACCGCATGATCCGCACGGCTGAGGGTGAGCACGGCGTCACCAGGGAGGAGAGAGCCCTTTATGAGGAGCGGTTTGCGGCGTTTCGCCAGTTTGTGGCGGGGGAGCGGAGCCGTATTCTCAAGGCGCTTGGGAAATGAGATTTTTAGGTGAATAGGGAACGGAGGTTTTATGCCCCAGCTGAACAAGGGAGGAAAATTCGTATTTGGCAGGTCCCGCGTGGGGGAGGACGGGAGCCTGCGCATACCGCCCCAGGCGGTGGAGGAGTATGGCCTTTGCCGCGAGGACCGGGTCTATATTTTCACCGGGGCGAAAGCGACCGGCGGCTTTTGCGTGACGCGCAGGGGGCTGCTGGCCCCCTCCAAGCTGGGGCATATCCTGCGGGAAAACCCAGCCTTGGACGGGTTTGCTCTGCCTGCGGGCGAACTGATTTCCTACAAGGGCCGGCGGTATGGCTGGCTGCCCCTGCTGTCCCAAGGACGGCTTTCGCTGGCTTCCGCTCTGCTGGAGAAGCTCATGCTGGTCCCGGGGGCGGAGCTGTTGTGCATCCGCAGCAGCGACATTGCCTTTACTTTAGGAGCCAAGGGGCCTCTTTTGGAGCGGGCAAAAAATTTTTCCGGGGAAATACCGGTGTATTAAGGGAAGAATCGTGACAGGAAAGGGAAACTATGGAGAATCAGAAATCAGCCTTTATCGCCATTGTGGGCAAACCGAACGTGGGAAAATCCACCATATTGAATAAGCTAATCGGCGAAAAAATCGCCATTGTGTCAAAGAAGCCTCAGACCACCCGCACCCGCGTCATGGGCGTTCTCACGCAGGGCGGGGATCAGCTGGTGTTCCTGGACACCCCCGGCCTGCTCAAGCCTAAGAATTCCCTGGGGGATTATATGGTGAAGTCCGTCACCACGGCGGTGGACGGAGTGGACGCCTGCCTGCTGGTGGCCCAGGCCGGAGCTCCCGTGGCCAAGGCGGACGAGGAGCTCATGGCCCGCTTCCGGCGGGGGCGGGTCCCGGCCGTGCTGGCCATCAACAAAATCGACAAGCTACAAGATAAGACGCAGCTGATGAGCCAGATCGCCGCCTATTCGGAGCGGTTTCCCTTCCAGGCCGTGGTGCCGGTTTCCGCGCAAAACGGTGACGGCATGGGGGCGCTGCTGGACGAGCTGAAAGCTCTGGCCCAGCCCGGAGGCTGGTTCTTTGAGGAAGACGCCCTGACCGACCAGCCCGAGCGGGTGCTGGCCGCGGAGATGGTCCGGGAGAAGGTGCTGCGGCTGCTGGACCAGGAAATTCCCCACGGGGTGGCGGCCGTGACGGAGATTATGGAGGAACGGGAAGGGCTTCTGGAACTTCATGTCACCCTGTATTGCGAAAAATCCAACCACAAGGGCATTCTCATTGGCAGGGCCGGATCCATGCTCAAGCAGATCGGCACGGCGGCCCGGCAGGATTTGGAGCGCTTCTTTGGCTGTAAGGTCAACCTACAGCTGTGGGTCAAGGTAAAGGAGGACTGGCGGCAGAGGCCGGAGACTCTGCAAAGCTTAGGCTTTTCGGAGAAAAATCTGGAATTGTAGCCTAAGGGGCATGAAAAAAGGAACGCCAGCGCGGCGCTCCTTTTTTATCAGAGAACTTTTTCGCCCATCCACTGCCGGCGCGTGGTTTGGAAGCCCAGCTTGCCGTACCAGCTTTCCAGCCAGACGTAGCGAAGTTCTATCAATGTACAACCCTGCTCCTTCAGCCACTGAATGCCATGGGCCACCATGTCCATGCCGATGCCCCGCTCCTGGTAGGCGGGCGCCACGCCCACACAGCCTACGCAGCCCACTTGATGGCCGGGCCGCAGAAACCGCCCGCTGTTGGGAGCCAGAATCTCGAACCCGGCAATTTTTCCATCCAGCACTGCCAGGAGAATGGGGTCCACGCAGGTCTCGAAGATGCCGGGCCAGTTGGGCTCCGCAGCCTCCACGGCGGCCAGCAGCTCCGGCATATCGCCCTTGTCCGCAAAGCGGTATACAATACCGTCCGGCGCCGGGGGAATGCTCAGCTTGCTTCGCTCGAACTCCGCCAGCGGCAGCTCCATGTTGACGCTGGTCCAGTCGGCAGTGTAACCCCGCTTCTCAAAAAAGTGGACGTTCCCGCCCACATCCGGCACGCCTTGCAGCAGGTAGTGGGGCCCGCAGCCCAAGGTGAGCTTTTCCGCCCCGCGCCCGCGAATGTGGTCCTCAGCCGCCGCCAGCAGCCGGGAGCCAATGCCCTGGCCGCGCAGCTCCTCGTCAACGCACAGCACCGGAATCGACCCGCCGTGAATCATGGCGTACCCGGCCAAACGGCCCTTTTCATACTCGGCGATCACATGGGCCTCGCCGGGCCTCAGCTGCTCTTCAAATACCTCCCGGCTTGTCTGGTACTCCGGGAAGCAGCGGAGGAATAACTCAAACAGTTGGTCAACCATAGGTATACTCCTTTCAAAACAAAAAAGGGGAGATACCCTCCGGCATCTCCCCCTAAACGCTGGTTGCGATCCCTTATTTCACCATGCTGGCAATTTCTTCGGCGAAGTTGTCCTCGCGCTTCTCCAGGCCCTCGCCCTTCTCAAAGCGGGTATAGGCCGCGATCTTGATCTCGCCGCCCAGCTCCTTGCCAACGCTCTCGGTGTACTGTTTCACGCTCATGCTGCCGTCCTGCACATAGGCCTGGTCCACCAGGCAGATTTCCTTGAAGAACTTGCCCATGCGGCCGGCCACGATCTTCTCGGCGATGTTGGCGGGCTTGCCCTCGTCCACGATCTGCTGGGTGAGGATCTCCTTCTCCTTCTCCACCCGCTCGGCGGGCACGGAAGCCTCGTCCAGGTACTCGGGGTTCAGAGCGGCGATCTGCATGGCCACATTGTGGGCGTAAGTCTTAAAGCCCTCGGTGGCGGCGATGGCCTCGTCCACATCGAACTTGACGATGACGCCGATGCGGCCCCCCGCGTGCACATAGGAGGTGACGGCGCCCTCGTAGCGGGCGAAGCGGCGGATCTTGATGTTCTCGCCGATGGTGAGGATCTTGTCCTTCAGCAGGGCGTCCACGGTCATGTCGCTGCCGTGGGCCTTGCAGGCCAGCAGGGCGTCCACATCGGCGGGATTCTCATAGATGACGGTGTCGGCGCAGGTCTTGACGAACTCCTGGAACTGCTCGTTCTTGGCCACAAAGTCGGTCTCGGAGTTGACCTCGATGGCCACGGCCACCTTGCCGCACTCGCTGACCTGGGCGAAAGCCAAGCCCTCGGCGGCGATGCGGCCGGCCTTTTTCACGGAAGCGGCCAAGCCCTTCTCCCGCAGCAGGTCCACGGCCTTCTCCATGTTGCCCTCGGCCTCGGTCAGGGCCTTCTTGCAGTCCATCATGCCGCAGCCGGTCTTCTCGCGGAGAGCGGCCACGTCCTTAGCGGTAAAATTCATGTTATATCATCCCTTCTCGGTGTTTTAGGTGAAAATATCTTACTCAGCGGCTTCCCCGGCGGGAGCGGCCTCTTCGGCGGCCTCTTCCTGGCGGGCGGCCGCGCCCATCTGGCCCTCGCGGCCCTCGATGACCGCGTCGGCCATGGCGCTGGCAATGAGCTTCACGGCGCGGATGGCGTCGTCGTTGCCCGGAATGACATAGTCGATCTCATCGGGGTCGCAGTTGGTGTCCACAATGGCCACGATGGGGATGTGGAGCTTGCGGGCCTCGGAAACGGCGATGCGCTCCTTGCGGGGGTCCACGATGAACAGCGCGCCGGGATAGGACTTCATCTCTTTAATGCCGCCCAGGTACTTCTCCAGCTTCTCGATTTCCAGCTGCAGCTTGGTGACTTCCTTTTTGGGGAGCAGCTCAAAGGTGCCGTCCTCCTCCATCTTGCGCAGCTGGCCAAGGCGCTGGATACGGGTGCGGATGGTGGAGAAGTTGGTGAGCATGCCGCCCAGCCAGCGGGCGTTTACATAGAAAGCCCCGGCCCGGCTGGCCTCTTCCTTTACGCTCTCCTGGGCCTGCTTCTTGGTGCCCACGAAGAGGACGTTCTTGCCCTCGGCGGCCAGGTCGCGCACAAAATTGTAGGCCTCCTCCAGCTTGCGCACGGTCTTCTGCAAGTCGATGATGTAGATGCCGTTGCGCTCGGTGAAGATGTACGGGGCCATCTTGGGGTTCCAGCGGCGGGTCTGGTGGCCGAAGTGGACGCCGGCCTCCAGCAGCTGCTTCATAGATACTACTGCCATTTTACAATACCTCCTGGTTGTTTCCTCCGCCGGACAAAATTTTCAGGGCCGCCGCCGCGACCAATGCCCTTTTAAGCGGATTCTTAAGGAAAGACGCGAAAAAGGGGAAGGGACGCGCGGACCAGAGCCGAACTGCCCGGCGTGTGTTTTGGCGGTAGTATTATACCACGGAAACCGTCAGGAATCAAGGGCTTTTTTCCAGGGAGCTCCTGCTTTTTTGAAGCTTCTGGCGAAAAATCGCAAAAACTGGTGGACTTTTTCGCAAAACCTGTTAAAATATATGTATGGAAGGAACTTGAGAAAGGAGCTGCTGACCATGAAAAACGGAAGCATTTACAATAAAAAGGGCCTTGAGGCCCTGCGCCGGACCGCTGCCGCAGCCCTGGCCGGGTGCGTGCTGGCCTGCGCCCTGGCGGCCTGCGGCGGGGACGATAAGGAGAAGGAGAGCAGCGGCCAGGCGAGCGGCACGTCCTCCATTATGCCGGTGGCCACGCCCAACCCTACCCCGGCCCCGGCGGCAAAAGCGGTGCGCATTACCGGCAGTGAAGTGAACGTGCGCAAAGAGGCCTCTACGGACTCGGACGTGCTGGGCACGGTGGACGAGGGGGACAAGCTGGCCCTTTTGGCGGAGAACGCCCAGGGCGAATGGTACAATGTGCAGTTTGAGGGCGCGGGCGCCTATGTGTACGCGGAGTTTGCCGAGGTGGTGGACGTGACCGCCGAGGACTATGCCCGCATGATGGCGGCTCCCGCCTCCACGCCGGAGGCTACCCAGGCTCCCGAAGGCTCGGCTGCTCCCAGCGCCACCCCGAATGGCGAGGGCAGCGCCGCGCCCAGTTCCCAGGGCGTTGACAACGAGGACGGCGAGTAGACTCTAGGGCCTCCCAAAGCACAGGCCCGGCCGGGCCTTGGTTTTCTGCGGTCAAAAATCAGGAGGATGAGGCATGGACGTTTTAATCATCGGCGGCGGCCTTTTGGGCCGGGAGACCGCCCAGCGGCTGGACCGCCTGGGCCACGGGGTCGTGGTGGTTGACGAAAGCGCGGATAATCTGGCCCTTTTGGACCCGGCCTTTGGCGGGGTGACCTTCGTGGGCTTTCCCATGGACTTGAACGTGCTGCGCCGGGCGGGCATCGAGAGCTGCGACGCGGTGGCCGTGACCACGGCGGACGATAATCTGAACATCGCGGTGGGGCAGATCGCCAAGAAATATTTTAAAGTGGAGCGGGTTGCCGCCCGCATTTCCGACCCGGCCCGGGAGGACATTTTTGAGGATATGGGCCTGCGCACCGTGTGCCCCACCAACATGGCCGGGGAAAAGCTGGTGGCGGACTTAGTCAGCCCCTGGCAGAGCCGCCAGGTGACCTTTGGCACGGCCACGGTGGCCTTGGAGGCGCTGCCGGTGGAGAAACGCCTTTATGGACGCAGCACCGGGGACTTGGAGCTGCCCGGGCAGGGAATCTTCGCCGTGGTGAAGCCGGACGGCCGCTTTCTGCTGAAAGAGGCCGGGGGGAACCTTCCCTTGGGCGAAGGGGACTTTATCGTGACGAGCAGGAGGATCGACTGATGCGGATGATCATTGTGGGCGGCGGCCAGGCGGGCCGAAGCCTGGCCCGGGTGCTGCTGGAGCGGCGGCACGAGGTCTGCCTTATCGAAAAGGACCGGGCCCGCTGCGCGGAGCTGGCCGAGGACCTGGACGCGGCGGTCTTTCCAGGCGACGGCACCAATGTGGCGGTGCTGGAACGGGCCGGAGCCCGAAGGGCCGGGTGCCTGATGGCCGTCACCGGGGTGGACCAGGACAATCTGGTGGCCGCGCAGCTGGCCCAGGGGCATTTCGGCGCGCAAAAGGTCATCGCCCGGGTGAACGACCCCCGGAACGCGGAGACCTTTCGGGCCCTGGGCATACAGGACATTGTGAGCAGCACCGAGATTGTGGTACAGATGATCGAGCAGGAGGCGGATACGGCCCACATGCATCTGATCGCCAGCCTGCACCAGGGAAAAGGGGAGATCCTCTCCATGACCCTGCCCTATGACACCGCCTGGGAGGGCCGGGCCCTGAAAGACGTGGCCTTTCCCAGGGGAACGCTGGTCATTTCCCTTATCCGGGGCGGGGAGCTGACCATTCCCAACGGCTCCACCGTGCTGCGGGCCGGGGACGAGCTGGTAGCCGTGGCCGAGGAACGCAGCCGGGAGGCCCTGCGGGGCGTGCTGGGCGAGACCCGGTAGGGAGGCATTGAGGAAAACGCATGGAGGAAAAGGCGGTAGGCCGGTCGCCGGAGCGGGACCGTCTTTTTTCGGACTGCCTCCAAACCGGCGCGGCCTTTTGTGAACAAACAGAAAACAATAACAGTTCCTACTTTACAAATCCTGGAAAGTGTGCTACACTAAGCAAAGACCAAAGGAAAGGCGGGAGGCAGGTGGAAGAACGGCGGGAAAATTTCAGCCGCAAACGGGCCGCGATTTTGGCGGTCCTGCAAAATACAAAGCTGCACCCCACGGCCGAATGGGTCTATGCCCAGCTAAAGCCGGAATATCCGGACCTGAGCCTGGGCACGGTCTACCGGAACCTGAACCGCCTGCGGGAGAAGGGCCAGGCGGCCAGCCTGGGGACGGTGGGAGGCCGGGAACGCTTTGACGGCGACGTGTCGCCCCACGCCCATTTGGTCTGCGAAAAATGCGGCGCGGTGCTGGACGTGCCCGCCCGTATGCCGGAGGCGGCGGACTTCCGGTGCATCGCCGAAGAGACGGGGTGCCGGGTGCGGTCTGCCAGCCTCGCCTTCCGGGGGCTCTGCCCGGACTGCGCCGGAGAAACCGGCAGGGAGGAGCCTCATGCAAAGTGAGAACGCGGGCGTTACCCAGTCCATAGACGGCGTGCCGTTCCGGCTGGCCGCGGCTTTTGACTTCGGCTTTCTCAAAAGGTACGGCCAAGTTTTCAAGGTTTTCGACGACCAGGATTCCGGCAATATCTGCTTTGGAGCGCAGAAGGACGGCCAGCGGCTGTTTGTCAAGTTCGCGGGCGCGCCCACTTTGCGGGGTGCGGATTCTCCCGCGGCGGCTGTGGAGCGCCTAAAGGCTACCCTGCCCGTGTACCGGGATTTGCAGCACCGGAGCCTCATCCAGCTGGTGGAGGCGGAGAAGATAGGCGGCGGCTTTGCCATGGCGTTCCGCTGGGCCCGGGGCGATTGCATGGGCCGCATGTACCCAGAGGCCCACGCCCGGTTTATGGCCCTGCCCCTACAGGACAGGCAGCGGGTGTTTCTGGATGTTCTGGACTTTTTGGACTATGTGAACGCCCAGGGCTACCTGGCGGTGGACTTTTACGACGGCAGCATCCTCTATGATTTTGAGAGCGGCCGGACCACGGTCTGCGACGTCGACTTTTTCCGCCGGATGCCCTGTGTGAACGATATGGGGCGCATGTGGGGCAGCGCCAAGTTTATGTCGCCGGAGGAATACCGGCTGGGCGCTGTGCTGGACGGGCGAACCAACGTGTACACGGCCGGGGCCATGGCTTTCGCCCTGTTTGGCGGCTTTGTCCGCGGCAGGGAGGCCTGGCAGCTGGACGAAAAGCGGTTTCAAGCGGCGTCCCGGGCGGTTTCCGATGACCCGGCCTCCCGTCAGGCCTCCATTGGGGAGCTGAGAGAGGAGTGGGAGCGTGGAGCTGCGGAAAATCACATTTGACAATATAGATGAAATCATCGCCCTGACGGTTGGGGAGGGCCAACAGAATTTTGTGGCCCCCAATGTAGAGAGCCTTGCGGAAGCCTATGTGGCGGTGAGCGGAGGCTTCACGGCCCAGCCCTTTGGCATATATGAGGAGGACCGGCCCGTAGGCTTTGTGATGTTCGGCTATGGCAGCCTGGAGGACCCGGACGAGCCCCCAGTGGCGGCGGGAAACTACTGCCTGTGGCGCTTTATGATCGACCAGAGCCGCCAGGGGAAGGGCCTGGGAAAGCGGGCGCTGGAAGCCTGCCTGGCCTATGCGCGGACCCTGCCCTGCGGCCCGGCGGAGTATGTGTGGCTCAGCTATGAGCCGGAAAACGCGGCAGCCCGGGGCCTCTACCACAAATTTGGCTTTCGGGAGAACGGCCAGATGTGCGGGGAGGAAATTGTGGCGGTTTTAAAGCTTTAACTTTGGTAAGAAGCGCATAGCGCTTTGAAATATCCATATACTATACTTAAAAACAGGAGGAAATGTTACGATGAAGTATGTTTGCAGTGTCTGCGGCTATGTCCACGAGGGGGACTCCGCTCCCGAGAAGTGCCCGGTGTGCGGCGCTCCCGCTTCCAAGTTCAACGCCCAGTCCGGCGACATGGCCTGGGCCGCCGAGCATGTGGTGGGCGTGGCCCAGGGTGTGAGCCAGGAGATCCTGGACGGCCTGCACGCCAATTTCCAGGGCGAGTGCACCGAGGTGGGCATGTACCTGGCCATGGCCCGCGTGGCCTTCCGCGAGGGCTATCCCGAGATCGGCATGTACTGGGAGAAGGCCGCCTATGAGGAAGCCGAGCACGCCGCCAAGTTCGCCGAGCTGCTGGGCGAGGTGGTCACCGACAGCACCAAGAAGAACCTGCAGATGCGGGTCGAGGCTGAGAACGGCGCCACCGACGGCAAGACCCAGCTGGCCAAGCTGGCCAAGGAACAGGGCCTGGACGCCATCCATGACACCGTGCACGAGATGGCCCGGGACGAGGCCCGCCACGGCAAGGCTTTCAAGGGCTTGCTGGAGCGCTATTTTAAGTAAGGCGCCCTATGGATATCAACCAGAAGATCGAAGAGCTGGTAGAGCGGATTAAGAGCGACAAGGCGCTTCAGGAGGGCTTTCTCAAGGAGCCCATCCCCACCTTGGAGAAGCTTTTAGGCGTGGACCTGCCAGAGGAGCAGCTTAAGCAGATTGCCGAAGGGGTTAAGGCCAAAATCCATCTGGACAAGGCGGGGGACTTCATCGGCGGCCTGCTGGGCAAAAAATAATCAGAGCGAGGGAACAAATATGGACAAGTATGTATGCCCCTGCGGCTATGTATACGACCCGGCCGTGGGCGATCCGGACAACGGCGTTGCCCCCGGCACCGCCTGGGAAGACGTGCCCGAGGACTGGGTGTGCCCTGTGTGCGGCCTGGGCAAGGACTCTTTTGAGAAAGAGTAAACAAGCGGAAAAAGGACTGGACCACAGGGCCTGGTCCTTTTTTGTTTTTTTGAAACCATGCAGCTAGGAGGAAGGAACATGAAAAAGAAGAGATCAGAGGATTCCAGTAAAATAGGCGGTACGCCAAAATTCATTTATGTGCTCGTAGGACTCGTTATCGTCTTTCTAATTGTGGTCCAGGTGCTGTTCTCCCTGCCCGCTTCATCGGAGCTGTTTCGGGCGAAATGGGAAGCCGGGGACCTGCTGGCCTTTGTGGGGACCATGGCCTTGGGGCTGATCACCGTGCAGCAGACCTGGAAAGCCAACGCCATGAGCCAGCGGCTGATGGACCTGGAGGAGAACCGCTGCAAGCTGGAAACCCGGCCCTTCATTATGGCGGAGGACTGGGCGGCGGAGCCGGGGGACCCGGAGAAGATTTTGCACCCCAATGAGAAGAACATAGCCTATGTCAACGTCATTGCCAGCCAGGACCCACTGGATAATCTCTGTGTAAAGCTCCGCGTGGTAAACACGACCCAGGCCTTTGAGACCGTTTCCTATGACGGCGCGGCGTATGCCCGCAAAAAGCAGGAGCTGCCCTGGATCCATTCCTACACCAATGTGACCAACCCCAAGCTGCGGCTGCAGCCCGGGGAGGGGGGAGACTTCGTCTTCTGGGGCGCGCGGCTGGAGCTGGAAGACTCCATAAAAAACGAGTTTATCCGGTTCCGCTTTCTGCTGGAAAACCGGTTCGGGGAGCGGTATCAGGAGGATTTTGAGGCCCTCGCCATTTTGCGGGAAAGGCACGGGGAAGGGGAAGCGCCCTTCTTGAGCTTGGCGGTGCAGGATTACCGCATTGGAAGGTTTGTGAAAAAAGGGAGCGGCACGGAGCTGGTCTGGGAGGAGGCCCGGTGAGGGAAGCGCGGGGCGCTCGGGGCATTTCCTGCTGGAAGCCCGCAGAGACTCTCCAAAGCGTTTCGGTTTTTTGTCCCCAGAGGCAGTGCGAAAGTAGCAAAGCCCGGCCCCGACTGCGCTGGCGGCCGCTTCATTTCAGCCTATGCGTAAGCGTGGCCTGGGCTGCGCCGCGGGCGCGAATTCCGAACCGGTCGCGAGTGCAGGCCACCCCTCCCGACGCGCATTGATTTCGTTCGGGAAAATAGTCATAATGAATTGCGGATGCTTTCAAAAAGAGGCAGAACGCTACAGGGAAGGAAGAATACCTGCATGAAAAGAATCCTTATCATCGAAGACGACGGCGCGATCCGCACAGGGCTGTGCCGGTCCCTTTCCTCCGATACGATGGAGGCGGCGGGCGCGGAAGACCTGGCCTCCGCCCGGCGGCGCTTGGCGGCAGAGCGCTTCGACCTATTGCTTCTCGACTGCAACCTCCCGGACGGAAACGGCGTCGACTTCTGCCGGGAGCTCACACAAAGCATGACGCTCCCGGTCGTCTTCCTTACCGTGCGCGACTCGGAGCTTGACGAGGTTTCGGCGTTTCGCGCCGGGGCCTGCGACTACGTGAAAAAACCCTTCTCCCTGATGGTACTGCGGGAGCGCATCGCCGCCCTGCTGGAGCGGGCTGAGCATCGCAGCGACCTCTACGTGGACCGGCGGTACCGGTTCGACTTTGGAGCGATGGACTTTTTCGTGGACGGCGAAAGGGTATACTTGGGCGCTACGGAGTGCAGGCTGCTGGCGGCGCTGGTGAAAAACGCGGGCAATGTGCTCTCCCGGGCGGCGCTGACGGACGCTCTCTGGGAAGGCGGCGAAGAGCTCAACGAGAACGCGCTGTCGGTTGCGGTCAGCCGCCTGCGGGGGCGGCTGGGGGAGAAAAGCATCAGCACCATTTACGGGCTGGGCTATGTGTGGGTAGGTGACAGGGGATGACGCCGCTTTTCATCTTGGGATGGCTTGTCCTGACCTTGGCGTTCTGCCTTGTGAACAGCCTTACTGTGGGCAGCATCTGGCCCACCGCTTGCTACGCGCTGCTGACCGGCTTAATGGCCGCGGGTTTTGCATCATATGAGAGAGAACAGCGGCAAAAGCTGCTGGACGATGTGCAAAAGACGTTGGAAGGCAAAGACGATTTCGCGGTTTCCGAAAGGGAGATCGCGCCGCTGGCCCGGCAGCTCAAGCTGAAGCGCGGCGAGGAGGAGTCCCGGGACCGGCGCGTGACGGAGAGCTACCGCAACCTAGCCTCCCTGGTCTCCGACATCGCCCACCAGTGCAAGACGCCCCTGACCGCCGCTAAAATGTACGCCGAGCTGCTGCCGGCGTCTCCCGAATCCGCCGCAATCGTTCAGCAGACGGACAAACTGCAATTTCTTCTGGACGCGCTTGTAAAGCTCTCCCGCTGTGAGGGCGGGCTTATTGAGGAAAACGTGCACCCCGCCGAAAACTCCGTAGAGGCTCTGGTGTCTCAGGCTTTATCAGCCGTAGTGCCAGAAGCCGAGAGCAAAAACATGGTTCTCGCCGCAGAAATCCCCCCGGAACTGACCGCCATATTCGACCCGCGCTGGACCGCCGAAGCGCTGGGCACCATCCTCGACAACGCCGTGAAATACGCGCCGGAGGGCTCTAAAATCACAGTCTCCGCCCAGCGCTACGACCAATTTATCCGCCTGGATATCCTGGATCAGGGCCCGGGCATACCCGAAGACGAGCTGCCGGAAATTTGGAAGCGCTTCTACCGGGGCAGAACCACCCGGGACGCCTCAGGCGTGGGAATCGGCCTTACCCTCTGCCGGATGATCGTCCAGGCCCAGGGCGGGCGGGTGCTCTGCCAGAACCGGGAGGGCGGCGGCTGCCGGTTCAGCATTTTTCTTCCGGCGGAATAGGGAATCTTTCAAAACTGAAAGATTTCGTTACGGTCTGGAAAGATTCGTTTGCTATAATGGTGAAAAATCATAAAGAAAGGGCAAAATCATGCTTATACAAACGAATCAACTGACAAGGGTTTACGGAAACGGAGAAAATGCACTGCGGGCCCTGGATAGGGTAACGCTATCTGTAGAGCGCGGTGCGTTTGTTTCTGTGGTGGGTTCCAGCGGCAGCGGCAAGAGTACGCTTCTGCATCTGTTGGGCGGTATTGACAGGCCTACCGAAGGAACGGTAACGATTGACGGTACAGACCTCTACTCCCTGGCCCCCGACCCCCTCACCATCTTCCGGCGGCGCTATATCGGTTTCGTATTCCAAAGCTACAACCTGATTCCCGGGCTGAACGTCTGGGAAAACATCACGCTGCCCATGGGGCTGGACAAGCTGAAGGCCGACCGGGAGGAAACCGAACAGCTTCTCTCCACCCTTGGCATTTACGAAAAACGGTATGCCCTGCCCTCCCAGCTCTCCGGTGGACAGCAGCAGCGGGTGGCCATCGCCCGAGCCCTTGCCACAAAGCCCCACATCGTCCTGGCCGACGAGCCCACAGGGAACCTTGACAGCAAGACCAGCCTTGAAGTCATGCTCCTTTTGGAAAAGCTCAACCGGGAGCTGTCCCAGACCATTGTCATGATAACCCACAGCGAGGAGCTGGCTCAGATGACCGCCCGGCGCATACGCATCGAGGACGGGCGCATTATTTCCGATAGCGGGGAGGGCTCAAAATGATTTTCCGGCTTGCCCGCTTGCAGATACGCTCCCACCGGCTGCGCACCGGGTTTGTGGCAGTGGCGGTGGTGCTCACGGCGGTGCTGTACATGACGGTGATAAGCTTCGCCTACTGCGCTGTGGATTCTGTACAGCTCTCCAAAATGCTGGCGTTTACCTCCGATGTGCACGCGTTGATCGTTGATACCGGATATTCTATCTCCGGGGAAGCCTTGCGGGAGGAAATTCAGAGCGCCCCCGAGGTTTCGGAAACATTTCTTGCAGCGTATGCCCCTGTGCACTGGGAGGAGCCGGCAGAGGCGAACAGCATAAGGCAAGGGTTTGGGATGGCTTTTGTGGACAGGGAGGGCATCCTTCCCCACCACTTTATGACAATGACCGAGGGCCGGTTCCCCCAAAGGTTAGACGATATTATGCTCTGCCGGGAAGCGTTCCCCACGCTTTCCATTGGCGATCAGGTCCGTTTCTTTATTATAAGCGCGTATACCCCAGAGCCGATGGTGAGGGAGAGGACCTACACGGTTTCTGGTTTCTATCACAGCGACGCGGATTCCCCGCCCCCGGCGGTAGCGCTGTATGGAGAGAACGTGGCAGAGGAATTGGAACTGAGCGTCATGATGAACTTTCACAGCAGCTTCGGGATAGAGCAGCGGTTGGACGCGGTCTTGGAACGGCTGTCCCCATGGGAGCTCCCCGGGGAGGAGCCGCGCACACAAATCAACAACGCCTATGTGGGTGCGGATTTGGGCAACTTACTCCAGCCGGGCAACGTTCTGCTGATACTCTTGGTGATAGGAGTGCTGTTCTTCGCGGCGTTCCTGCTCATCTACAACGTCTACTCCATCGCACTGACCCAGGACATGCGCGCCTTCGGGCTCTTGAAGGTCATCGGCATGACACACTGGCAGATGAAAAAGCTGACGCTGATGCAGACCGGGCTCATTGCCTGCGGGGCGCTGCCCGTGGGGCTTCTGCTGGGATATTTCATTGGGTTCCGGCTGCTCGCCCCTGTGTTTATGAGCATGAGCGGAGAGGTGCTGCCCTATCGGTTCAGCCCGATTATTGTCCTGCTCAGCGGGGGGCTTACGCTGTTTACGCTGTTCTTCTCGGCGCTGCGGCCCCTGGCACGTATCAAGAAAATGACGCCCATACAGTCGATCTCTCCCGAGCCGGAGGGCAAAGCTCCCAAAAAGGAAAAGCGCCGGGAGGCCCCTGCCTCCCCCAGAAGCCTGGCTATGGCGGGGCTGCGTCGAAGCCGTGGCCGGATGCTGGTCACTTCCCTCTCGGCGGTGGTGTCCGTGCTGCTGTTTGTGATGGTGGGTGGGCTTACGGATATGATTGTGGACGTGGAAAGGGTCGGGATGTTCGACGTGGAGCTGGGGCTGGGGCTGGGGAACCGCAGTGGCCATATCCCTGATGCACTTACGCAAATCTCAAGCTTCATTGCGGTGGAGCCGGATATGATTGAGGAGCTTGCCGCGTCTGATACCGTGGAGGAAATGCAGTTTCTGCGCTTTGGGCAGGTAGAGGTAGATATTTCTCCCAGTCTGGAAGAGAGCCTTCGCTCGTTTCTGGCGCAAAAAACAGAATATGAGTGGGAGCGTGAGAAGTACCAGGATATTCTTGACAGCGGCAGGATAAAAACCGCCGTTCTCTCCATCCCCGACCAGCTCTGCCGGGATATTGTGGTGTACCGGGATGATAGAAGCAAGTCTTTTCACTATGACGGGGAGGAACTGTACGACGGCAAACATGTCCTGTGCGTTTTCACAAAAAACGAGCTGGAGATTCTCCCGGATATACAGTTTTCCTCTGGGGAGGCGCTTTCCTCAGACGGCTTAAAAAGAGAATATGAAGTCATCCCTGCGGAGCTGTCCTCTGGCCTCTGGACAGCTCTGGCGGAAATTTGCGGGGATCCCATGGCGAATCACTTCGGCGTAGAGGAAGTGTATTTCCTGCTGCCCGAGAGCGTCTTTGAGAGAGAGTTCCCGGACGCTCCGGTATTCAAGGTGCTTGTGAACGCGAAAGAGGGCATGGAAGATGACCTGCTCGAGGAAGCGCAGGCTCTGATTGAGGGGCGCGGCGTGGGCTCCGGCGACACAAGGTTCGAGTATGATGTGGGAGGCAGGCTCACCGACATGATAGAATTGCAGGAAAGGCTGGGCGCCATCCAGCTTACCGGCTACAGTCTGTGCGGGATCATCTTCCTGATTGGGCTGATGAACATGGTGAACAGCGCCCTCACCTCCACGGTGCTTCGGCGGCGTGAGTTCGCCATGCTGGAGACCGTGGGCATGACCCGCGGGCAGCTGAGGCGGATGATGGTGTACGAGAACAGCGTGGGCGGGGTGTTCGGGCTCATAGCCTTTGCGGCCGGGTCGGCTTTACTCAACGTGCTGCTAGCCTGGGGCTTTGGCGTGGAGGCCACGGCGGTTTCCCTGCCTGCGGTAGGGGTGTTGGTTCTGCTGTTCGCCGCCGGGTGGCTGGCGGGGGAGGTTTCATGTAGGACAGTCACCCGCGCCTCGTTGACGGAGCGGGTGAGAGAGGAGTGATGTTAGGAATGAGCATAAAGGAGGGATGTGATGCGTTTCACAGTTAAATTTTGCGGGTTTTCACATAAATTCACAATGAGTTTCTACTTGTGTAAAATTATTATAGGCAGTATAATAAAAATGACGGCAAATAATGGAAAGGAGGAAGAAGCTCAATAAGCAAGACGCCGCAAACAAATACCACAAAAGGAGGCAAAGATTATGAAAAAGCTGCTCACACTAATGGCCGCAATGCTGCTGGCCGCAGCCCTGAGCGTTTCCGCGTCCGCGGCCGAAAGCCCGGAGGAAGCGCTGGAGGCCATGCCCGAGGGCCTCTCCACCGATGAAAAGGTGGAGATCATCCGGGAAACCTATGTGGAGGCGGGCTACACCGACATTTCCGAGGACCCGGCGGTCAGCGCGCAGAGCGAGGAAGTGCCCGAGGAAGTCCGCCAGCTGGCCTACATGGACCTGGAAGAAGCGGACGAGGAGACCCAAGCCCAGATTTTGGAGGCCCGCAAAGCTATCATCTACACCCGTAGCTGGCGGGCGGACGATGTGATCATCATGAGCGCCAACCCGGAGACCAGGACCCTGGACATTGTGCCCAAGTTCAGCGAGGTGTTCCCCGGCTGGGACCTGCCGGTAGAGGATGTGGAGGACGCGCCGGAACCGGCTGAGTCCCAGGCCACCCTTGCCCGAGGGGGTACCCGCACCGATGTGGTATACAACACCGACTACTATGTCCCCAAGAGCAAAGTGGGCGTATTAGCCCCGAATATGTGCACGGTAACCATGATTTCAGGAGGAACGAACACGCTGGTCACGGGTTCGGGCGATGAATACTTTTTAGAGACTCTTTCCTCCGTTAACATCGGCTACACCGATGTGGCCACCGGAAAATCTTTGGGATTTTTGATGCACGCGATCACGCAGCAAGGGGAGCATCCCTATTCGATTAATGTGAACCCGGCACAGGTCAAGCGTGTTGGTGTTCGCGTCAGTACAAATGACGATATATCCGCATATGAGCACTTTGAAGTAAAGCACTCCTTCCCCTGGGACTACAGCCTCTATCAGGAAGGTTCTGCCTACGCCAAGCTTTATCAGGACGAGCGGGAGGCCTTGAAGGCCCAGACCCAGCGGGAAATACAGGAGAACAATGTCCGGTATGAGTATGAGGCAATGGGGTATGTGGAAAAGCCCGCTGACGTCTCGCCCGCCAAGGAGATCCCGGAGGATGTTCTCAAGACCGCAAAGCTGGATATCAGCAACGCCAGCGAGGCTTTGAAGCAAAAGGTTTTAAGCGCCCGCAGAAGGGTGGTCTACAGCTACTCCGGCTGGTCCGCAGACGATGTTCTTTGCTACTGGACAAACAAGACAAAAGGGGAAGAGAAAACTTTTACCATCCAGCCCAAATTCCACGACCTGTTCCCCGCGGACTGGGACCAGCCCATCGGCTAAAACCGCATAAAGAAAGCCGCCTGGCTGGCGGCTTTCGCTTTTTTATTGGGCCTTTTCCTCTTCTGCCTCCTCCGGCTGGGGGAAGGCCACGCTTACCCCGTTGACCTCCACGCCGCCCTCCACGCGCACCAGTATGTACTGCCGCCCGTCAATCAGGCGGGTCTCCACCAGGTCGCCGCAGTCCGGGGTGGTCTTGATGGTCACGTTCTCCGTGCGCACCACAAGCTCCCGGGTGTCCACCAGGTTTTTGGGGTTCAGCGCCCCGCCGCCAAAGGCCTCCTCGTACTTTTCCTCAAAGCTCTCGGCCTTTTCCTCCGGCACGCCGCAGGTTTCCAGCACCTTGCGCAGGGCCCCCTTGGAGACGGCCAGGGGCTCCGGGTTCTTGCTGGCCTTGTGCTCCTCCACCATGCCGCCCAGAATCTCCGTGACCCCCTGCAGAACCTCGTAGCTGCAATCCTCCTCCAACGCGTCGGAGAGAATCTCCCGGAAGGTCTCCTGCTGCAGGTCGGCGGGCATGGGGGGCTCGGTCTTGAAAATGCCCGTGACGAACTCCGGGTGGTTCTCCGCCGTCTTCCGGGTGTAGTACAGGGCGTTGTAGATGTTGGCGCTGCGGTCGTCAAAGGCGGGGAAGAGGAAGCCCAGCTCCGGCGGGGAGATGAGCCAGTCCACCCCCCGGCTGCAGATCACGCTGTCGGGCAGGTCGTAGCGCAGGGCGGGCTTGGTCTCCTTCATGGGGCAGATGCCGCAGAGGATGTAGGAATACACCTCGCAGGAGCCGTCCGGGTTGGGCGCGCCGTCCTTGGCCCGGTAGGGCACGTCATAAGCGTCGTGAGCCAAAAGGATGAGATAGGGCTCCTCCATTTCCAGGCATTCGATGACCCGCTGATAGAAAGCGTCCACCAGGCCCTCGTCCTCCAGCTTGCAGTCCCGCAGGGCCATGAGCATCCGGTGCTCGTCGCTGTCCACCACCTGCTGGGTGTCGAAGACCACGTCGTTGAGCTGTTTGCCCAAAGAGCCGGAGAGGGACTTTTTCAAAATGGAGAGGATGTTTTCCACCTCTTCCTCCGAGGCGGCGGCCAGAGACTGGGTAAATTGGGAAATGACCTCCCCGTGGGCGTTCACATAGCAGCCGTGGACCTGCCGGATGTTGCTGTGCTGGGGCTGGAAGCGGCGGCGGATCTCGGCGATTTCTTTTTCGTTCATAAACAAATCCTTTCTTTGCAAAAATATGTAAAATAAATTAGCAGCTTGTTAATGGTAAGCAACCTTCGCGGTCCAGGGGCTTACAACATTCGCTCCGCGAAGTCGCGGCACCTGGTAGGGTTCTTAGGGGGACTTGGCGAAGCCAATGTCATAAGCCCCTAAGCCGCCGGAGGGTGAGCGTCTGCCAGTGGCAGACAAGCTGCGAACCGACCGAGCCGGCAGGCGAGACCCCAATACATCCCTTCATAAGGGCCGTAGGCCCCCTTCGGGACGTAGTCCCGACCCTAGCTTGACTGAGTAGTACCAGAAAGGGCAAATCCTCCATAGGCCTCTATTGTACCCCATGGCAGGCAAAAACGCAAGTGAAAAATCGAACAAAAGAGCCCCTGACAGGGAAGCGGCGGCGGAAAATATGAAAAATGGGCTTCTAAGGGAATTGTGAAAGTATTAGAAGGCCTCCGGGGCCAAAGGGCGGCCCACTCCGGCAAGGTCGCGAGACTCTGTCTCGCGTTCTGCAACCTTTGAAAAGGGTGAGCGTCTGCCTGTGACAGACAAGCTGCGAACCGACCGAAGCGGCAGCGGAGAGTGACAAAACTTTTAATGTTGCGCTCAGGATGCTTTCTTCTTTGGGGGGCCAAAGCGGAAAACACTGGATTTTCCGCGCCTCCTGTGGTAAAATGAACGAAACACCACGGCCTGGGACTTGAAAAACGCGCGTTGCCCTCTCCCAGCCGCTGCGGGAGGTTCGGAAATGAACGGAAAAACCTTGAATATCGGTATTGTGGCCCATGCGGACGCGGGGAAGACCACCCTGACGGAGCAAATCCTCTATCTGACGGGAGCCATCCGCGCCCCGGGCAGCGTGGACGAGGGCACCGCCGCCACCGATGGTATGGAGATCGAGCGGCGCAGGGGCATCTCCGTGCGCACGGCCTGCGCCTCGGTGCGGTGGAAGGACTGCCGCATAAACCTGATCGACGCCCCGGGCCACGCGGACTTCCTCAGCGAGGTGGAGCGCAGTTTGGCCGTGCTGGACGGGGCGGTGCTGGTGGTTTCGGCGGTAGAGGGAGTGCAGCCCCAGACCCGCCTGCTGCTGGAAGCCATCGGTCGGGCGGGCCTGCCCTGCTTCCTCTTTCTGAACAAGCTGGACCGGGCTGGCAGCGGATGGGAAAAAGCCCTGGCCCAGGTGGAGCGGGGGGGAGTCCGCTGCCTGGTCCTTTCCCAAGCGGAGGGGGAGGGGGGCGGCGATGCGGCCGTCCGCCCGACCTGCTTTGCTTCTCCGGACTGGCAGGAGGCCGCGGTCCTGGCCGCTGGGGACGAGGCCCTGATGGAGCGCTTCCTGACGGAAGGGAGCCTGCCAGAAGAAGCCCTGTGGATGGCCCTGGCGGAGCTGGTCGGGCGCGGGGAGCTTTACCCCGCCGTGTGCGGGGCATCCAAGTACGGTCTGGGCGTGGGAGATTTGCTGGACGCGGTGTGCCGCCTGCTGCCCCAGCCCGCCCCTCTGGGCGGGGGGCTCTGCGCCCGGGTTTACAAAGTGGAGCACGACCCGGTCCTGGGCAAGGCCGCTTATCTGCGGTTGTTTGCCGGGGAGCTGCATAACCGGCAGACCGTGGAAGCGGCGGGGCGCAGGGAGGAAAAGATCACCCGGGTGCGGGCCGTGGAGGGCCGGAAGCTGGTGGACGTGGAGAGCGTGGGCGCCAATGACATTGCCGTGGCCTATGGGCTGGAAGGGGTGCGGGCTGGCGATCTAGTGGGCCGGGAGCTGCCGGGCCTGCGGGCCTACCGGCTGGCGGAGCCCCTACTGCTGTCCCGGGTTATGCCGGAGGACCCGGCGGACCTTCCCAAACTGACCCAGGCCCTGAGCCAGCTAGAGGACGAGGACCCGGCCCTGGGCTGCGAGTGGAACCGGGAGAAGCGGGAGCTCTGGGCCAGGCTGACCGGCAAGCTGCAGATTGAGGTGCTGGAGTCCCTGCTGGCCCAGCGCTGGGGGCTTCGGGCGCGGTTTGGGGAGCCTTCGGTCATATACCGGGAAACTCCGGCCGCCCCGGCGGAAGGGTTCGAATCTTACACCTGGCCCAAGCCCTGCTGGGCGGAGCTGCGGTTCCTGGTGGAGCCTCTGCCCCGGGGAAGCGGGTTTCAATATGAATGCCTGGTTTCACCCGGGCGGCTGCCCTACCGGTATCAGGCCCATGTGGAGGCCGCCGTGCCCCGGGCGCTGAGGCAGGGCGTGCTGGGCTGGCAGGTGACGGACTTAAAAGTCACCTTGCTGGACGGCACCTGGCACCACGTCCACACCCATCCCCTGGACTTTTTCGTGGCCACGCCCCTGGGGCTGATAGACGCGCTGCGGCGGGCCGGGTCCCAGCTTTTGGAGCCGGTGCTGCGGGTGGAGACGTCCGGCCCCCAGGACTGCCTGGGCAGGGCCATGGGGGTGCTGGCCACCCGGCGGGCGGTGTTCCAGCCCGCCGCCATGGAGGAGGGCCGCTTCCGGCTGGAAGCCCTTGTGCCCGCCGCCGAGGCCATGGAGCTGCCGGTGGAGTTCGCCTCGGCCACGGCCGGGGCCGGCATTTACAGCGCCCGTTTCTCCCACTATCAGGACTGCCCGCCGGGGCTGGGATCCAGCCGGGAGCGCATTGGCCCCGACCCCCTGGACCGGCCCAAGTTCATTCTGGCCGCCCGCTCGGCCATGGCGGGGGAGATTCCGTAACAAAAGCGCGGTGGAAGCCCGCAAGCTCCCGCCGCGCTTTTCTTGTATTCACAAGCCGAGGAATTACCACTCAGCTAACGGTAGCAATGTTCGCGGTCCAGGTGCGTTAGGCACCTGGCAGGGTTCTTAGGGGGTGAGCGTCTGCCAGTGGCAGACATGCTGCGAACCGACCGAGCCGGCAGGCGAGACCCAGAGCCCCTAAGCCGCCAGAGGCCAAACTGTACCTTTAAAGGGCCGTAGGCCCCCTTCGGGACGTAGTCCCGACCCCAGCATCCCTATTACTCATTGGCTGCATAATTATGAATACAGGCCCCCCGCATCGCCACAAGCCCGCAGAGACTTTCTTCGCAGACGCGCTCTATGTGCTATGTGCAAAATGCTTAAGCTATGAGAGAATATCTAGCTGTACTTCGCTATTTTGTCCATTTCGAAAAAATCCAGAAATACCAGTTGATTTTGCTCCCGTAAAATGTTACGATGAAGACCTCCACCGGGGAAGGTCATTTTATACAAAGGAGCATCTGCTTATGTTGCATTCATCATCAGAATATACCAAACTGCGGGAGGGTTTGGCGACCCTGGGCCTTTGCCCCGGCGACACGGTGCTGGTGCACTCCTCCATGAAAGCCTTGGGCACGGCCTTGACCCCGGACCAGGTCATCGACTGCCTACAGGAGGCGGTGGGGGAGGAGGGCACATTGCTTTTTCCGGCCCTGACCTATGAGAACGTGAACCGGGGGAACCCGGTGTTCGACTCGGAGGCCACCGAGCCCTGCGTCGGCCTGCTGCCCCGGGTCTTCTGGAAGCGCCCCGGCGTGGAGCGCAGCCTGAACCCCACCCACTCGGTGTGCGCCTGGGGGCGGCTGGCCCACCGGCTGACCGTGGGCCACGCCATGGACGACGTGGCCGTGGGGCCCCACTCCCCCTTTATGCTGCTGCCGGTGGTGGGCGGCAAGCTGCTGTTCATCGGGGAAGTGCTGCATGCCTGCACCTTCATGCACGGCATTGAGGAGATCGTCAACCCGCCCTACATCAGGCGGCACGGCCTATGCGCCTACACGGTCAACGGCAAAGAAGAGCTGTACCAGGTCCGGCGGGACTTTGGCTGGGGCTCGGAGTTCCAGCGCGTTGGGGACATTCTGGAAGAGCCGGATATCCGGCGGGGCAGGCTTCTGGCGGCGGACTCCACCCTCATCGACTCCCGCGCTCTTTTGGCGGCGGCCCTGGCGGAGATGCGCAGCAACCCCTACGCCTTTGTGACGGATATTTCCAAGTGGATCTAGGGCTGGTTTGAAAATAGAGGAAGTGACGGATTTCCAACGCGGAAAGCGGCCGCTTATGGGCAGAAAGACGTTGCTTTCGATTTTATAAGCAAGCCCCGAGCAAATGAGGAGGGCCAGGGCCGGGAGAACCGGCTCTGGCCCGTCCTTTTCGGGGCGCTCTCAAAATTTGGACGCTATGTACTTGTCGCTGTCCTCCGGCGAATAGACGAACTCGTCCAGATGCCCGCCCTCGAAAAAGTATTCCGGCGGCGCGGGGCGCTGGGGCTCGCTGTCAAAGGTCTCGATGATGATCAGCTTGATCTTCATCCGGGAGGGCAGAATGCTCTTGATGAACACGCTGGCCTGTTGGCCGGGGTAGATGTGCTCCTTCAGCTCCGCCAGGCCGGCCAGGTTGGGGGCCAGCTCCACAAAGACCCCATAGCTCTCAATGCTGCGGACCACGCCCCCCACGGTCTCGCCCGCCCGGAAGCGGGCGGCGTTTTCCTGCCAGGTGCCCAGCAGCTCCTTGTGGCTCAGGGTGACGCGCCCGCCCTCCTTGCTCTTCACCACGGCGCGGATGTCCATGCCCGGCTGGAAGCGCTCTCTGGGGTGCTCGATGCGGGAGACGGAGATGGCGTCGATGGGCAGCAGGGAGGCAATGCCGCAGCCGATGTCGGCGAACACGCCAAAGGGCTCCAGGTGGGTAACTCTGGCGTCGATCACATCGCCGGGGGAAAGGGCTTCCAGATACTCCCTGGCGCAGGCCTCCTGCGCGGCACGGCGGGAGAGCAGGGCGGTAGGCTTACCGTCGGCGTCCCGGAAAAAGTCCTGGACCAAGAAGCACACCGGGCGGTTGACCCGAGACAATATGGCGATGTCCCGCACCGTGCCCTCCCGTATGCCCAAGGCCCCCTCTTCCCGGGGGATCATGCCCCGCATACAGGGAAGGTCCACCCAGAGGTTGTGGGCGCCGTCGCACATGGCGGCGCGGGCTTCCAGAATGCGGCCCTCGCGCATGGCCTCGGACAAAGCGGGCGGAGATTGGAGGGCGGCGGCGTTTTCGGGGGAGGCCAGCAGCCGGCCTTCAGGGTAAAACTGCATTTTCCACACTTCCTTTTCCATTTGGTTCAGTTCCCCGGGTTTTCACAAGGAATTATATGTGGAACTCCCCAAAAACATGCCCCGGCGGCAGGTGGAAAAGTCCCGAGCGGCGCGTCCATAGAGCGGAAAAACTGGTCAGATGGCGGGCAGCCATATCGTCTATCTAAAAATTGCGAAAAAACTCCCCAGCCAGGGAGTTTTTTCGTTTCCAACAAGGTTCAGTCTTATGGGCGCGGGCGAAGGAATCGCGCAACGCCATTCGCCGCGCTGACAGCGCCGCCGCAGCGTCAAATTATGCCAAACTGGCACAAGCCGGCCGCTAAGGCCGCGCCCTTCATCCGGCCAAGCTTCCAAAAGTCCTGGAAGATTCGATAGGAAACGCGCTTGAAAATCGGTCATGGCCGGTTTTCAAACCGTGTTGCCGATAAAGCCGCCGGAGGCTACAAATTCACCCACTGCCCAGGCTGGCCGGAGGCCTTCAGCACGGCCTCCCGCACGGCGATGACCGCGATGGTGTCCCGATGGGGCACCTGGGGCTCGGCTCCCAGGAAGAACCGGGCCATCTCCTCCATGAACCGGTGGAAGTAGTCGGAGACGATCTCAACGCGCTGGGTGGTCTCGTCCTTCTTGTCCAATGTCATGGCAAAGGGGCAGTCCCAGCCGTGGTGGGAGAAGTGGGCCAGCCGCCCGTCCGCGAATTCCAGCACGGCGGCGGGCAGGGCGGCGGAGCCGGTGAACATCACCCGCCGGACCTCCGGGCCCATCAAGGCCAGAATGGGCTCGATCTGATGGATGGCGTAGTTGCCCAAGGGCCCGGGGCCCACGCTGGCAAGCCCGGCGACCTGGACCCGGTCCACCGGCGCCAGCTCACCGGCAAAGCGCAGGGCGGAGGCGGAGAAGCAGGGCGTGCCGTGGTCCTCGGCTAGGGCAAAGAGCGCCTGGGCTTCCTGGCGGGAGTTGGAGAAGGTCTTGTCCACATAGACCCGCTTTCCGCTTTTGAGGGGAAGCTGGCAGAGCTCCCCGTGCATCTCCGGGTTGTCCGGGGAGAGGACGTTCAGGCAGTCGCTTTTCTCCACGAGCTCCTCTATGCTTTCCACCAGCTCCACGCCGTACTTCTCGCACCATTGGGCGCTGGTCATGCCGGTGAGGGGGGAGGCGATTTTGCCGTAGGCGTACTTCACCTGCAGCTCCCCGCCGGAGGCCTCCTTGAGCCACTGGGGATAGTGGTTGGCGTGGAACTCGTCCAGGTAGTAGTCAATGAACCCAACTGTTTTCATAAAAAAGCGTCCTTTCTGTTTGGATATCGCCGGCGCGCCGCAGATGGGAAACGCGCCTGGAAGGAACCTGGGAGGAAAGAAGAGCGCGGGCCAAGGGCCCGCGCCTTTCCTTGCCTAAAAGTGGGACAGGCCGCGCTCTTACTTGGCGTTGCCTTTGGCGATCTCCATCACATCGGGATTCGCCTCCAGATAAGCCTGGAACTGGGTGCGGTACTCTTCCAGATATTTATCCAGGCCCGCTGCCTTCAGCTTATCAATGGCGCTGCCGATGTTCTCCTCATAGGGGACCATGCCAATCTTGATGGGGTAGATGGAGGCGATGATCTCGGTCTGCAGGTTGGTGAGCTCGCTGGTCACGTTGGAAGCGTCGAACAAAAACCCGGCAATGGGGGAGACCACATAGTTCTCAGACTTGTAGTTCTGGTAGCTCAGATATTCCTCGGTGGCGGTGGCGGAATCGTACCGCATGTAGGGCATGTAGCCGGTCATCCAGGTGTCCATATAATACAGGGCGCCGCCGGTGCTCTCGTCCTTCATGGAATCGTCGCGGGACAGCAGGCCCTCGCCCTCGTCCTTAAAGTAAACGCCCTCCTGCCCATAGTGGAACAGGTCGTGGTTCTCCTGGCTGGCATAGAGCCAATCCAGGAACTTCAGGCCGGACTCGGGGTTCTCCGCCGTGGCGGAGATCGCGTTCAGGTTCTGCACGAAGGTGCAGATAACGTCGGGCTTTTCGGGGCACATGGTAAACCAGCCGGCGGTCACGTCCTTGAGGTCGGTATTCTGCATGATCACCTCGGACTGGGAGGGATCGAAGGTCTGGGAGGGCAGGAACGCGCCCAGCTTGGCCTGGTCGCCCTTTACGGTGGAGTCCAGGTTCAGGATGTCGGGGTTGATGAGGCCGTCCTGGTACATCTTGCGGTAGACCTCGCAATCCTTCTTGAACTCTTCGCTCTCATAGAAGGAATCGATGGTGCCGTCCTGGCGGGCGATGATCAGGCCCAGGCTGTTCTCCACGTAGAAGGGATAGGTATCATACGTCCTGTGAAGCCAGTGGGCGGTATCCTGGTTCTGATGGTACCAGTTGTAGGCCTTAAGGCCGGTTTCCTCCAGGATGTAGTCCTGGGACTTCTTCATCAGGTCCAGCACGTTGTCAACGCTGTCGGAGGGGAACTCCTCGTAGCCCACCTTCTTCATCACGTCCGTGCGCACGGTGATGTAGGACATAAGGTTGTCGAAGCTGTGCCAGGAGCAGGGAACCGCGTAGTGGTCGCCGTTGTACACAGCGCCCAGCCACTCGTTTTCGGTGAAGCGCCCCACCAGGTCCGGGTATTTATCCAGATAGGAGTCCAGGGGGATAATGGCGTCCATGCCCGCGATGGCGGAAATGTTCTTGATATCCTGCATGACGTGGAGCAGCTCAAACTCCTCGCCGGTGGTGAGCATCAGGTTCAGCTTCTCGGCGTAGGAGTCCCAGGGGATCCGCTGCACGCTGACCTCGATGTTCAGGCCGTCGGCCTTCAGCTTCTCATTCACCGCCGCCATGCCCTTCTCGTGGTCGGGAGAAAAGGTGCCGGGCTGCACGATGCGCATGGGATGGACCTCCCCATCGTCATCGCCGCCGGCGTTGGCCTCGGAGCTTTCGGGGGCGGACTCGGAGCTTTCGCCGCCCTGGGAGGCGGAGCTCTCCGGAGCGGAGCTGCTGGAACCGCCGCCGTCATTGCCGCAGGCCGCGAACAGGCTGGCAAACAAGGCCAGAACCAGCAGCAGCGCCGCGATCTTCTTCAGGTTCTTCATTACTTTCGTCTCCTTCATATAGAGTTTTATTGTTTCAACAGGCCAAGCCTGGTAAAACCATGCAGATGAGGCGTTAACCCTTTACCGCGCCGATGACCATGCCCTTGATAAAGTACTTCTGCAGGAAGGGGTACAGGAGGATGATGGGCCCCATGGTGACCACGGAGGTGGCCATCTTAAAGCTCTCCTTGGGCGGGGCGCTGGTAACCTGCGCGCCGGTCGAAACCTTGGACAGAGCCGTAATCTCCGACTGGATTTTAAACAGGAGCATTTGCAGGGAGTAGTAGTTCTGGTCGTTAATGAGCATAACGGAGTTGAAATAGTTGTTCCAGTACCCGATGGCGTAGAACAGGGCGATGGTGGCCAGCACCGGGGTGCACAGGGGCAGGTAGATGGTAAAGGCGATGCGCACCTCCCCCGCGCCGTCGATGCGGGCCGATTCGTTGAGGGCGTCTGGAATTTCCCGCACGAAATTGCGCACCAGGAACATGTTGAAGGGGGAGAACATCAGCGAGGGCACAATGAGGGCCCAAATGTTGTCGAAACAGCCGATCATTTTGGAGATCATGTACCAGGGCACCAGGCCTGCGGAAAACACCATGGTGATGTAAAAGTACAGCGAGAGCCCGTTGCGGTAGCGGCACTGCTTGTTGGCCAGGGTATAGCCGGCTCCAAAGGAGATAAGGGTGGCCGCCAAAGTGCCTACCACCGTGGCGATGGTGGTCACCTGATACGCCTTGGGCACGGAGGACTTGGAGGAAAACAGCATCTTATAGGCCGAAATAGACCACTCGGCGGGGAGGAAGGAATAGCCGTTGATGGTGATGGACTTTTCCTCGGTAAAGGACACGATAATGACAAGAAGGAAGGGAACCAGGCAGAGCAGGGCGAACAGGACCACGAAGAAATAGATGAGGAACTGGGCCAGCTTGTCGCCCCCGCTGGTTTGTATTTTATTTCGGGCGGGCCTGGCCCCGGCTGGATTGGCAGACATTGGGCAAAACTCCTTTTCACATTATTTTGGCCGGGAGCTCTAGAGCTCCTTGGCAGGAAAGCCCATGGGCTTTCCTGATGGAAGGATGAAGACGGGCCTTGCGCTTAGAAAAGCGCTCCGTCCGGGAAATGCCGGCGCACGATCCAGTTGGAGGTGAACACCAAGATAAAGCCCACAACGGACTGATACAGGCCCACGGCCATGGAAAGGCTGGGGTCACCAGTATTCTTGAAGGTGCGGTACACGTAGGTGTCGATGACCTCCGCGATGGGCATCAGGGAGCTGTTGTCCCGGATGATGGCGTACATCATGCCGAAGTCGCCGTAGAAGATGCGGCCCACGGACATCAGGGTCAGAATGCAGATGGTGGGCATCAGCAGGGGAAGGGTGATGTAGCGGATGCGCTTCCAGCGGGTGGCGCCGTCGATGTAGGCGGCCTCGTAAAGGCCCTCGTCAATGCCGGTGATGGCGGCCAGGTAGACGATGGCGTTGTAGCCGGTGGTCTTCCAGATGTTCAAAATCAGCAAAATGGGGTACCAGTAGTTAGGATCCGCGTAGAAATTGATTTTTTCGCCGCCCATGCCGGTGATGATGTTGTTGATCAGCCCGTTGTCCGTGCCCAGAATGCCCTGAAGCATGTAGCTGACAATGACCCAGGAAATAAAATAGGGGAACAGCATGAAGGACTGGGAGGTTTTCAGCAGCCGCTTGGCGTGCACCTCGTTGAGGACGATGGCCAGGGCCACGGCGCACACGGTGCCCACCGCCAGAAAGAGCACGTTGATTACCAGGGTGTTGCGGGTGATGGTCCAGGCCCAGCTGGACTTGAAGAAGTATTCAAAATTTTTCAACCCCACAAAAGGGCTGAAAATCCCGGTTTTGTAGTTGAACTTTTCAAAGGCAATGGCCATGTAGGGCAGAGACATGTAGGAAAAGACAAAGGTATAGATCATGGCCGGCAAAACCAAGATATATAAAAATTTGTTCCTCCACAGCTCCTTGAAGGGATTCACATGCTTACGCGGCGCAGCCGCCGTTGGCTTCCTCATAGATCCTCTCATCCTTTCTTCCTAAGTAAAAAAGCGTCCAAATGCAGCCGTGCGGTTTGGACCGCGCTTTCTTTCTGACATAATCTTTTATAACATGAGAGACAGACTGGTGTAAAGTTTTAATATTCGCTTTTTCTCTAATTATTTGCATCCTCATACACATTCTATGGATTTTTCCGACTCAGTTCTGAGAGAAAAACTCCATTTATTACGTTTGCGGGAAGTTTGCACTGCAAATTTCGATCCCCATGCCCAAAAATTGAGCCCGTCCCCGGCGCGGGCTTGACTTTTCTCAGAATACTGTTATACTTATTTATAATATTGTGATTGCCACGCGGCCCCGGCCGGGAGAGGACGCCATGAAAGGAATGCTTGAAAGCAAGGGGAAACTCAGCACCACATATCTTTGGTCCATCTTTGTGGTGGTTATTATCATAGACTTTCTGATTACGGTAGCGCTGTTTTCCATCTATTGCGCGGCCCAGATTTCTACCGCGGCGAAGAACTCCGTCAGCCAGCTGGAACAGGTCCGCACCTCCACAGACATTCTTTTTGAATCCATGGAGGCGGTGGTCAATCAATTGGCCAACGATGCGGACACCGCTACCTTCTTGCTGGGCTCCTCCACCAACCGGCTGCGGGAGGCGGCGGTGGGCCTAAAAATCCGCACCCTCTGCACCGCCAACCCCTATCTCCGCTATATTACATTATATAATAACACCAGCAAGCGCTTTGTCTCCAGCGGCTATGCGGGGGACGATGTGAAGCTGAACGCCCAGGAGTTTTACGACCGGCTGGACGGCCAGCCCTATGTCTGCTACTTCCGGCCCATTGGCGACGCCTACAATGTGCAGCCCAACAAAAAGGCGATGGCCTACACCTTTGTGTTCCCCGTCCGGCTCAAGCCCAATTCCCCCACCGCGGACCTGGTAATCATAGACGTGAACGACAGCTACTTCAACAACGCCCTGGCCCCCATCCGCATGGAGGAGCAGGAGCAGCGGGTGCTGCTGCAGGGCTCCCAAAAGGAGTTCATTGCGGAGATGTCCGCTGCGCCTTCCCAGAGGCTGTTTTCCGTGGCCGCGGGCAGCCAGGAGGCGGACTTCCCCGGAACCGCGTCCGGGGAAAGCTCCGGCTCGTTTCCCTACCGCACGCCGGGGCAGTACTGGTTTGCCACCTATGTCCGCAGCGAGAAGGTGGGGTGGACCTTTTACAACTTCGTTCCCTATCAGGTGGTGCTGGGCGGGCTGGTGACGCCGGCCCTCCTGACCGTGACCATGACCCTGCTGACCTTGGCGTTCGGCTACATGCTCTCCCGCCGCCTCAGCGCCCACCTGTATCAGCCCATCAAGGCCCTGTACGAGAACTATGTGGACGGCGCCGGCGGAAAGAAGGGAAACGAGCTGGAGCTGCTGAGCCAGGCCTTTTCCGAGATGTATTCCAAAGCCGATGAGCTGGAGAGCGGCCTGATCGCCTCCTTCCACGAGTCCAAGAACTTTTACCTGCGGGCCCTGCTCTCCGGCGAGCGGGAGCGGGTGCGGGCCTCCCTGCCCGCCTACCGGCGGCTGGGCATTGACTTGGAATCCCCCTATTACGGGGTGGTCTCCATGGAGTGCGTGCTCCAGGAGGCGGGCGGCCAGGAGGCAGGCCAGAAGGAGAATCTGTTCATTCCCTATTATGCCCTGGAAAACATCACCCGGGAGCTGATGAATCCGGCCGGGGGCGTGGAGTTTCTGCGCACGGGGGAAAACCACTTTGCCGTACTTCTGTATTTAAAGGAGCCCCAGCTCAGCCCCGCCCTGCGCCAGGGGCTGGATACCATCGCGGCTCTGATGCCCCGGGAGTTCCACATCGACGCCAGCATCTGCGTGGGGCAGGTGGTGGATTCCTGGACGGACGTGAACCTGGTGTACGAACAGGAGAAAATCGCCCTAAACTCCCGCACGGCCAGCCACTACGGCCAGGTGTTCGACGCCTGGGACGCCCCGGAGGCCATGAGCAGCGACCTGTACTACAGCGGCCTGCATACCCGGCTGGCGGAACATGTGCGCGCCGGGGACAAGGAGGCCTGCGCCCGGGAGTTCGACCAGGCCCTGGCGGCGATGAAGGAAATCAGCTTCAAGTCCGCCCGAACCTATTTCCGCCACGCCCTCATGTCGGTGCTGGACGGCTTTTTCGCCGCCCTGGAGCGGGACAACGAGTTTTTCACCAAAATGATGGAGCGGCTGGAAAGCCTGGACCGCTGCGAAAATGTGCGCGCCCTGCGCTCGGTCTTTTTGGAGCTGCTCTCCTCTCTCAGCTACCGCCTCTCCGTGGACCGCAAGAACAGCAACCAGGACGCGGCCCGGCGGGCCAAGGAGTACATAGACCAGCATTACGCGGACCCGGACCTGTCCCTGCGCATGCTGGCGGAGCAGGTAAAGCTGTCCCCCGCCTATTTGGGCAAGGTGTTTACCGCGGTAACGGCCTACACCTTTAACGATTATGTGAACCGCATCCGCCTGGAAAAGGCGGCGGAGCTGCTGCGGGAGACCCGTATGCCGGTGAGCAAGGTCAGCGAGAGCGTGGGCGTGCTGAACACCAATTATTTCTACGCCCTCTTTAAAAAGCGGTACGGGGTTACGCCCTCCGCGTACCGAAAAGGCGGGCCGGCGGAAGGGGAGGCCCAGAGCCGGGAATGAGCAGGGGGGCGAACTGGTAGATAAAGGAGAGGATGTCCTGTGCGTAGCACGCATCCGGATTTGTGCCGTCATATCTCCCATAGGAATGCATTTTATAAGAAGCTGTATTCATTATTACTCACCCAATAAATAATTGGGATGCTTGGGTCGGGACTACGTCCCGAAGGGGGCCTACGGCCCTTTTGAAGGAATGTTTTGGCCTCCGGCGGCTTAAGGCTCTGCCTTAAGAATCCGCAAGGGGCCTAACGCCCCTTGACCGCGTATATTGCTTGCCATTAGCTGAGTGGTATCTCTTCGACAACGCAGCAAGGCCGTACTGCCCAGCGCAGTGCGGCCTTGCTTTTATGGAACCGAAGGGCTCAACAGCACCGCTCGGTCATGATCTCCAGAATCGTGCGGTCCGTTTGGCGCATGCCCTCCTTGGCCAAAACGCCGATGTTGGCAATGGTGCCGTCCACACAGTTTGTCACAATGCCGTCCCCGCTTTTGAATTCCTGGCTGGCCGTGTACATATGGTAGCCCAGAATTCCCGCGTCCACGCTGGCGGCGATTTTAGCCGCGCAGGAAGGCTTGGCCCCGTCGCAGATGGTGCCGCTGATGATGGCCACCGCGTTGACGATGGTGTGGGCGATGGCCTCAAAGCTGCCGTCCAGCAGGTAGGCGATGCCCGCCCCGGCGCCCACCCCGGCGCTCACCGCGCCGCAGTAAGCGGAGAGCCGCCCAATGCCGGACTTCTGCTCTATGGTCACCAGGTCGCTGACCAGAAGGGCCCGGTAGAGCTTTTCCCGGCCCACCCCCAGGCGCTGGGCGTATTTGACCACCGGCACCGAGGCGGTGATGCCCTGGTTGCCAGAGCCGGAGAGGATGACCACCGGCATCTCGCAGCCGCTCATCCGGGCGTCGCTGCCAGCGGCGGCCCAGGCCTTGGCCTGGGTCTGTATATCGTCTGAATAATGCTCCAAAAGGACCGAGCCGATGTTGGCCCCCCAGTTTCCCTCCAGGCCCGCCTGGGCGATGGCCAGGTTGCGGTCGATCTGCTGGTCCAGCAGGCAGGACACCTCCGCCGGGTCTATGGTGTTGGCGAACTCCAAGATATCCGCCACGTTCAGCGCGGAGCGGTCCGCCAGGCCCTCCTCCGCCGGACTGCCGGAGGCGCGCGCAAAGAGCACCCGCCCGTTGCGCTCCTCCTGGATGATGCAGCTGTGGCTGTCCGCGATATGTACGGCGGCATACTGGGGCTCCCGGCCTGGAGCCTCCTCAAGCCAGCCGGTCAGGCGGATGTCCAGGAGCCGGGGGCTCTCGGCGCACACCACCTCAATGGGGGTGTCCTGGGCGTATTTTTGAATTTCGGCGTGTTTTTCCACCGGCACTTGGGCGATCACCTGCAGGACCCTGCCGGCGTCCCCGGCCACGATTCCCGCCGCGATGGCCGCGCCAATGCCCCGCAGGCCGCCCGTGTTGGGCACCACCACGGATTTCACATTTTTGATGATGTTCCCGGAGACCTCCGCCCGGACCCGCGTTGGCCAGGCCCCCAGCAGGTCCCGCATCCGGGCCGCGGCATAGGCCAGGGCGATGGGCTCCGTGCACCCGGTGGCGGGCACCAGCTCTTCCTTTAATATTGTTAAAAATGCGTTTTTGCTTTGTTCCGTCAGCATTTTTGCTTCTCCTTCCATTCCCTTTCCTAAGGCCCTGCGCCCTCTGGCGAAAGAATCGGAAGGGCCGCGCCAAGGGCGGCCCCTCGCGCCTCCAGCGCTGCATGGACCCCTACAGCGCCGCTATGGTTTCCAGCTTGTCCCCGCAGGCTTCCAACGCTTTCTGCGGCCCCAACACGCAGACGGAGCCTTCCCCCGCAAAGCCCCTTATCTGGTCCGCCAAGGCGGGCAAGTCTTCGGGCTTTGCGTCCAGCATGTCCCGCAGGGTCCTGCGCAGGTCTTCCTGGCGGACGCCCCGCCAGTACCGGGAGTCCGAAGCCCGGCCCTTCATGCGGGGGGTGAGCAGCGGGTCGGCCTCCGCCACGGCCCCCAGGATCATGCCGGTCAGATCCATGTCCCCGGCGGCCTTCAAAAAGTCCGCCGTGCCGGCATAGCAGCCCAGCGTCCGGTCCGGGCTGGGGTCCCGGTAGGAGTAAAACCCGGCATAGCCGCTGTCCCGCATCACCATGCCGACGCCATAGGCGCCGCCCTGAACCCGCACCGCGTTCCACAGGTAGCCCAGGGAAGCCGTGCGCCCCACGACCTTGGCCCGGCCCTGCCCCGCCAGGGGGAAGGGTCCGCCCAGGGCCGCATAGGATACGTCCGCCGGAATGACGATGCCCTCCCGCCGCCGCCCCCAAGGCCGTATGGCGGGGGCCTCCGGCGGGGCGTAGCTTCCGGCCGGGAGCCGGCCGGTCAGCTGAGCCTCCAAAAGCGCGCCCGCCTTCGGGTTGGAGCCGGTCAGGCTGGCGGTCAGCCGGGCGCGGGTGAATATCCTCCGGACCAGCGCCTCCAAGGCCTGGGCCAGCGCGGGGAATTTTTCATCAAAACGGGCCTCCAGGTCCTTGAGCCACCGCAGGAATTCCACGCCGCCCGCCTGCTCCCGCACCACGCCTTCGATGGAGCCGCACGCGGCGGTGCGGTCCAGGGCGGTTACATGTCCATTGCCGGCCAGGCGCTCGCTCAGCGCCGGACGGCGCTGGCACAAAAACTCGTACGTCCGCTTGGCGTCGTTCCAATGGGTCCCTGTCAGCAGTTCGGCCAGCAGGGGCAGGGCCCGCTCCAGCTTCCCGTCCAGGGCGCTGAGGGAGGCGCAGAGGAAGGTCCGGCATTGGCCGGAGCCGTCCCGCCGCCCATAGGCCTCCACGGAGAAGCTGACCTGCCCGAACCGGGCCCGCATCTCCCGCTGGAGGGATTCCAGATCGTGGGAGTCCGTCTCCAAGGAGCCCAGCAGCTGGGCCAGGAAGGAGGCCTGGCTGAGCTCTTCGCCATTTAAGTCTCCCAGATCGAAGTATAGGTTCACATAGGTGATTCCGCCGGTGGGCAGCTCGTGGCGCAGCAGGGGAACGCCGCCGGCCTCCTCCAGGGAGAGGGGGAGGGGCCGGGGCTCTGGATCGATTTCATCCAGCCGCAGCATGGGGATGGCAGCCAGGGCCTCGGGGCTGTCCGGCGCGGCCTGCCAGGCCTCGATGGCGGCCTGCTCCGCCCGCAGGCGGGCGGCGTCCTCCTGGCTCCACTGGGCCCGCGCCGCTTGCAGGCGCTCCTCCTCCTGGGCCTGGCGCTCCCGCCCCAGAGTGTGGGAGGGGCGCATCAGCACCCGGCATTTGTGGGGGTTTTCCAGGAAGACCCGGCGGATCAGCTCCTCGAAAAAGCCGGTCTCGCACTGGGCGCGCAGCTGGTCGAAGAGGCCGCCCACGGTCAGGTTCATGGCGGGGTCGCCGCCGTAAAGCCAGGATTCCAGCACCTGCATTCCAAAGACGATCCCCTGGGGCGTGCCGCCAAAGTCCCGCTCCCGCTCCTGGAATTCCAGATTGTCCAGGGTGGCCAGCAGGCGCTTGTGGTCCAGCCCGCCGGAGGCCAGCCGTTCCAGCTCCTGCCGCAGCGCGGCGGATACTTGCTCAAACTGCTCCTCCCGCACGTCCTTGGCCTCCAAGGAGACCCAGGGCTGCAAAATGCCGTCGCAAACGGTGATCTCCACGTCCCGGGCCAGGCCCTCCTCTAAAAGGCGGCGCTTGAGGGGCGCCTGGTTGTCCCCGCACAAAACGTCCGCCAGGGCGTGCAGCGCCATCAGAACCGGCCGGTCCTGGAAGGTGCAGGCCACAAAGCCGTCCACCAGCCGGGCCCGCCCGGCCAGCTCCTCCTGTTCGGAGAGCTCATAGGCGATCTCGCTGACGCCGCCGTCCACGGGCCGCTGGAAGGGAATGGCCCCGGGCGCGGGGGCGCGCTCGAAGGAGGACAGGTATTCCTGGTCCAAAATTCCCAGAAGCGTCTCAAGGTCTATGTCTCCGTCCAAGAAAAGATAGGAGTTGGAGGGATGGTACAGACGGGCGTGGGTCTGCCGGAACTGCCGGCAGGTGAGCGCGGGAATGTGGGCCGGGTCGCCGCCGGAGACGAAGCGGTAGCAGGTATCGGGGAAGAGGCGGCGGAAAATCTCGTTGAAGCGCAGGGTGTCCGGGGAGGAGAAGGAGCCCTTCATCTCGTTGAACACCACGCCTTTATAGCTGGCTCTGCCCTCCTGGTCCAACTCATAGTGCCAGCCCTCCTGGCCGAAAATTTCCGGCTTCTCATGGATGAGCGGGTGGAGGACCGCGTCCATGTAGACCCGCGTCAGATTATAAAAATCCTGCCGGTTGCGGCTGGAAACCGGATAGAAGGTCTTGTCCCGGAAGGTAAGGGCGTTGAGGAAGGTGTTCATGGAGCTTTTCAGCAGCTCCACAAAGGGCTCCTTGACGGGGTATTTTTCCGAGCCGCAGAGCACGGAATGCTCCAGGATGTGGAAGACGCCGGTATCGTCCCAGGGCTGGGTCTGAAAGGCGACGCCAAAGGTCATGTTCTCTTCCGGACGTTCCAGCCAGACCAGCCGCGCGCCGGTTTTTTGGTGCTCCATCTGGTGGAGCACGGCCTGCAGCTCCTCCACGGGCTGGGAGGAGAGGACTTTAAAGTTGTGGATGGTTTGGGGCAGTTCCATAAAGCACCTCCAAGGTTTTGATCTTGCTTTTTATTATACTGGATATTCGAGTGGATTGCAAGCCTGGGGCGGGAGGGGAGTGGCCAAACCCCATTCATACTTTTCTCCATTTTTGCGCAACCATCCGTCCAGCTGCCGGCTTCTTTAGATATAGAAATAGAAAAAGTATGGAAAGGCGGATGCTCCATGAAACGATGCGGAAAAAGATATTGGAAGCTTGCTCTGGCCGCCGTCCTGAGCCTGTCGCTGTCCTTGGCCGGCTGCGGCGCCCCCGGCGGGGACCGGATGGCCGGGGTTCGGGGACGGCAGGGCGGAAACCAGGCGGACTTGAACGGCCCCGGGGCTCAGGCCGCGGCGGATTTTTCCCTCAAGCTGCTGAACGCCGCCCTGGAAGAGAATCCCGGCGAGAATGCCCTGCTCTCGCCCCTCTCGGTGCTGTGCGCCCTCGCCATGACCGCCAATGGGTCGGCGGGGGAGACCCGCTCCCAGTTTGAAGCCGTGCTGGGCATGCCGGTGGAAGAGCTGGGAGACTACCTTGCCGCCTACTGCGCCGCCCTGCCCAGCGGGGAAGGGCGCCAGTTCCACTCAGCCAATTCCCTGTGGCTGCGGGAGGGCCAGGTCCAGGTGGAGAAGAGCTTTTTAGAGGCCAACGCCGGGATTTTTGACGCGGCGGTCTTTGAAAAGCCATTTGACGGCGATACCCTGGAAGAAATCAATGGCTGGGTGGAGGAGCACACCGGCGGAATGATCCCCGAGATCCTCCGGGAGATCAAACCGGAAGAGGTCATGTACTTGATCAACGCCTTGGCCTTTGAAGCGGAGTGGGAGGAAATCTATGAGGACGGCCAGGTGCGGGAGCGGATCTTCACCCAAGAGGACGGCACGGAGACCCAGATGGAAAGGATGGAGTCCACGGAAAGCTGGTACTTGGAAGACGAAAACGCCACGGGATTCCTCAAGTATTATGCTGGGGGGCAGTACGCGTTCGGGGCCCTGCTGCCCAGGGAGGGCCTGACCCTGGGAGGCTACTTGCAGGAGCTGGACGGCCAGCGGCTGCGGCAGGTGCTTCAAGGGGCGCAAGAGCGGGACGTGATCGCCGGGCTTCCCAAATTCCAGCAGGAATGCGGCTTCCAGCTGGGGGAGGCCTTACAGGGCATGGGCTTAACCGACGCCTTTGACCCGGCTGCCGCCGACTTTTCCGCCATGGGCCAGGGAAGCGGGGGAGAGCCTCTTTATATTGGCCAGGTGGTCCATAAGACCTTTCTCTCGGTGTATGAGAAGGGGACCAAAGCGGGCGCCGCCACCGCCGTCGGGGTAGAGGCCGGATCCGCCATGCTGGAAGAGCCCCCGCAGGTCTTTCTGGACCGGCCCTTCCTCTATATGCTGGTGGATGCAAAAACCATGACGCCGCTCTTTATTGGCGCGGAATATAAACCCAATAACGGTTAGAAAAAATTTTTTCTTAAAATCTTGTTTGAGATATGAATATATTGTATAATGTAGTCGGAACCTGTTTGAAAACAGAGGAAATGAGTGGGTTCACAACAAATTTATACTATATTGAGAGTCATACGGAGTGGAGTCTCGCCTGCCGGCTTGGTCGGGTCAGAACGATTGCCACTGGCAATCAGCGCCCCACACCCTGCCACTTTTGAAAAAGTGGACAAAACTTTTAATGTTACGCTTAGGCGCCATAGTAAAAGTTTTTGATCCAAACTTTTTTCAAAAAGTTTGGTCCAGTCCAGGGTGAAACCCTGGCCGCCGGAGGCCCGCGTAGCGAAGCGAGCATTACTAAAAGAATAGTATACTATTTTTGGAGGAAAACGATGAAACAAAACAGAATATTACAGCGGTTCTTGTGCGCCACGGTCCTAGTGCTGGCCTGCGTCTGGCTGGCCGCGTGCCAAACAGGGAAAACGGAGCCGGAGGCGGGCGGCAGCTCCCAGCCTGGCCCGGAGAGCAGCGAAGCCGCCTCGGGGGCGGAAGCCGAACCGGAAAAGCCGGTGGAAATCACCCTTTTGCTTGATTACGTTTACGACTCGCCCAGCGGCATTTCCAAGAAGGAAAAAGAAGAATTGTTTGGCGGCATCCCCGGATATGGGGAGACCTTTACCGTGGATGTGCAGCACCTGCCCTTTATGGACAACGCCGAGGGGCGGAAGGGGCAGATTGAGCGCATCCGCATGGAGATGATGCAGGACAAGGGCCCCGATATTGTGATTACCCGGAACTATGCCACGCCTCCCGGGGTGGAGCTGGGTTTCTCCGATCTCTTTCCCATCCCCCAGTCCGCCATGAAGCAGCGGCTCTTTTTGCCGCTGGACGATTATATTGCCAACGCCCAATACATGGAGTGGGACAAGCTGCTGCCCCAGGTAATGGAGGCCGGGAAGGACGGGGAAGGCCGCCAGGTTATCCTGCCGCTGGTCTATTCCTTCTCCGTAAGCCTCTTCGACCGGGAGAGCGCCATGGCCCAGCAGACGCTGCCCATGACCCGCAGCCAGATGCTGGAAAGCGAGGACCCCGGCATGCAAAGGATCGCCAGCGACGGCTGGCGCGTGTTTGCGGACGCCCTGTACGGCTTTGTGGACTATGAGAAAGAGGAGCTGGGCTTTACCGAGCAGGAGGCGCTGGACTTGGCGAAACAGCTGAAAACCGCCAGGGAGCAGTCCGCTTTGGCGGAGTGCCCCGGCCTGGTGGAGAGCGCGTCGAGTTCCGACCTTCTATTTGGCCTAGGGCTCTTGGGCGCGAAAGACAGCCCGGACTATGTGTGGGTTCCCTCCTACCATCGGGACGGCGGGGTGACCGCCTATATCCCCGTCTATGCCGCCATCAACCGCAGCACCCAGCACCCGGACCAGTGCTTCGCCATTCTGGATTGGCTTTTAAGCAAGGAATCCCAGCGCACCGCGGGGTGGACCAGCTTGGGATTTCCCGTCCACATGGATTTGGGGCTGCATGGGCAGTCTGTGAACGGATGGTTCTTAAACGACTGGAACTTTGAGCAGTTTGCGTCCGCCAGGGACCAGATTGACCAGACGGCCTACCTAGGGCCGCTCTATACGGAAATGCTTGAATTAAACGACAAGGTCCTGCAAGCGGAATCGGACGCGGAACTGGAAAAACTGGTCCACGAGGCCTACACCCGTATGCAGATGATTTTGGCGGAGTCATAGCTCCGGACGGGGGGAAGCGATTTCCAGTTTTACCATTGTGCCAAGGAGGTCATTCCATGAAACGAACGTTGACGATGCTTGCCATGGCCCTGCTGCTTATGCTGCCCGCCTGCTCCAAGCCGGCGGAGCCCCAGACAAGCGGCGCAAGCGCGGCCAGCAGCGAACCGGCCAAGAAAGAGGTCCCCACCCTCCACATCCTGACCGATGTGATTATGGGAGGAACCTTCTCCTCCCGCTCCCTCACCGAGTTTTATAAGGAGGCGCCGGAGTATAAGACCGAGTATAAGCTCACCTTCCAGTCCCTCGCCCCGGCGGAGAACCCGGAGGCCCGGGAGGGAGAAATCACGCGCCTGCGTGTGGACATGATGGCGGGCAAAGGCCCGGATGTGCTGATTCTTCGGAACTTTTACGACCACGTGGGGCTTATGACGGATATCAAAAACCTGTTTCCTGTGCCCCAGTCGGCCATGAAGCAGAACCTCTTTCTGCCGCTGGATGATTACATCGCCAACGCCAAGTATATGGACTGGGACAAGCTGCTGCCAGCCGCCATGGAGGCGGGCAAGGACAGCGAGGGCCGGCAGAGGATTCTGCCCATGACCTTTTCTCTGGACACGGCCCTTTTTGAGAAGGACCAATATAGCCTGACCGCCCAGCTGCCCATGACCCGGATGGAAATGCTGGACAGCGCCGACCCGGGCGTGCAGTGGGCGGGCCTGGGCCTGAGCGACAGCTTCTCCACCGCTTTTGCCGGACAGGTGGATTACCCTGGAGAGAAGCTGCTCTTTACCGAGGAAGAGCTCCTGGCGCTGGCCCGAAAGAGCCTCGCCCTCCGGCAGGAAAAGGAGGCCCAGGAGGAGCATTTCACGGACATTGGCTGCACCGTCAGCGAGATCAGCCTTGGCTCCATCAACGAGAGCTTCTTTGACCTGAAAGCGCCGGATTACCTTATGATACCCGGCTACAACAGCCAGGGCGGCGTCACGGCCTTTGTGAACACCTATGCCGCCGTCTTCAGCGGCACGGAGCACCCGGACCAGGCCTTCGCGTTTTTGGACCGCCTTTTGAGCAAGGAGGCCCAGCAGCAGGTGGATTTATACGATATGCGCCTCCCTGTTCACATGGACCTGTGCCAAAAAGCGGAAAAGGCCATGGGCGGCTGGTACCTGAACCAGTGGAACTACCAGCAGTTCACGGCGGTTCGAGACCAGATCAACGCGGTGGAGTATGTGACTCCGGTGGTAGTCGAGCTCATTGAGCTGTGGCAGCGGCTGGGCGCGGCCGAAGACGGCGCGGAGCTGGAAAAGCTGGTCCACGACTCCTACACCCGTATGCAGATGATTCTGGCGGAGTCGTAGCCCCAGCGGGAAAATATTTGTAAATCCCCTTGACTTGGACCCCGCTCCAGGTGGTATAATGGAAAAAATATCTTTTCAGGAGGACAAATATGGCGGATACTTATTTGGGCGAGGGCGTCAAGAAGCTGGGCTTCGGCCTGATGCGCCTGCCCATGAACGGCGACGCGATCGACATGGAACAGACCAAAAAGATGGCGGACCTCTTTATGGAAAAGGGCTTTACTTACTTTGATACCGCGTATGTCTACATTGGCGGCAAGTCGGAGGTAGCCCTTAAGGAGGCCGTGGTGGACCGCTATCCCCGGGACAGCTTCCAGTGCGCCACTAAGCTGCCCATCTGGGACCTAAAGGGCCTGGAGGACATGGAGCGCATCTTCCAGGAGTCCCTGGACCGGGCCGGACTGGACTATTACGACTTCTACCTGCTCCACGCCCTGGGCAAGGAGTCGGCCCAGAAGGCCGACGACCTGGGGGCCTGGGACTTCATCAAGGGGAAGAAGGCCGAGGGCAAGGCCAAGCACATCGGCTTCTCCTTCCACGATTCCGCCGACGTGCTGGAGGACATCCTTCAAAAGCACCCGGAGGCGGAGTTCGTCCAGCTGCAGATCAACTATGCCGACTGGGAGAGCGAGAGCGTCCAGTCCCGCAAATGCTATGAAGTAGCCCGCAAGCACGGCAAGTCAGTGATCATCATGGAGCCCGTGAAGGGCGGGGCCTTGGCCACCATGACCCCCCAGGTGCAGAAGCTCTTCAAGGACGCCAACCCGGAGGCCTCCGTAGCCAGTTGGGCCGTGCGCTACGCCGCCTCCCTGGACGGCCTGATCACGGTGCTGTCCGGCATGAGCAACCTGGAGCAGATGGAGGACAACCTCTCTTATATGGCGGATTTCAAGCCTCTGAGCACAGAGGAGCGGGCCGTGGTAGACCAGGTTGTGGAGGTGCTGAAAAACACCCCCACCATCCCCTGCACCGCCTGCAAGTACTGTGTGGACGGCTGCCCGCAGAAGATCAACATTCCCGGCATTTTCGGCGCGATGAACCAGAACACCCTGTATGGCGACCTGGACCGTGCCAAGGGCCACTACGGCAACGCCACCAAGGAGGGCGGCAAGGCCGGCGACTGCATCCAATGCGGAGCCTGCCAGGAGCACTGCCCCCAGCATTTGGAGATTATTGAGAAGCTGAAGGAAGCTTCCGCCCGCTTCGACCAATAATCCATTCCATATCCGCACGAAAAGGACCGTGGGGCGTCCAGCCCACAGGTCCTTTTCTGCGTTCTCCGGTCCAGTTTGTAAGCTGCGCTGGCCAATCCTGCAAGATTGGAAAATTTTCTTGCGAATTTATCCATTGCCAAACCGCGCTTATAGTGGTATAATAAAGCGAATTCTCTTGAAAAATAGGCAGGCGGCAGGCTTTTTAAGCGAGGAAAGCCAGAAGAAAGCGCTGCTTCCGCCATGAATTTTTGTAAAAAGGTTGTGACGCCATTGTACCGAATCGTAAAAAAGAAGCCGCTGAACCCCACCGTGACCCTCATGGAGGTAGAGGCCCCCGCCGTAGCGCGGAAGGCCCAGCCCGGCCAGTTTATCATTTTGCGGGTGGACGAAGCGGGGGAGCGCATTCCCTTGACCGTGGCGGACTATGATCGGGAACGGGGGACGGTGACCATCATCTTCCAGATTGTGGGAGCCACCACGGAGAAGCTGAACCACAGGGCCGAGGGTGACTTTATACAAGATTTTGTGGGCCCGTTGGGCGTCCCGACCCATACGGAGGGGCTCAAGAAGGTCGCGGTAGTCGGCGGCGGCGTGGGCTGCGCCATCGCGTACCCGGTCGCCAAGAAGCTCCACGGGCAGGGCTGCGAGGTGCATTCCATCGTGGGCTTCCGCAGTAAGGAGCTGGTAATCCTGGAAGAGGAATTTGCAGCAGCCAGCGCGAAATTATGCAGAATGAGCGATGATGGCTCCTGGGGCGAAAAAGGCCTCGTGACGGACGCCCTGCGCCGTCTTATCGAGAGCGGGGAGCAGTACGACCGGGTCATCGCCATCGGCCCGCTGATTATGATGAAGTTCGTCTGCCAGCTTACAAAGGAATTTGGCGTACCCACCACGGTGAGCATGAACCCCATCATGATCGATGGCACGGGCATGTGCGGCGGATGCCGGCTGAGCTTGATTCAGGACGGCAGGCGGGTGACCAAGTTTGCCTGCGTGGACGGCCCGGATTTTGACGGCCACCAGGTGGACTTTGACGAGGCCATGGCTCGGGGCGCCATGTATCGGGACTTCGAGCGCCACGCCCACGAGGAGGCCTGCAATCTATTCAAGGAGGTGGAGAGCCGTGCCTAATATGTCCCTCAAAAAGAACGAGATGCCCTCTCAGGAGCCCGATGTGCGCAATAAGAACTTCAAGGAGGTCGCTCTGGGCTATACCCCGGAGCAGGCCGTGGACGAAGCCAAGCGCTGCCTGAATTGCAAAAACCGGCCCTGCGTCAGCGGATGCCCGGTGAACATCGCCATCCCGGATTTTATCCAGCACATGGCGAAGGGCGAGTTTGAGGCGGCCTACCAGGTAATTGCCCGGAGCAGCGCCCTGCCCGCGGTGTGCGGCCGGGTGTGCCCGCAGGAGAGCCAGTGTGAGAAGCTCTGCGTCCGGGGCGTAAAGGGCGAACCGGTGGCCATTGGCCGGCTGGAGCGCTTTGCTGCGGACTGGCACAACGCCCATTCCACCGAGGCCCCCCAGCGTCCTGCAAGCAATGGGAAAAAGGTTGCAATTATTGGCTCCGGCCCCTCCGGCCTGACCTGCGCCGGGGACTTGGCCCGGCTGGGCTATGAGGTCACAGTGTTCGAGGCCCTGCACACCGCCGGGGGCGTGCTGGTATACGGCATCCCCGAGTTCCGCCTGCCGAAGGCCATCGTGCAGAAAGAGATTGACGGCTTGAAAGCTATGGGAGTAAAGATTGAGACCAATATGGTCATTGGCCGGGCTCTGTCCATCGACGAGCTGCTGGCGGACGGCTTTGAGGCCGTGTTCATCGGCTCCGGAGCGGGCCTCCCCAGATTTATGAACATTCCCGGCGAGAACCTCAAGGGGGTGTATTCCGCCAACGAGTTTTTGACCCGGGTCAACCTGATGAAGGCCTACCTGCCCGGCTCCGACACGCCGGTCCAGTACGCCAAGCGGGTAGCCGTGGTGGGCGGAGGCAACGTGGCCATGGACGCCGCCCGGTGCGCCAAGCGCCTGGGGGCGGAGGAGGTCTACATCGTCTACCGGCGCTCCGAGGCGGAACTGCCCGCCCGGGCCGAGGAGGTGGAGCACGCCAAAGAGGAGGGCGTGGTCTTCAAGCTGCTGAACAACCCCACCCAGATTCTCGGTGACGAGACCGGCAGCGTGAAGGGCATGGAGTGCCTGGAGATGGAGCTGGGAGAGCCGGACGCCAGCGGCCGCAGGAGGCCGGTGGAGAAGCCGGGCAGCGAGTTCGTGCTGGACGTGGACTGCGTAATCATGGCCATCGGCACCAGCCCCAACCCGCTGATCAAGTCCACCACGGAGGGCCTTGAGACCCAGAAATGGGGCGGCATTGTCGTCAACGAGGAAACCGGGCTGACCAGCCGGCCCAATGTCTACGCGGGCGGCGACGCGGTGACAGGGGCGGCCACGGTCATTTTGGCCATGGGCGCGGGCAAGACGGCGGCCAGGGCCATACATGAGCAGCTTAAGGGCTAAAGCGGCATAAAAAACCACCGGGACCCCCGAAGGGGCCCCGGTTTTTTTGCATCGGACGGCGCGGGATTAAGCGTGCTTTACTTTACGGCGTTTTTACGCGTACGAATCAGGGCAAGGCCGCAGCCAGCCGCCAGCAGGGCAAAGAAGTCCGCCGGCACGTCGCCGGTCTTGGGGACGTCGGAAAGGGGAACATCCGTATCGTCGATCTCTTCCTCGCCATTGCCGTTGTCGCCGGGCTCCTCAGGGAGCTCCGGCTCGGGGGCAAGCGGTGTGTCGGGCTCGTCAATGGGCTCATCGGGCTCGTCGGGCTCATCCGGGATATCCGGGGTGGGGTCCAGCGGCACGTCAGGATCATCAACAGGCTCGTCGGGCTCATCCGGGATATCCGGGGTGGGGTCCAGCGGCACGTCAGGATCATCAATGGGCTCGTCGGGCTCATCCGGAATGTCCGGAGTGGGGTCCAACGGCACATCAGGCTCTGGGAGGGGCTCATCGGGCTCCTCCTGCGGAGGCGTGGGCGGAACGGGCGCGGGCTGCGGGCCAATAATGGCAGGGATGGGGCGGGTAACCCTATGGCCGCACTCGGTGCAGCTATTGGTCTCTTCGCCTTCCACGCCAATGGCGGCCGGCCTAGTCTCGCGCCAGGCATCCTCATCATAAACATGAGCAGCCTCTACGCTATGCCCTGCGGTCTCCTCAGTGCAGCCCTCGCGCTGGCAGGTGTGGGTATGGTTTTCCTCATCGGTGTCTACCCATTCACCATAGTCATGGCCCAGGGCAGGGAGGATTGCATGGATTTCTTCATCGCACAGAGAGCACTTGTAGTCGGTGTATCCAGCCTCCGTGCAGGTTGCGTCCTGATGAGCACCCTCTCTCTCAATCGGATGCAAGGTGGAGTCACCATCGCCGTCTACATGCTGGCAACCCTCCACGGGAATAGGAGTTGTATACCGGTAACCGCAGTTATCCTTGCACCAGTGGGTGTAGATTCCAGGCTCCGTACTAGTGGCCGGTTTAGTGATCTCGCCGGTCATGTCGTGTGTGCCGAACTCTTCGTAACCCTTCTTGTCAGCATCGCCGCGTTCACAAACGCGATGATGCTGCACCGCATCGATGACCTTCCAGGAGGAAAATTCGTGACCCAGAGCGGAGTACTTGGTTATGACGGTCTCGTCAAAACCGCAGGCTGTGCAGAAATAACGAACAGACCCGTCTCCAGTACAAGTGGCGTCGGTTTTTACCTCCGTCACCTTATGGTAGCCGTTCTCATCGATCTGCTTGCAGATGGGTTCGCTCTCTTTCTTCTCGCAGACAGAGCACTCATGGGTTTGCTCGCCGGGAGAGGTTCGAGTGATCGGTTGGGTTTCGGTCCAAGCCCCCCAAGAGTGTTTGCCAGTTGCCGGAATAACTTCTTTACGAGTTTCGCCGCATTGGCCACACTCGTAAAGATGATATCCATCGGCAACGCAGGTGGCTTCCACAGTTTTAACAAAATCGTCAATCTTGTGGTTGAGCTGGTCGTCAATCTGGTCGCACACTAATTTGGGGAGTGGTTCATCCTTGGTATGGGAAGAATCTCTTCGGCAGGTGAAAGTCTTTGCACCTTCTGCCGTATAGGTAGGTTCTTTCGTAACCTCACCTTCATCCCACAGATGGCCGCCGAGAGAGTCAATAAAATAGTCACTCCGCCAAATGTGGCCGCACTTGGTGCATACATCCTTGCACACACCAGGCGTAGTGCAAGTCGCAGGCGTAATAGTTTCCCTCCGAACATCACACCCTTTGCCATCATTGTCGATGTTTAAAATCTGGTCGCAGTCAGGACAATGCAGAGAGCAGCAGTTAGCCCACTCCATATACTCCCACTTGGCGTTTTCATGGGAGCATCCGTCCGCCGCCAGAGCCGAAACCTGGAGCATGCTTACACAGATCATCAGAGCGAGTACCAGCGCGGAAGCGCGCTTGAGGAGGTTGGATCTCTGTTTTTTCATGGCTTCTCTTCCTTTCTTTGCTAGTTAGTAATACGGATGCAAAGTATCCGGCGGCCGGGCTGGCTTAGAATGCAGTGGTTGCCACTCCTTAGCCCCCATAGCTTTGCGTCCCAGGCTTTCGCCCGGTTTGCTAATTATAATCAGTGGCTGGGCCGGCATAGCGCCCAAAAGGCACGGCGCGTTAGCCCCCTGGCTTTGCGTCCCGCGGTTTCCCACGGTTTGCCTTTTATAATTAGCGGCCAGGCTAACATAGCGTTCACGGTCTTAGGTCCTTACAAACACCTTAGTCCCTGTGGCTTTGCGTCCCGCCGTTTCCAGCGGTTTGCCAATGTTTTAGAACGGTATGACGATACCCGCTCCGCTTCCCGCGCTGCCGATGCAAACAGCGCCGCTTTGGCCGAAATCTTGGCCGGCGCTCCCCTCCTCTTACCGGTTTGACTGCCGCGCGGCGGTTTTACAAGAATGTATACATTTTTGTAAGTCCGCCGCCTCTTGCAGTCTGGTTTGATTTTACCACATTGTTTCTCATTTGGCAAGTGCTTACAGGGAAAAAATCGTGATTTTGCCAGGAAAAATTCCATGGCTTTCCATTGCGAAAAAGTATATCATCCCGCAGGCGGCAAAAAAGGACCGGCACAGAAAGCGCCGGCCCTTCTTTCCCTTTTAGGTATAGCTAAAATAAATCGTTGTGCCCAAAATCGAGTCGTAATAGCTGGTGTAAAGCCCGCTGCCCGTGATCATCCCGCACTGCCCCGTCACATTGGGCGGGCAGATGCTGCCGTTTTCCAGCAGGTAGCGGGCGTTGTCAATGACCCGCTGGCTGGGCGTCCAGTGGATGGACCCATTGTACACCGGCCCATACTGCCCCGGCTGGTAGATCACGTCCCGGATGGTGTTGGGGAAATGCTCGCTGTTCACCCGGTTGAGCACCACGCTGCCCACCATCCGCTGCACCCAGTCCGGAATCCAGTCGCAGCCCGCCTCCGCGTTGATGATGCGGGCCAGCAGGTCCAGGTCCTCGTCCGTATACTTGGGTTTTGTGTCCCGCTCGATGGCGGCTAAAATTTCCGCCGCGGTGGTGTAGTCGGTAAAGTAGCTGGTCTGGGGGTAATCGGAGCCGTCATGCTTGATTTTCAGGTTCCGCTGCTGCTCGTAAATCGCCCCCACCTGCAGGGCATAGGAGCTCCCGTCTTTGAGCACCCGCTGGATCTCCGCCATATAGTTCAGCTTCGGGTCAAAGCCGGTGACTTTGATGTAGTCCGAAAGCCCCTTGGCCGAGGCGCGCAGCCCCAGCATTGGCATGCACAGCAGCAGCGCCGCCAGCAGCGCTGAAATGGATTTCTTCCTCATGAGCACGTTCCTTTCCTTACCGGGCGGGGCCCTGCCTGGCCCGGCCCTGGTTATTTGTGTGACGCGGAAAGTATCTGCCATTTTTTGGAAGCTTATTCACTTCCGCCAAAAATACGGTTCCGCGCCCAACGGCTCATATTCTACCATTCCGGCGCTGTGAAGTCTGTTGAAGCATCGTGGTCATAACCTGCCGCCTTTGCTCGGCTCGGCTGGGTTCCAGGGGGTTCAGGTCTCGTATTGCAGCTTTTCCACGGTCCAGCGGTCCAGCACGTCCAGCATATCCAGGGCCGCCGCCCGGGCGCCGGGCAGGTCGTGCTCCAGGTAGTTGCCGCACTCTTTGCGCTCGCTGCCGGGGATTTTTCCCTCAAAGGCGGCGATAAACCGGAAGCACTCCTTCACCAGCTCAATGGCCTGTCCGCCGGGGACGGAGTCCCGCAGCAGAAAATAAAAACCCGTCCGGCAGCCCATGGGGCCGATGTAAATAACCTGGTCCGAAAGGGGTGTGTTCCGGGCATAGGTGGCAAACAGGTGCTCGAAGGTGTGCAGCGCGCCGTTGGTGAGGTAATCGCCCATATTGGGCTTTTTCATGCGGATGTCATAGGTCACCACGTCCCCGTCCACCCGGGAAACGTACATGCCTTTTTCCAGCTTGTCATGGTCCACGGTAAAGCTCGCGATCGTTTTCATCTTTCTCCTCCTCTGGTTTTCACAAATCCATTCGTTCTTATTTTACCACATTTATAGGAAAAAGTCCACTATATCTTGTGGCTGGCGGATGCCCACATACGCGCTTTAATAAGGGAGAGAGCCCCCAAGCCCGGCCTTTTCCGGAACAAAAAAGCCAGCCGGTGGTTTTCCGGCCGGTCTTTTCCTTATACATGCTTCACCATAATGTAGTCGTCCATCACATAGCCTTGGCCGATGTCCGTTACCACGCTCTCCGTGGTCTCAAAGCCATAGTGCCGGTAGACCTCGTAGGCGTGGGCGTTGCCCTTGTTTACGGTCAGGCGGATGCTGGACAGGCCCTCCCGCCGGGCCGCGTCCTCCGCCAGGGCCAGGGCCTCCCGCACCAGGCCAAGCCCCCGGCACTCCGGCGCCAGGTAGACCTTGCTGAGAAACACTTCCTCCCGGCCCTGATACCGGGGCGCAAAGCCCACGAAGCCTCCCGGCGTTCCGTCCTTCAGGGCCAGGTAGTACCGGTAGCCCTCTTCCGCCATCTGGGTCCGCACCGCGGGCGGGGACTGGAATTTCTCCACCATATAGTCCACCTGTCTGGGGGGCAGCAGGGGGTCATAGGTCAAATGCCACACCCGCCGGGCCACCGCGCACAGGGCTTCCACGTCTTCCGGGCTTTCTACTTTTTTCCATGCAATCGTCATACTTTCCTCCATTTACCGGCCTTAATCCGGGGCCGCTTCGCTGTAGTTGCCTAAAAAGGAGAACCGGGGCAGCTCCGCCTGCAAAGCGCAGATCAGGTCCAAAGTGCCGGGGTTGTGGATGCTCCCGGTAAAGTCCAGGTAGAAGTCGTACTCAAAGCTCCGGCCGGGGATGGGCCGGGACTCGATCTTGGTCAGATTCAAGCCGCCCACGGCAAAGCGCTGCAAAATGTTGTACAGGGACCCCGTGGTGTGGGGCAGGGAGAAGCACAGGCTGATTTTATTTGCCTCTTCGGGCAGGACCGCCTCCTTGGAGACCGCCACGAAGCGGGTGGTGTTGTTTTTCACGTTCTGCACGCCCTCTGCCAGAACCGTCAGCCCCCAGCGCTGGGCCGCCTCCTTGGAGCAGATGGCCGCCGTGCCCCGGGGCCGTTCCTTGGCAACGTATTCGGCCGCGGCCGCCGTATTGGAAAATTCTTCTGTCTCCAAGCCATGGGCGCTGATGTAGTCCGAGCACTGGGACAGCGCCTGGGGATGGGACAGCACCCGCGCCACGGGCCCGGCCTCCGCCGCGGCTATGCAGTGCTCCACCCGCACGTCCACCGCGCCGGCAATGAAAAAGCGGTATTGCAGAATCAGATCATACACGGCGGTTACGGAGCCGGCGGCGGAATTCTCTACCGGCAGAACCCCCAGCGCGCCCTGCTCCACCTCCTCGAACACCTGGCTGAACTGGGGTACAAAGGAGACGGGAACGCCGCCGAACAGGCTTCGGGCCGCTTTGTGGGAGTAAGCGCCCTCCACCCCCTGGCAGACCACCCGGCCCAGGGGCGAGGGGAGCTCCCGGCGGGCGGTGCGTTCCAGGTCCCGCAGGGGGGAGTCCCGGTCCAGCAGCTGGTGCTGGCGGGCCCGGCTGATGGCCATAATCTCCTGATACAGCGCCGCCGCGCCGCCGCCGAATTCCCCGGCCTCCCGGCTGACCCGCTCCAAAATCTCCCGTTCCCGCTGCACGCTGAGCACCGGGGCCCCGGCCTCCCGCTTCAGTTCCGCCACCCGCTCCGAGCAGCGCATCCGCTGAATGAACAGGGGCAGCAGCTCCCTGTCGATGCGGTCAATCTCTTCCCGCTCCCGGGCCAGCCGGGCTTCATAGTCATTCGTCTTCATGGTCGCCTCCTGGAATCCCCCACAGGGAATTTTGCTCCTCCTCCATCTCCTCCTGCCGGCAGGTCCGGTAGGCGTGGAGGAAGAAGCCGTACATAGGCAGCAGCCCTAGAAAGGATTCCGCCAAAAGCCCGGGCAGCTCCGGGCTGAACAGCGCCTGGCCGAAGAAGTTCTCCCAGCCCACGCTGGCCTGCTTGCGGTTGTACCAGGGGTCGATCACCGGGCCGAAGGAGCCCTTGGGGCGCTTGTACTCGTCCCCCCAAAGCCGGGACCTTTCCCGGTCCGGCAGGCTTTCCACCAGCTGGACGAAGCCCTCCGGGTCACGGTCGATCATCCGGCGGAAAACCGCGCCCTGGCGGGCGCTCCGGTCCCAGTAGCCTAATCCGTGGGAGCTGCCCTCCCGGTTTAGCTCAAACCAAAACATGGGGCCGCGGTTTCGGGCGTCCGCCTCCTGAATGGAGAACCACAGGTTGTCCTGATAGGGCCCCCGGCCGTACAGCCGCCGGGCGTCCCGGTAGATGCGGGACACATGCAGGCTCAAGTCCCTTTGGGGCAGGCGCTCCTCCATGATCCGGAACGTCTCCTGAGCCAAGGCCTTAAAGGGCCGGTCCAGCGCCTCCACGAACTCTTCCTTGTGGGCCTGGAACCAGGGCCGCTCGTTGTTAAGGGCCAGCTCCCAGAGAAAATCAATGCTTTTTTGCGTTAGGGTATCAGGCATGGGAACGCTCCTTTCATCGGTAAGGGCCTCCGGCGGCTTAGAAAACTTTCTGTAGAAAGTTTTCTAAGGACTTTCAAAGACCTTTG